>CAZBOF010000343.1:0-1522 GCA_964493285.1 uncultured Rhizobacter sp. | reverse complement strand
AGGGCGGGCGCACCGTGGGCGCAGGCGTCGTCGCCAAAATCCTCGAGTGAGGTGAGCGCAGGTTTGCTTTTAGCCGCAGGGGTATAGCTCAACTGGCAGAGCGCTGGTCTCCAAAACCAGAGGTTGGGGGTTCGATTCCCTCTGCCCCTGCCAAGCTCAGAATTCCGTTTGTGCTTGGGCAAATCTGATCGCAGCCCGCTGGAAAACCCCGGCGGGCTTTGCTGCTGAAAGGCGGCAGTAAAAGTTGTCGTTGAACCTGCTGCCTTCCGGGCTGCAGCGAACCGTAAGAAACGAAATGGCCAATCCGCAAATCGAGACCGTTTCCACCGGCGCTGACAAAGCCAAGCTCGCACTGGCCGCTGCCTTGGTGGTGGCCGCCGTCGGCGCGTTCTATGCGCTCGACCGCCAGGACCTCTGGATGCGCGTGGGTGCCCTGCTCGGGTTGCTGGTCGTGGCCGTGGGGGTGTTCTTCACGTCCGAAGCCGGCAAGCAGCTGATTGCTTTCGCACGCGACGCCATTCGCGAAGTGCGCAAGGTCGTCTGGCCATCGCGCAAGGAGGCGATCCAGATGACGTTGTATGTGTTCGCATTCGTCGTCGTGATGGCGCTGTTTCTCTGGTTGACCGACAAGACCGTGGAGTGGGCGTTGTACGACCTGATTCTCGGCTGGAAGCGTTGAGGCAAACCTGATGAGCGAACAAACCACTGGAGCCGATGTGTCGGCTGCGTCGCTGGCTCCGGCCTCCAACATGCGCTGGTACGTGGTGCATGCCTATTCGGGCATGGAGAAGGCCGTCGAGCGCAACCTGCGCGAACGCATCGATCGCTCCGAGTTGCAAGCCAAGTTCGGCCGCATCCTCGTTCCGATGGAAGAGGTCGTCGAACTGAAGAATGGCAAGAAGTCCGTCACCGAGCGCCGCTTCTTCCCCGGCTACGTGCTGGTCGAGATGGAAATGGCCGATGACACCTGGCACCTGGTGAAGCACACCAGCAAGGTCACTGGCTTCGTGGGTGGCGCGAAGAATCGCCCGTCCCCGATTTCCGAGGCCGAGGTCATGAAGATCGTCTCCCAGATGCAAGAGGGGGTCGAGAAACCCCGTCCGAAGGTGGAGTGGTCGGTGGGTGAGCTGGTGCGTGTCAAGGAAGGCCCGTTCACCGATTTCAACGGTGCCGTGGAAGACGTCAACTACGACAAATCCAAGGTACGCGTGTCGGTCACGATCTTCGGCCGTGCCACGCCGGTGGAACTCGACTTCGCGCAAGTCGAAAAAATATGACGGCGAAAACGGCAGATTCGTTGCCGATCCAGTTGTTTCAATACTCTTTGAAGCAACGGATCTGAGCCTGGGTGGCGGCTCGGCGGCTCGTTCCGCCCAAGCCATCCCGTTGCTGCCGGTGACGAGACACCGGTACGAGGAGCCAAGAAGGATCTGTCCGCAGGTTACATGCTTGGCGTTTGAACTCAAGGCCCGCTGATGTTTGCGGGTCTCTCAGGAAAGAAACATGGCCAAGAAAATTGTCG
>CAZBOF010000342.1:0-1542 GCA_964493285.1 uncultured Rhizobacter sp. | reverse complement strand
GGCTTCTATTCCCAACTGTTCGCCGCGCAGCCGGCCCGCGTCGAAGGCGACTACGCGAAGTGGATGCTCGAAGACCCGCCGGTGAACTTCGCCATCTCCACGCGCGGCGGCAAGCCGGGCATCGACCACCTGGGCTTCCAGACCGACGACGCCGAGGAACTGGCTGCGCTAAAGACCCGCGCGCAGGCCGCCGACATGACGTTGCTGGACGAAGGCACCACGACCTGCTGCTATGCGCGCAGCGAGAAGCACTGGATCACCGACCCGCAGGGCGTGGCCTGGGAGCATTTCCACACGCTGGGCAGCATCCCGATGTTCAATGAAGCACCCCAGGCCGCGCCCGGCGCCGCCGCGGCGTGCTGCGCGCCGCGCACCCCAAAGTCGGCAACATCCTGCTGCTGACCCGAGGCGCGCATGACGACAGAACTTACCTACAACGCCTTGTTCCTCTGCACGGGCAATTCGGCGCGGTCGATCCTCGCCGAAGGCATCCTCAACGCATTGGGCCAGGGGCGCTTTCGCGCCTGGTCGGCAGGCAGCCACCCGAAGGGCGAAGTGCATCCCTTGGCGCTCGCCACGCTGGAGCGCCTGCACCTGCCGGCGACCGGCTACCGCAGCAAGAGCTGGGACGAGTTCGTGGCGCCCGGTGCGCCGGTGTTCGATTTCATCTTCACCGTCTGCGACAACGCCGCTGGCGAGGTGTGTCCCGTCTGGCCGGGCAAGCCGGTGTCGGCCCATTGGGGCGTGCCCGATCCGGCCGCCGTCGAAGGCAGCGAGGAACAGCAGCGCAAGGCGTTCATGGACGCTGCGTTGACGCTCAAGCGTCGCATCGAGCTGTTCCTGTCGCTGCCGCTCCAACGGCTCGATGCCATGTCGCTGCAGCACGAGCTGCGCGTCATCGGCAAGCAGTGAGGTAGCACGATGACCGTACAGACCGAAGCCGTCGCCGCCACGCCATCGTTCTCGATGAGCATCTTCGAGCGTTACCTGACCGTGTGGGTGCTGCTGTGCATCGTCGCCGGCATCGCCTTGGGCCAGTTCGCGCCCGGCGTGTTCCAGGCCATCGGCCGCATGGAAGTGGCCCAGGTCAATCTGCCGGTGGGCCTGCTGATCTGGATCATGGTGATCCCCATGCTGCTCAAGGTGGACTTCGGTGCGCTGGGCCAGGTCAAGCAGCACTGGCGCGGCATCGGCGTCACGCTGTTCGTCAATTGGACGGTCAAGCCGTTCTCGATGGCGCTGCTGGCGTGGATCTTCATCCGTCAGGTCTTCGCCGAGTGGCTACCAGCCGACCAGCTCGACAGCTACGTGGCCGGCTTGATCCTGCTGGCCGCCGCGCCCTGCACGGCGATGGTCTTCGTCTGGAGCCGGCTGACGGGCGGCGATCCGGTATTCACGCTGTCGCAGGTGGCCTTGAACGACACCATCATGGTGTTCGCCTTCGCACCCATCGTCGGCCTGCTGCTGGGCCTGTCGGCCATCACCGTGCCGTGGGACACGCTGCTGGTGTCGGTGGTGCTCTACATCGTCATCCCGGTCATC
>CAZBOF010000341.1:0-1546 GCA_964493285.1 uncultured Rhizobacter sp. | reverse complement strand
TGATGATGTTCGCGCAGGCCAACAGCGAACACTGCCGCCACAAGATCTTCAACGCCCAATTCACCATCGATGGCGTGGCGCAAGAGCGCTCGATGTTCCAGATGATCCGCAACACGCATCAGCTGGCGCCCCAGCACACGGTGGTGGCGTACAGCGACAACGCGTCGGTGATGGAGGGCGGCCTCGCGGAGCGCTGGCTGCCGCGGGGCTACACCAATGCGCCGCAGTATTCGGCACGGACCGAGACCGTGCACGTGTTGATGAAGGTGGAAACGCACAATCACCCGACGGCGATCTCGCCGTTCCCGGGGGCGTCCACCGGCGCGGGCGGTGAAATCCGCGACGAGGGCGCCACCGGCCGCGGCTCCAAGCCGAAAGCCGGCCTGACCGGGTTCAGCGTGTCGAACCTTCACCTGCCGGACACGAGCGAACCCTGGGAACGCACGTCCTACGGCAAGCCGGGGCACATCGTGAGTCCCTTGCAGATCATGATCGAGGGCCCGTTGGGCGGCGCCGCGTTCAACAACGAGTTCGGGCGGCCGAACCTGGGTGGCTACTTCCGTGTTTATGAGCAGACTGTCGATGGGCAGCGGCGCGGATATCACAAGCCGGTCATGATCGCCGGCGGCCTGGGCAGCATCTCGGCCTCGCAGACGCACAAGGTGGCGTTTCCGGCCGGCACCTTGCTGATCCAGCTCGGCGGCCCGGGCATGCGCATCGGCATGGGCGGCAGCGCGGCCAGTTCCATGGCCGCCGGCGCCAATGCCGCGGCGCTTGATTTCGACTCGGTGCAGCGCGGCAACCCTGAGATACAGCGCCGGGCGCAAGAAGTCATCAACCACTGCTGGGCGCTCGACGCCAACAACCCCATCCTGGCGATCCACGACGTCGGCGCGGGCGGTATCTCCAATGCTTTCCCGGAGCTGGTCGATGGCGCCGGCCGCGGCGCGCGCTTCGATCTCAGCCAAGTCCCGCTCGAGGAAAGCGGCCTGGCCCCGAAGGAAATCTGGTGCAACGAAAGCCAGGAGCGCTATGTGCTGGCCGTGGCGCCGGAGTCGCTGCCCTTGTTTGACGCGATGTGCGTGCGCGAGCGCTGCCCTTATGCCGTCGTCGGCGTGGCCACGGCGGAGGCGGAACTCGTGCTCGAAGGCGGCCCCGGTGGCGAGCGGGCGGTCGACATGCCGATGGATGTGCTGCTCGGTAAGCCGCCGAAGATGCACCGCGACGTGCAGCGCGTGGCCCGCTCCGGGGTGCCGCTCGACCTGGGCGGTGTTTCGCTCGGTCAGGCCGCGTTCGACGTGCTGCGCCATCCCACGGTGGCCAGCAAGCGTTTCCTCATCACGATCGGTGACCGCACGGTCGGCGGGCTGAACAGCCGCGACCAGATGGTCGGGCCCTGGCAGGTTCCTGTGGCCGACGTGGCGGTGACGTTGGCCGACTACAGCGGGTTTCGCGGCGAGGCCATGAGCATGGGCGAGCGCACGCCGCTGGCGGTGCTGGATGCGCCGGCATCCGGACGCATGGCCGTCGGCGAGGCCATCACCAA
>CAZBOF010000340.1:0-1552 GCA_964493285.1 uncultured Rhizobacter sp. | reverse complement strand
CTTCATCATCGGCACCGGTATCGCGCTGTGGTTCGCCACGGCCAACCCGTTCCTGGCGCAAATCGCCAACCTGCCGAAGTAAGTTGTCTCGGCGCATTGCCGATCACAACGACTGTTCCGACCCTTTCCCTAGAGGCACCAACGTGAGCATCAACGCTACGCTGATCGCGCAGTTGATCGTGTTCCTGATCCTGGTGTGGTTCACGATGAAATTCGTGTGGCCCCCCATCGTGAAGGCACTCGATGAGCGTGCGCAAAAGATTGCCGACGGCCTGTCGGCTGCCGACAAGGCCAAGAGCGAGTTGACCGCTGCCAACAAGCGCGTCGAAGAGCAATTGTCGGCCGCCCGCAACGAGACCGCGCAACGACTGGCTGATGCCGAGCGCCTGGCCCAGTCCATGGTGGAAGACGCCAAGGCGCGTGCAGCAGAAGAAGGCGCGAAGATCGTCGCCGCCGCCCGCACCGAAGCCGAGCAGGAGTCGATCAAGGCGCGCGAGGTACTGCGCGACCAGGTTGCCGCGCTGGCGGTCAAAGGCGCGGAGCAGATCCTGCGCAAGGAAGTCAACGCCGGTGTTCACGCCGACCTGTTGAATCGCCTGAAGACCGAGCTTTGACGATGAACCACCACGCCCATATCCATTCGCTGCCTTCCGCGCAGGCGCAAGCCGCCTTTGGAACGGCCCGGGGGGAGGCTTAACCATGGCCGAGCTTGCAACCATCGCCCGCCCATACGCCGAAGCGCTGTTCCAGGTCGCCGTGAAGGGCGACCTGAAGCAAAGCGCCGAGCAGCTGGGCGCCGTGGCCAGCGTTGCCGCGAACCCGCAATTGCGGCAGTTCGCCGGCAACCCGAAAGTCACCTCGCAGCAGGTGTTCGACACCATCGCTGGCGTCATCGGTTCTCCCTTGTCCGACAACATCCGCAATCTTTTGCGAGCGGTGATCGACAACGGGCGCTTGGCGGTGCTGCCTGAAGTGGCGGAGCAGTTCCATGCGCTGGTGAATGCGCAGTCCGGCGTTTCCGACGCCAGGATCTACAGCGCGTTCCCGATCGACGATGCCCAGCTGAAGGTGGTGGCGGCATCGCTGGAACAGCGCTTCGGGCGCAAGCTGAATACCAGCGTGCAGGTGGAGCCGGAGCTGATCGGTGGCATCCGAGTGGTGGTCGGCGACGAGGTGCTCGACACCTCGGTCAAGGCCCGTCTTGAACAAATGAGGGTGGCGCTGACGGCGTGATCTGCGGCCTGCCGGCCGCAACGCCTCCCACCTGAACCAGCAGGCGCAAGCCCGCGGACCGGAGAAAGCAATGCAACTGAATCCCGCTGAAATTTCCGAACTGATCAAGAGCCGCATCGAAGGTCTTGGCAGCTCGTCCGACATTCGCAATCAAGGTACCGTGATCTCGGTGACCGACGGTATCTGCCGCGTCCATGGCCTGTCGGACGTGATGCAGGGCGAAATGCTCGAGTTCCCCGGCGGCTCCGACGGCCAGCCGACCTACGGTTTGGCGCTGAACCTCGAGCGTGACTCGGTGGGCTCGGTGATTCTGGGCGAG
>CAZBOF010000339.1:0-1562 GCA_964493285.1 uncultured Rhizobacter sp. | reverse complement strand
GCATGATCAGCGACTCGTGCCCCATCAGGCCGAAGCTCGGCGTGTAGGCATTGGTCAGGTCGGCCTTCAGGCCTTCCTCGCGCAGCAGCTTGCCGCGGTTGAAGTGGCCGTTCGGGTCCACGCGCTTCTTGTAGGCGGTGAAGTTGGCGAGTTCGTCGTCGGTGAGGAATTCGAGCTTCGTGATGCCGATGCCGTGTTCACCCGAGATCACGCCGCCCAGGCTGCGCGCGAGCTTCATGATGCGTGCCACCGCTTCGTGCGCGGTCTGCAGCATCTCGTAGTTGTCGCTGTTGACCGGGATGTTGGTGTGCACATTGCCGTCGCCGGCGTGCATGTGCAGTGCCACCCAGACCCGCCCGCGCAGCACCTCCTTGTGAATGCGGGTGCACTCTTGCACGATCGGCGCCAGCGCCGCACCCGCGAAGATGTCTTGCAGCGGGGCACGCAGCTGCGTCTTCCAGGAGGCCCGCAGCGTGTGGTCCTGCAGATCGGCGAAATAGGTGCGGTGCGAGTCGGCCTGCGCGGTGTCGAGGTGGTGCAGCCAGTGCAGCCACATCGCTCGCACGTCGCGCAGCAGCGTGAGTGCTTGTTGCACACGGTCTTCGAGCAGTTCGGCGGCCGCGATGTCACCGGCATCGTCGCTCTTGCCCAAGGGCAAGTTGCCTCGTTCGAAGAAACTTTCCAGCGCGTCGACCAGCGCCAGCTTGTTGCGCAGGCTGAGTTCGATGTTGATGCGTTCGATGCCGTTCGTGTATTCACCCATGCGCGGCAAGGGAATCACCACGTCTTCGTTCACCTTGAACGCGTTGGTGTGCTTGCTGATCGCTGCGGTGCGCTTGCGGTCGAGCCAGAACTTCTTGCGCGCGTCGGCGTTCACGGCCACGAACCCTTCTCCGCCGCGGCTGTTGGCGATGCGCACCACTTCGCTGGCGGCGCGCGCCACCACGTCGGGGTCGTCCCCGGCAATATCGCCGAACAACACCATCTTGGGCAGGACGGCGCGCTTGCTCTTGGTGGCGTAGCCGACCGCCTTGAGGTAGCGGTCGTCCAGGTGCTCCAGGCCGGCCAGGATGGCGCCGCCGCCCTTGGCCTCGGCGAACATGAAATCCTTGATCTCGACGATGGACGGCACCGCGTCGTGCGCGTTGCCGAAGAATTCCAGGCACACCGTGCGGGTGTGCGCCGGCATCTTGTGCACCACCCAGCGCGCGCTCGTGATGAGGCCGTCGCAGCCTTCTTTCTGGATACCCGGCAGGCCGGCCAGGAACTTGTCGGTCACGTCCTTGCCGAGGCCTTCCTTGCGGAACACGCTGCCCGGGATGACCAGGCGTTCGCTGCGCTCGAGCGTCTTGCCAGAAGCATCGTAGTAATTCAGCTCGAAGGTGGCCAGCGCCACGTCATGGATCTTGCCCATGTTGTGGTCCAGGCGAACCACTTCCAGCCACTTGGCGTCGGGCGTGACCATGCGCCAGGAAGCGAGGTTGTCCAGCGCCGTTCCCCACAGGACGGCCTTCTTGCCGCCCGCGTTCATGGCGATGTTGCCGCCGAGGCCTCGTGCATCG
>CAZBOF010000338.1:0-1569 GCA_964493285.1 uncultured Rhizobacter sp. | reverse complement strand
GCGGTTCTTGATTTCGTTGGTGACGTGCGGAATCACCTGCACCGTTTTGCCGAGGTAGTCGCCGCGGCGCTCTTTCTCAAGCACGCTTTTGTAGATCTGGCCGGTGGTGAAGTTGTTCGCCTTCTTCATCTTGGTGGTGATGAAGCGCTCGTAGTGGCCGAGATCCAGGTCGGTTTCGGCGCCGTCGTCGGTGACGAACACCTCGCCATGCTGGAACGGAGACATCGTTCCCGGATCGACGTTGAGATAGGGGTCGAGCTTGATGAGGGTGACTCTGAGCCCGCGCGATTCAAGAATCGCTGCTAGCGACGCCGCCGCGATGCCCTTACCCAGCGAGGACACCACACCGCCGGTGACAAAGACGAACTTGGTCATTGCTTTTGCATCTGCCTGCAGCAAATGCGATGGTGGTAAAGCGCGATTATAGGCGTGTGGTGCCTTCGCGCCGGCGTTCGATGCGCGCCGGGCCGCCGAGATGTCAGGCCTCCCGATTGCCTCGCAGCGACGTCAGGCGGTCTGGCGAGCCGTGGCCAGAACCTCGAGCCAATGAAGCGCTTGCTCCGCCGTCTCGCGCGGGCGTTCGAACGGAAAGAGATGCGAGCCTTCGATCCAGGAGATGCGTCCGTGGGCATAGCGCTGTGTGGCGCGCATACCGACTTGGCGGACTTCGGTGGACCGCGTGCCGCCGACAAAAGCGAGCGGGCTGCGCAGCGGGTGGCGGCGCAGAAAGCCGGGAATGTCGTGCGCGAGGGTCTTGTAGATGCGGGTCTCGACGTCACGCTTGAAACTCAGCGTGTAGCCGGCGTCGTGCGAGCCGGCGGGCTCGAGGCCGCAGCGCAGATAGTCGTCCAGGACCTCAGGCGCCCATTGGGCAAACGACGGCTTGTGCGCAAAGTGCTGCCGCGCGGCCTCCAGGTTTGGCCAGTGCTGGCGGCGGCGGATCGACACGCTGGCGGGCGAGAACCGCGCGCCGACACCGGTGGCGAACGAGAAGCGCAGGAGAGGCGTGAGCAGGCCGCCGATGATGGGGGAGTCGAGCATCAGTACGCCCTGCGCGAGATCCGGCCGTTTGGCGGCCGCGAGCACGCTGAGGTATCCGCCCAGCGAATGCCCGACGAGAAACACCGGGCCGGCACGGTGGGTTTCGGCGAAGTCGATCAGTTGGTCGCGCAGGCGCGGCCAATGGGTCGTGACCGGGTAGCGCGGGTCGTGGCCGTACTTGTCGATCGCATGGACCGTGTAGCCGGCCGCGCGCCATGCGTCGAAGAGGACGCGGTAGGTGCCGGCCGGGAAACTGTTGCCGTGGGAGAAAACGATGACCCCGCGCGCGCCCATGTCAGATGATCTTCTCGCCCGGGTGCGTGATCTTGCGCATGGGTTCGTGGCGCGCCGAGCCGACCATCAACGGCGCCTGCGCCGCCTGGCCGTTCCATTGGGGGTCTTCGATGGATTCGAAGGCCTGGCGCAGCTTCTGGCCCCAGTTGCTGCGGATCATGTGGAAATAGGGGTTGTTCTCGTCGATGCAGACGATCTTGTCGACCTGCAGGCTGCCCGCCTCGTAGACCACCA
>CAZBOF010000337.1:404-1571 GCA_964493285.1 uncultured Rhizobacter sp. | reverse complement strand
GGCCGGCCCCTTGCGTGCCTTCGACGATGCCCACCACGCCGGTCGTGCCGAGTCCGCGATGGATGGGAATGCCCCAGTCGGTCAGGGCCTGGGCGATCAGGTCGGAGGTGCGCTTTTCTTCGAAGCACAGCTCGGGGTGGGCGTGGATGTCGCGCCGGATGCCGGCGGCCGCAGCGCTGTCGGCAAGGATGGATTCGATCAACTGCATACGTCGCTCTCCTGAGGGGTGCGAAAGCGTGAAACCCAGTGTACCCGCGCCGTTTTCCCAGCGAGTGCGATGTGCAATCATGTCGGCATGACTTCGGCGACCACGGTTCGCGGGGCGTGCCCGCACGATTGCCCCGACACCTGCGCGTTGCGCGTGACGGTGCAAGACGGTCGCGCGATCCGCGTTCAGGGCGACCCCGACCATCCGCCGACCCACGGTGCGTTGTGCGCGAAGGTGTCGCGCTACACCGAGCGCACCTATCACCCCGAGCGGGTGCTGCATCCCATGAAGCGGGTGGGGGAGAAGGGCAGCGGCCGCTTCGAGCGGGTGAGCTGGGCGCAGGCGCTCGACGAGATCGCGCAGCGCCTGACGGCGATCGCCGGCCGCGACCCGCAGGCGATCGTGCCGTACAGCTACGCGGGCACCATGGGGTTGCTGCAAGGTGAAAGCATGGACCGGCGGTTCTTCCATCGCCTCGGGGCGTCGTTTCTCGACCGCACGATCTGCGCCTCGGCGGGTGCCGAAGCGCTGACGGCCACCTACGGCAACCGGGTCGGCATGCACTTGGAGCATTTCGCCGCAAGCCGCCTGATCCTCATCTGGGGCAGCAACTCGATTGCCTCGAACCTGCATTTCTGGACGTATGCGCAACAAGCCAAGCGGGCCGGCGCGCAGCTGATCTGCATCGATCCGCGCAAGACCGAGACGGCCGACAAGTGCCACCGCCACATTGCGCTGATGCCGGGCACCGACGGCGCGCTGGCGCTCGGGCTGATGCACGAGCTGATCGTCAACGACTGGCTGGACGCCGACTACATCGCGCGCCACACGGTCGGCTGGCCGGCGCTGCGCGAACGCGCGCTGGGCTGGTCGCCCGAACGCACCGCGGCCACCTGCGGCATTACCGCCGAGGAAGTGCGCGCGCTGGCGCGCGACTACGCCACCACGCGGCCGGCGGC
>CAZBOF010000337.1:0-394 GCA_964493285.1 uncultured Rhizobacter sp. | reverse complement strand
GCTCAACTACGGCATGCAGCGCGTGCGCGGCGGCGGCAATGCGGTGCGGCTGATCGCGATCCTGCCGTGCCTGGTGGGAGCGTGGCGGCACCGCGCCGGGGGGATGCTGCTGTCCAGCTCCGGATGGTTCCCGCGCGACACGCAGGCTTTGCAGCGTCCGGATCTTCTCGCCGGGCGGCGCCCGCGTGTGATCAACATGAGCACCATCGGCGACGACCTGCTGCGCGAGGCATCGCCCGCCTTCGGCCCGCGCATCGAAGCGCTGGTGGTCTACAACAGCAACCCGGTGGCGGTGGCGCCGCAATCGGCGAAGGTGGTTCAAGGCTTCGCGCGCCGTGATCTGTTCACCGTGGTGCTCGAACATTTCATGACCGACACCGCCGACTGGGCCGAC
>CAZBOF010000336.1:0-1575 GCA_964493285.1 uncultured Rhizobacter sp. | reverse complement strand
AGGTCCAGCGGGCCTTCGAAGGCTTCGAGAAAGACCTCGAGTGCATCCGGCGGGATGTAGAGGTCTTGCGGCATGGCGAACAGCGGCTCGCCATACAGGCGGGCCACCGCCACGTGGTCGACGACCTCGGGGTTGGTGGTGGTGTCCGGCGCCTCAGGCGCCACCACGTCGTTGCTCACGGTCTCGGCAGCGGGTGGGGGTCAGCGCTTGGTCTGATAGACGTAGGGCTGCTGGGGCACGCGGTCTTCGCGGAAAGCGGCCTCGCGGGCGAAATCGAGCGGCTTGTCCCACAGCAGTGCCCGGCCTTGGCGTTGTTCTTCCTCGAGCGTCGGTTTCTTCGCCTTGAGTTCCTCGATGAACGAGGTGACGTCTGATTTATAGGCTTTCCAGAACAGCGGCATGGTGATCGGGCGTGCAGGCGGTCGCAGCAGCAGGGACAAAACGCGATTTTAGCCCCGGGGCCATCCGACGGGCTTTCACCTGGCGCAAGCGGTGCGCCGGCGGGGGAAGTCTTCCGGTTCGCCGACCCGCTAGCGGGCGGCCCTCAGCGCACGCGCAGGCCAGGCGTGGCACCCGGCCAGGGTTCGAGCACATACAGCCCCGGGTTCGCTTTCTCGTCGGCATGCGAGGCCGCGAGCACCATGCCTTCGCTGATGCCGAACTTCATCTTGCGCGGCGCGAGGTTGGCCACCAGCACGGTGAACTTGCCGATCAGGTCGGCCGGCTGGTAGGCGCTCTTGATGCCGCTGAACACGTTGCGCGTCTTGCCTTCGCCGACGTCGAGCGTGAGGCGCAGCAGCTTGTCGGAGCCTTCCACGAGTTCGCAGTTGACGATCCGGGCAATGCGCAGGTCGACCTTGGCGAAGTCGTCGATCTTGATCTCGGGGGCCAGCGGCTCGCCGCCGGGAGGCGGGGGGTCGACGACGGCGGGTTCGAACAATGCATCCAGCAGCTTCGGGTCGACGCGCTGCATCATGTGGGTGTAGGCCCCGATGGTGTGGCTGCCCAAGCCGTGCGCGGCGTTTTCCCAGCGCAGCGGCTCGATGCGCAGGAAGGCTTCGACCTGCGCGCCCAGCGCCGGCAGCACGGGCTTGAGGTAGATGGTGAGCAGGCGGAACGCTTCGATGCAGACCGTGCAGACGTCGTGCAGACGCGCATCCATGCCTTGCTGCTTGGCCAGCTCCCAGGGCTTGTTGGCGTCCACATACTCGTTGACCTTGTCGGCCAGCGCCATCACCTGGCGCAGCGCCTTGCCGTACTCGCGGCTGTCGTACAGCTCGGCCAGGGTGTGGCGTTCGGCACGCAGGTGGTCGAGCAGCGTGGTGCCGTCGGCGGCGATCTCGCCGAGCGTGCCGTTGAAGCGCTTGGCCAGAAAGCCGGCGGCGCGACTGGCGATGTTGACGAACTTGCCGACCAGATCGGCGTTCACGCGGGCGATGAAGTCGTCGGGGTTGAAGTCGATGTCCTCGTTGCGGCCGTTGAGCTTGGCGGCGATGTAGTAGCGCAGCCATTCGGCGTTCATGCCCAGGCTCAGGTACTTGAGCGGGTCCAGGCCGGTGCCTCGGCTCTTGCTCA
>CAZBOF010000335.1:0-1581 GCA_964493285.1 uncultured Rhizobacter sp. | reverse complement strand
GCGGCGGTCAGCGCGAGGCGGATGGTTTCAAGGTCGCGCATTTCGCCGACCAGGATCGCGTCCGGGTCTTCGCGCAGCGCCGAACGCAGCGCGTTCGAGAAGCTGAGCGTGTGCGGTCCCACTTCACGCTGGTTGATCAGGCATTTCTTGGATTCGTGCACGAACTCGATCGGATCCTCGACCGTCAGCACGTGGCCGTACTCGTTTTCGTTCAGGTGGTTCACCATCGCGGCGAGCGTGGTGGACTTGCCGGAGCCGGTCGGCCCGGTCACCAGCACCAGGCCGCGCGGCTTGAGTGCCAGCTCGGCAAACACCTTCGGGGTGTTGAGCTGCTCCAGCGTAAGGATCTTGGAGGGAATTGTGCGGAACACCGCGCCCGCGCCGCGGTTCTGGTTGAAGGCATTGACGCGGAAGCGGGCCAAGCCTTGGATCTCGAACGAGAAGTCGCATTCCAGCGTTTCTTCGTACGCCTTGCGCTGGGCGTCGTTCATGATGTCGTAGACCATCTCGTGGACCTGCTTGTGTTCCAGCGGGTCGACGTTGATGCGGCGCACGTCACCATGTACGCGGATCATCGGAGGCAGGCCGGACGAGAGGTGCAGGTCGGACGCTTTGTTCTTGACGGAGAACGCCAGCAGTTGGGTGATGTCCATAGGTCTCTTGGAGGGGTTTGGGAGGGCCTGCACGCGAGGGCCCCGCGCCCATGAGCTAGGCTCGCGGGATTATGGCGACGATTGCAGCGAACATACAACAAGTGCGCCAGCGCATCGCGCAGGCCTGTGCAGCGGTGCAACGCCCCGTGCAAAGCGTCACGTTGCTAACCGTAAGCAAAACTTTCGGCCCCGAGGCTGTTCGCGAAGCGTACGCGGGCGGCGCGCGCGCATTCGGTGAAAACTACGTCCAGGAAGGGTTTGACAAGCTCTCGGCACTGCACGATTTGCGCAGCGAGCTGGTGTGGCACCTGATCGGCCCGTTGCAAAGCAACAAGACGCGCGCGGTGGCGGAGCACTTCGACTGGGTGCATTCGGTGGACCGGCTGAAGATCGCGCAGCGTCTTTCCGAACAGCGCCCAGCGGCCCTGGCGCCGCTGCAGGTCTGCCTGCAGGTGAACATCAGCGGCGAGGCGAGTAAAAGCGGCCTGGCGCCGCAGGAGGTGCCGGCACTCGCGCAGGCGGTGTCGCAACTGCCCAGGTTGCGCCTGCGCGGCTTGATGGCGGTGCCCGAGCCGATGTCCGACCTTGCCGCACAGCGCGCGCCGCACCGGGCGCTGCGCGAGCTGCTGGAGACGTTGCGGGCGAGCGGGCTCGACATGGACACGCTGTCGATGGGCATGAGTGCCGATCTGGAGGCGGCCATCGCCGAAGGCGCCACCTTGGTGCGCGTGGGCACGGCGATCTTCGGCGCACGCTGAGACTTGGGCGCACGGTGGGCGATCGGCCGTTGGCGCGGTCGCCGACCCGACTGCGGTGTCGCAGATTCGCGCAGAGGGCCCCGCCCCCGCGTGCCGCCCCCTACACTGGCGGCATGGAGAGCATTGCATTCATCGGTGGCGGCAACATGGCCAGCGCCATCATCGGCGGC
>CAZBOF010000334.1:0-1592 GCA_964493285.1 uncultured Rhizobacter sp. | reverse complement strand
CATCCTGCATGAGGTGCAAGACCGGCTGGGCCATGTGCCGCGCGAGGTGGTGCCGCTGATCGCCGAGGGCGTGAACCTCTCGCGCGCTGAGGTGCATGGTGTCATCAGCTACTACCACCACTTCCGCAGCGAGCCTGCGGGCCAGCATCGGGTGCAGGTGTGCCGCGCCGAGGCCTGCCAGGCGATGGGTGCCGACGCTTTGCTGGCCCATGCGCAGTCGCGCCTGGGTTGCCAGGTGCATGCGGGCCACGGCGCCACCCGGCCAGACGGCCGCTATTCGCTGGACCCGGTGTTCTGCCTGGGCCTGTGCGCCTCGTCGCCCGCGGTGGTGATCGATGACCGCTTGCACGCGCGTGTCACCCCCGAGCGCTTCGACCGCCTCATCGACGCGCTGGAGGCGCCGCGATGAGCGCGATCACCACCGTCTACGTGCCGCGCGACGCCGCGGCGCTGGCCGTCGGGGCCGATGCGGTGGCCGACGCCTTGCGCGATGAATGCGCGCGGCGCGGCTGGCCGCTGCGGCTGGTGCGCAATGGCTCTCGGGGCCTGTTCTGGCTGGAGACGCTGGTCGAGGTGCAGACGCCGCAAGGGCGCGTGGCGTACGGCCCCGTCGAGGCGACCGACGTGCCTGCGTTGCTCGATGCGGGGCTGCTGGCCGGGGCGCCGCACCCGCTGTGCCACGGCTTGACCGAGCAGATTCCGTATCTCGCCCGGCAAGAGCGGCTGACCTTCGCCCGCATGGGCGTCATCGATCCGCTCTCGCTCGCCGACTACCAGGCGCACGAAGGTTTGGCAGGGCTGCGCGCCGCGGCCGCGATGGCGCCGCCGGACATCGTGCAGCAGGTGCTCGACTCCGGCCTGCGCGGGCGCGGCGGGGCGGCGTTTCCCACGGGCATCAAGTGGAAGACAGTGCTCGGCGCGCAGGCCGCGCAGAAGTACGTGGTGTGCAATGCCGATGAGGGCGATTCGGGCACGTTCTCTGACCGCATGACGATGGAGGGCGACCCGTTCATGCTGATCGAGGGCATGGCGATCGCCGCGATGGCGGTGCAGGCCACGCGGGGCTATGTGTACATCCGCTCTGAGTACCCGGATGCGATCGCGACGATGAATGCGGCGATCGCGCTCGCGACCGAAGCCGGGTTCCTCGGCGCCGACATGCTCGGCAGTGGCCGTGCCTTCCACCTCGAAGTGCGCAAGGCCGCGGGCGCCTATGTGTGCGGCGAAGAGACGGCGATGCTCGAAAGCCTGGAGGGCAAGCGCGGCATCGTTCGGGCGAAGCCGCCGCTGCCGGCCATCGAGGGCCTGTTCGGCCAGCCAACGGTCATCAACAACGTGATCAGCTTTGCCAGCGTGCCGCTGATCCTGGCGCGCGGTGCGGCGTTCTACCGCGACCATGGCATGGGCCGTTCGCGTGGCACGCTGCCGATCCAGCTCGCGGGCAACATCAAGCATGGCGGGCTCGTCGAGAAAGCGTTCGGGGTGACCTTGCGCGAGCTGCTCTACGACTTTGGCGGCGGCAGCGCCTCGGGCCGCCCGATCAAGGCGGTGCAGGTGGGCGGGCCGCTGGGCGCCTACGTGCCCGAATCGCA
>CAZBOF010000333.1:0-1635 GCA_964493285.1 uncultured Rhizobacter sp. | reverse complement strand
TCCTCGCCGATGATCATGCCGCCCATCGTGATGAGGATCTGCTTCAGGTGCTGGCCGTACACCGGGCGCACCAGCACCCGCTCGAAGGCCCAGCCCACCGCGCCGGCCGCCGCCATCGCCACCAGCATCGCGGGAAACAGCGCGGCCAGGTTGTGCAACAGGCTGTCGGACGCCGTCCAGTCGCCCATCAGCGCGAACACGCTGGTCGCCACGAACGCCCCCAGCGCGATGAACACGCCGTGGCCGAAGTTCAGCACGTCCATCAGCCCGAACACCAGCGTGAGGCCGGAGGCAATGATGAAGATGATGAGCCCCATCGCGAGCCCCGCCACCGTGAGCGTGATCCACGAAGACGACGAGCCGATGGCCGGCCAGGCCAGCAGTGCCAGCGCGGGCACCATCGCCAGCGGCACCCAGTCGAAGTTCGCGCGCGACAGGCGCGACGGTTGCGCCGCCATGGCCACCGTGTTCATTGATGCGCTCCCAGCGAAAGTCCCAGCAGGCGCTGCTGCAGGTCGTCGTCTTCGGCCAGTTCGGCCATCGCGCCGCGATGGATCACCTGCCCGTTGTCCATCACCGCGACCTGGTCGCCCAGGGCTCGCGCGACGCCGAAGTTCTGCTCCACCAGCAGCACGGTGGTCTGCGTGCGCTTGAGTTCGCGCAGCGCCTCGACGAGGTTCTGCACGATGGCGGGCGCCAGGCCCTTGCTCGGTTCGTCGATCAGCAGCAGGCGGCGCGGCTCCACCATCGCACGCGCAATCGCCAGCATCTGCTTCTGCCCGCCCGACAGCTTGCCCGCCGGGTGCAGCCAGAACTTCTTCACCGCGGGAAAGAGGCCGAACAGCCATTCGAGGCGCTGCGTGTCCATCTGCTCCACGGTGCGGGCACCGCGCGCCGCCAGCAGCAGGTTCTCGCGCACGCTGAGGTCGGAGAAGATGCCCATGCTCTCGGGCACGTAGGCGATGCCCAGGCGCGCGATGTCGGGCGTGCCCACGTCGGTGAGCGAGGTGCCGTCGAAGGTGAGCGAGCCTTGCGAGGCTTTCCACAGACCCATGATCGTGCGCAGCGTGGTGGTCTTGCCCGCCCCGTTTCGCCCGAGCAGCATGAACACTTCGCCGGCCGGCACGTCGAGGTCGACGCCATGCAGGATGTGGTACGCGCCGATGTGCGTGTGCACGCCCCGCAGCTCAAGCAACGAGGCGCTCATGCCGCGGCCGCCATGCCGAGGTAGGCCTGCATGGCGACCAGCGCAAGCTCGAAGTCGCCATGCGGCAGGCTGGCGGCCGCCGCGTCGGCCTTTTCAGCCAGGCGCACCTGCGCCAGCAGTTCGTGCGCGGCGGCGAGTGTTTCGCGCCGGTCGCTCCACACGGCCCAGAGGTTGAGCCCTTCCTTGCGCCGAGACTGCACGGCCAGGCGCACGTTCTCCACCACCGACAGGTTCGGAAACAGCTGCGTGAGCTGGAAGGCGCGCCCCAGCCCGCGGTGCGTGCGCGCGGAGGCGGCCTCCCGGGTGATGTCCACCCCGTTCAGGCGAACCGCGCCCTCGCTGGCGCGCAGCTGGCCCGAGATCAGGTTGAAGTACGTGGTCTTGCCCGCACCGTTCGGGCCGACGATGCCGTAGAACGATCCCGTGGG
>CAZBOF010000332.1:0-1636 GCA_964493285.1 uncultured Rhizobacter sp. | reverse complement strand
GCGCACGACAGCGCGACCGGCCATCTCCCAAGGGGCCGGGGACGCCCAGGTTCAAGAGCGCCTTACATCAAGGCAGTCGAACTTCCCGATACCTCCCTGTAAAATGCGAGTTGGGTGTTAGCTGCATTTCGCAGCGAGACAGGTTCATGCGTCGGTCGGGCCGCCACGCGGAGTTCTCACGACCATGCACCGCCACACCCCGCGGCAGGATCTGCCGCGCGCCCAACTCTTGGTCGAACGCGCCTTCGCCACCCTCGAACGATTCCTGCACATCGAAGCCGCCAGCGGCATCGTGTTGCTGATCGCCGCCGCCATGGCGCTGATCTGGGCCAATTCACCGTTCGCCCACAGCTACCACGCGCTCTGGCACCTGCCGGTGTCGCTCGGCATCGGCGGCTTCACGTTCTCTCAATCGCTGCACTTCCTCATCAACGACGGCCTGATGACCGTGTTCTTCCTGGTCGTCGGCATGGAAATCCGCCGCGAAATCCACGAAGGCGCCTTGAGCAATCTGCGCCAGGCCAGCCTGCCGATCATGGCGGCGCTGGGCGGCGTGGCCGTGCCCGCGCTGATCTACGCCGCCTTGAACACCGACCCGTCGCGGCTGCAAGGCTGGGCCGTGCCCACGGCCACCGACATTGCCTTCGCCGTGGGCGTGCTTGCGCTGCTGGGCCGGAGCATTCCTTCCAACGTGCGCGTCTTCCTGCTGGCGCTGGCCATCATCGACGACATCATCGCGGTGCTCATCATCGCGCTGTTCTATTCGGGAGGGCTGGACCTGTCGGGCTTTCTCGTCGCCGCGATGGGCATCCTCGTGGTACTGGGCTTCCAGCGCATGGGCGTCGGCTCCGCCTTCGCCTATGTACTGCCCGGCGCCATCGTCTGGATCGGCCTGCTGATGACCGGCGCGCACCCGACGCTGGCCGGCGTCGTGCTCGGCATGCTGACGCCGGTGCTGTCACGGCCCACGCGCGAGCGCCCGCTGGACATGGTGGCGCACGCGGCGCAGAAACTGCGCGACCACGATGACGCGAAGGAGGCGCACCACCTGGCCATGCCCCTCCGGCAACTGCGGCTGGCCCAGCGCGAGCTGCTGCCGCCTGTGGTGCGCGTGCAGACGGCGCTGCATCCGTGGGTGGCGTTCGGGATCATGCCGTTGTTCGCACTCGCCAACGCAGGCGTGAGCATGGGCGGCATCGACCTGTCCTCACCCGGCCCGCAGTGGGTGATGGCCGGTGTCGGTCTGGCGCTGGTGCTGGGCAAGCCGCTGGGCGTCGTGGGTGTGAGTTGGCTCATGGTGCGACTGGGCTGGTGCCGGCTGCCGCCCGGCGTAACCTGGGGCGGCATCGCCCTCATCGGACTGCTGGCGGGCGTGGGCTTCACCATGTCCATCTTCATCGCCATGCTCGCATTCGACAGCGAGGCTCTGCTGGGCGCGGCCAAGCTCGGCGTGCTGGCCGGGTCGCTGGTGGCGGCCTTGCTTGGGTTGGCCTGGGGCATGATGTACCGACGCACCAGCAACGCCGCATGATGGCCGATCCGGCACAGCCGGTTCGGCGGTCTTCGAGGGGCGCCAAGCATCGCGCGGCGGGGATAGCCCGCAGGGCTTTCCCCTGGAGGCAAGCGAAGCGCGCAG
>CAZBOF010000331.1:0-1637 GCA_964493285.1 uncultured Rhizobacter sp. | reverse complement strand
GTCCATCACCCGTGCGTATTGCGCGCGGGTGATGGACGAACTCTACCCGTCGGTGCTGCGCCTCGCCCAACTCGCCCGGCGCTATGACATCGGGCTGAACATCGACGCCGAGGAGGCCGACCGCCTGGAGCTGTCGCTCGATCTGCTGGAGTCGCTGTGCGGCGAATCCGCGTTGAACGGCTGGGACGGGCTCGGCTTCGTCATCCAGGCGTACCAGAAGCGTTGTCCGCAGGTCGTCGACCATCTGGTGGCCCTGGCGCGGCGCAGCGGCCGGCGCTTGATGGTGCGGCTGGTCAAGGGCGCGTACTGGGACAGCGAGATCAAGCGCGCGCAGCTCGATGGCCTGTCGGACTATCCGGTCTACACGCGCAAGGCGCACACCGACGTGTCGTACCTCGCCTGCGCTCGTCGCCTGCTGGATGCGCCGGACGCGGTGTACCCGCAGTTCGCCACGCACAACGCGCACACGCTGGCGGCGATCTACCAGATGGCCGATCCCGCGCGCTATCACCCGACGCAATACGAGTTCCAGTGCCTGCACGGCATGGGCGAGCCGCTGTACGAGCAGGTGGTGGGGGCCGCAGCGCTCGGGCGGCCGTGCCGCATCTACGCGCCGGTCGGCACCCATGAAACGCTGCTGGCCTACCTGGTGCGGCGCCTGCTCGAGAACGGGGCCAATACCTCGTTCGTCAACCGCATCGCCGACCTGTCCCTGCCGCTTGAAGACCTCGTGCGCGACCCGGTGGCACAGGTGGAAGCCGCTGCGCGGCAAGAAGGTGAGGCCGGGCTGCCCCATCCGCGCATTCCGCCGCCCGGCGCACTCTACGGTGACCAACGCAAGAATTCGGCGGGCCTCGATCTCGCGAGCGATCTCGTACTCGCCACCTTGGGCACCACCTTGCGCCAGACCGCGCATGACGTTTGGCGCGCGGCACCGATGCTCGCGCAGGCGCTGCCGGACGACCACCGCGAATGGCGAGCGGTGCGCAACCCTGCCAATCACCACGACGTGGTCGGACGCAGCAGCCGCGCAAGCGAGCCGGAAATCGAGTGCGCTCTCGCAGCCTCGATTGCCGGAGCCGCCGCGTGGTCGGCCCAGCCGGCGATCGAGCGCGCCACCGCGCTGGAACGCGCCGCCGACAACCTGGAGGCCGGCATGCCCCGCCTGATGGGCCTGCTGATCCGGGAAGCCGGCAAGACCGCCGCGAACGCCATCGCCGAGGTGCGCGAAGCGGTCGACTTCCTGCGCTTCTATGCGGCGCAAGCCCGCGAGTGCCTCGACGAGCGCTGCATGCCGCTCGGCACCGTGGCCTGCATCAGCCCCTGGAACTTCCCGCTCGCCATCTTCACCGGCCAGGTGGCCGCCGCACTGGCGGCGGGCAATGCGGTGCTGGCCAAGCCGTCCGAGCAGACCACGCTGATCGCTGCCGAAGCGGTGCGCCGGCTGTGGGAGGCCGGTGTACCGCGCGCTGCGCTGCAACTGGTCCCGGGCCCCGGCTCGCAGGTCGGCGCACAACTCGCGGGCGACGCGCGGGTGAACGGCGTGATGTTCACCGGCTCCACCGCGGTCGGGCGCACGCTGCAGAACACGCTCGCGCAGCGGCACCGTGTGGCCCTGGCCGTCGAGCCGCTGCGCG
>CAZBOF010000330.1:0-1641 GCA_964493285.1 uncultured Rhizobacter sp. | reverse complement strand
GGATTCGAGACGCGGAGGCTTTCGTCGCGCTGCGCGAAGAGGTGCGTCGTGGCCTGTTCGGCGCGGCCATGGAGCGACTCAAGCTGGCCGAACAGATTCTCGCGCTGTACGCCGAGTTGAAGCCGATGCTGAAACCGCCACTGATCGGTTTTGCCCGCGCCAACTACGACGATCTTTCACGTCAGGCGCTGAACCTGGTCCATCCGGCCTTCCTGCGTGAAACGCCCGCCGAGCGGCTGCGGCACTTTCCGCGCTATCTGTCGGCGATGCAGCGCCGCGCCGAGCGGCTCGCGCGCGATCCGGTCCGGGATCAGGCGCGCATGCTCGAACTGTTGCCGTTCCAGCAACGGCTGGGCGCCCACGCCGAGCGCGCGACGGTCATGCCCGAGGCTTGGCACGATCTGCGCTGGGCGCTCGAAGAACTGCGCGTGTCGCTGTTTGCGCAGGAGCTGGGGACTGCCGAGCCAGTCTCGCCGAAGCGGCTGGCCCGGTTACTAGACGCGCTGCCGCCGCTTACTTGAGGCGCCGCACTCTGATCTTGGCGTTATAGCCTTCGACCTGCAGGAACCATGCATCCATGAAGCCTGGGGTGATCCGCACCACCGGGTTCTGCAGGTTCACCGAGAGCTTGGCGGCAGGGTCCGTGGATTGCCAGACCATGCCGTTTTCGAGCTCGAAGGTCGACTTGGTACCGTTCCAGCCACGGAAATTGCCGGGAATACGCGACTCGATGACGTCATCATGGCGCACGCCGCTGCGCAGTCCGCGCCGGTCGGTCTCGGCCACGCTCTGTGGTGAGGCGACCGCTGCAGTGCGGGTGGTGCCTGTTGTTGTCGGGGTCAGCGAGCGCTGCCCACGCAACCAGGCATTCAGCGCGGCAAGTTCCTCAGCGCTCAGCTTTTCGAGGCCCGAGGCACGGAATTCGGCGGCACTCATGCGCTCTTCGAGTGAGGAAAATTCCTCGGCGGAAGTCGGGAAAATGAACAGCGCGAGAAGCAACATAGCAACGGAACGAAGCACGGGCAGGCTCACTTGGTTAATGGCATTCGAGCGGCAATTGTACCGGTCATGCAGAGGATGTGCGCCGGTGGTCGGTAGGGTGGCGCACAGGTTCTGCTCGCCGGAGAGGCTTCCTCTACACTCGCTTTTAAAGCGCTTGACAGCATGTGTCAGAGCAGGAAATTTGTGATCTTGTGGGGGCGATGCAAGCTAATCGGTGGGAATATCGCTGGTTTGCAATGCTCCCGTTCAGTTTTTCTGCGTGACTTGGTTAACGGTGTGTGGACGGTCAGGCTTCAGTAATGGGCCGTATACTTCGGGTTTGTCGATCCGACTTGACCGTGCTGTTGTCAGGACGTTCTGAATCGAACCATCAGTGGAGTGTGACTGAGTGACTCAGCGTGTTTCCCGGCGTCGCCGCGTTGTTGAAGCCGTAGCATTTGCCCTTGCTTCTGTCTCCTGCGGTGCCCTTGTAGCGGCGCCTGCCGGAACGGCGGTGAAGCCAGCTTCCACCACGCCTCTACTTTGCGCAGATCCTGTCCTCGCCAAGGCAGGGTCTGAATCAGGCTTCGGTCTTCGTTATGGGTTTGGTGGTTGGGAACTGACCGAGGTTGACAGCAGTAACGCCGACGCTTGCGTATT
>CAZBOF010000329.1:0-1642 GCA_964493285.1 uncultured Rhizobacter sp. | reverse complement strand
GCCGGCCATTCGGCCGTCCCGCTCCTCGTGTCTTTACCTCGAGTACAACTCGACGATCAGCGCTTCCTTGATCTCGCCGCCGAACTGGTCGCGGTCGGGCACCTTCTTGAAGACGCCTTCCATCTTGGTGGCGTCGACCTGGACCCAGTCGCACTGGCCGACGGTCTGCGCGAGCTTGAGCGCATCGACGACGCGCAGCTGCGTCTTGGCCTTTTCGCGCATCGCCAGCGTGTCCCCGGCCTTGACCGAGTACGACGGGATGTTGACGACGGTGCCGTTGACGGTGATCGCCTTGTGCGAGACCAGCTGGCGCGCTTCGGCGCGCGTCGAGCCGAAGCCCATGCGGTAGACGACGTTGTCCAGGCGCGACTCGAGCAGCGTCAGCAGGTTCGAGCCGGTGTTGCCCTTGCGGCGCTCGGCTTCGGCGAAGTAGCGGCGGAACTGGCGCTCCAGCACGCCGTACATGCGCTTGACCTTCTGCTTCTCACGCAGTTGCAGACCGAAGTCGGAGGTGCGCGAGCCGGAGGTGCGGCCATGCTGGCCGGGCTTGCTGTCGAACTTGACCTTGTCCCCGATCGGGCGGCGAGCGCTCTTGAGGAACAGGTCGGTGCCTTCACGGCGGGCAAGTTTGCCCTTGGGTCCTAGATAACGTGCCACGTTGCTTCCTTGTCAATCTGACGCGGGCTTCTCTTCGAATCGAAGCTCGCGCGAGTCTGGCGGGTGTTGTTCTATGCGCTCAGACGGTGGGCTTACGAAACCTTGCGGTTTCAACAGAACCGCCGGCAAGCACCGCGAGGCGCCGGCCGGCGACGAAAAGCGAACAAACTCAGATGCGGCGGCGCTTCTGCGGGCGGCAGCCGTTGTGCGGCACCGGCGTCACATCCGAAATGGAGTTGATGCGGATGCCCAGCGACGCGAGCGCGCGAACCGACGACTCGCGGCCAGGGCCTGGGCCCTTGATGCGCACGTCGAGATTCTTGATGCCTTGCTCTTGCGCTGCACGGCCCGCCACCTCGGCCGCCACCTGGGCTGCAAACGGTGTGGACTTGCGCGAGCCCTTGAAGCCTTGGCCACCGCTCGAAGCCCACGACAGCGCGCCGCCTTGGCGGTCGGTGATGGTGATGATCGTGTTGTTGAACGACGCATGAACGTGCGCGATCCCGTCGGCAACGTTCTTGCGAGCCTTTTTGCGCACGCGCTGAGCGGCGGTATTTGATGCTTTAGCCATGTGGATCTTCTCTTGCTGTGCGGGTCAAAGTGCTGGTCGAATGAGGCGCAAGGCGGCCATCATTTCTTGACCAGAGCGCCGGACTTGCGCGGGCCCTTGCGGGTGCGGGCATTCGTCTTGGTGCGTTGGCCGCGGACGGGCAGGCCCCGGCGATGACGGAAGCCGCGGTAGCAGCCGAGATCCATCAAGCGCTTGATATTGATCGACATCTCGCGGCGCAGATCGCCTTCGATGATCAGGCGCCCGATCTCTTCACGCAGCTTCTCGAGGTCTGCATCGGTCAGGTCCTTGATCTTGCGATCGAACGGAACACCGCTGGCCACGCAGAGTTTCTGCGCCGTGGAGCGGCCGATGCCGTAGATCGAGGTCAGGCCGATCTCGGTATGCTTGTGCGGCGGAATGTTGATACCAGCA
>CAZBOF010000328.1:0-1668 GCA_964493285.1 uncultured Rhizobacter sp. | reverse complement strand
CGGTCAGGGCATCAGCCGCGAAGGCGAGGTCATCGACATGGGTGTCGAGGCCAAGGTGCTCGAGAAGTCGGGCTCCTGGTACGCCTACAAGGGCGAAAAGATCGGGCAAGGCAAAGACAACGCGCGCGAATTCCTGAAGGAGAACGGGGCGTTGGCCATCGAGATCGAGAACAAGGTCCGCGACGCGATGGGCATTCCGTTGCTGCCGGGCGATGAACAGGCCGAGCCCGCGCCGGTCAAGGCGCCGAAAGCGCCCAAGGCTTGAGCGTCGGAACGGGGGCGTCTTGATGTGAGGCCGCGGATGTGAGGCCACGCTTGTCGCTGCGAGGGCGCGGTGTTCAGATCCTTGCCCAGCGCGAACACAGCCGCACGGAGTTGCGGCGCAAGCTGCTCGCCTATGCGATCACGATGCAGGAGGGGCAGGGAGAGGCCGCGCCAACCGCCAGCGAGGCGTCTCAACCCGCTGACCCCCCCGGGGCGGTGGAGGCTGTCCTCGATTGGTTGCAATCTCACGGCTACCTGAGCGATGAGCGTTTCGCGGAAAGCCGCATCCACGCCCGAGCCACCAAATTCGGCAATCTGCGGATTCGCCAAGAGCTGGCCCAGCACGGGCTGGCATTGACTGCCGAAGCGGCGCTCGCACTCAAAAGCGGCGAGCTGGAGCGGGCCCGAGACGTGTGGCAGCGCAAGTTTGGTGCGCTGCCCGCCAGTCTCTCCGAGCGGGCCCGGCAAGTGCGTTTCCTTGCCGGCCGGGGGTTTTCGAGCGAAGTGATCCGCCGCGTGGTCGGCGGTGCAGGGGACGACTGAACACCTCGGCCCGGGCGCCGTGCGGGGGCGGTCGGAAATGGTGCAATGCAAAATGCTACATTCCCGTGGTTTGCCATGAGGCGACTGCCTCCGGTGTTGTAACCCCTACCTCCCACCCCAGTTTCGATGGCTCTGCCCCCCGCCGCGCCCGAGCGCCAGCTCATGCACAGCCGCCGCATTGATGTGCGCGTCTATGCGCGCGGGCATGGCCTCTGGGAGGTGGACGCCGAAGTCTCCGACATCAAAACGCATGACACACCGCTCGGCAGCAGCGTGCGCCCTGCCGGTCAGCCGATCCACGACATGCTGCTCCGCCTGGTGATCGACGAGCGATTCAACGTCCTGGAAGCCGGCTCCCTCACCCGCGCCATGCCGTACGCGGGCGTGTGCGACGAGCACGGTGACGTCTACCAGCGTCTGGTGGGTCTCAACTTGCTGCAGGGGTTTCGGCACGCGGTCCGAGAACGTGTGGGCGCGATCGAAGGCTGCACCCACCTGACCGAGCTGACCGCTGTGCTGCCCACGGCCGTCATGCAGGCTTTTGGCGGGACCGTGTTCGACTCGCAGCGCCGCGATGGCGACACCCAGCCCGCGCACTTGAATCGTTGCCATGCGCTGCGCACCAGCGGCGACGTGGTTCGGCTGCACTACCCGCGTTGGTATCGCCCTTCGGTGGCCGATGCTTCCCTCTCTTCGGCGGCCGAGCCGTCATCCCTTTCCCGACCTCGATAGAAGAAAGCCCGCGATGAAAATCCATGAGTACCAAGGCAAGGAAATCTTGCGCCAGGCCGGCGTGCCTGTTCCCCGTGGCTACCCCGCATTCAGCGTGCAGGAAGCCAGCGAGGCGGCCCAGAAACTGGG
>CAZBOF010000327.1:0-1678 GCA_964493285.1 uncultured Rhizobacter sp. | reverse complement strand
CCGCGGCGATGGCGCTGATCGAGAACATCCAGCGCGAGGACCTCAACCCGCTTGAAGAAGCACAAGGCCTTGCGCGTCTGGTGAACGAGTTCGGGCTCACCCACGAACAAGCCGCGCAGGCGGTGGGCCGCTCGCGCAGCGCAGCCAGCAACCTGCTGCGTTTGCTGAACCTGGCCGAGCCGGTGCAGCAGATGCTGATGGCCGGCGACATCGACATGGGCCACGCACGCGCCTTGCTGCCACTCGAAGGCGCGCAGCAGATCCTCGCCGCGAGCGAAATTGTCGGCAAGAAACTCAGCGTACGCGATGCCGAGCGGCTGGTGGCCAGATCTTCCTCGTCGCGGCAGAAACCCCTGCTGCGCGTCAGCAAGGAAAAGCCGCGCGACATCGCCCGCATCGAAGAGCAGTTGTCGGACGCGCTGACGGCTCAGGTCGAGATCCGCGTCAAGAAGCGCACGCCTCGCGGTGAACAAGGCGAGGTGGCCATTCAGTTTGGTTCTTTAGATGAGCTGAATGGTTTGCTGGAAAAGCTTGGCTTGACCAACGCATGAGCGTATCTTGGCGCACCACCGGTGCCTGAACGACGCCCCGTGTTTTTGGTTGACGGCACATTCCATGAGGAACTTTGCTTGCGTGAACACCCTCCCTGACATGGAGGCTGTCCAGATTCAGCCAGCGAGGCACGCTCCTTGCTGAGTACCAGGCGCTGGACAGCGCAAGCAAAGTGTGAACTGGTGTGGTTTTTCTCTTCTTCTCAAGACATGATTGCTTTCACAATGACCGAAGCTTGATCGAACACAGCTGATCGCCAAGGAAAGCTCTGATGGAGCCTGCAGGGGGCTTCATCAGAACTTCCCCAGACGGTGTACGAGGTGGCCCCCCGGCGCCGTCATCCTGATTTTTAGGAGGTCAGCATGGATGTGATCAGCCATTTCGCCGCTCGCTACGAGCGCACGCGTGAAGAGGAACTCTCCCTCGAAGACTACTTGGCCGAGTGCAAGCGCAACCCCGTGGCCTACGCCACCGCTGCCGAGCGCATGCTGAAGGCCATCGGCGAACCGCAAAGCGTGGACACACGCAACGACCCACGGCTGTCCAGGCTGTTCGCCAACAAGGTCATCAAGATCTACCCCGCCTTTGCCGAGTTCTACGGCATGGAAGACGCCATCGAACAGGTGGTCTCGTATTTCCGCCACGCCGCGCAAGGCCTCGAAGAAAAGAAACAGATCCTTTACCTGCTGGGCCCGGTCGGGGGCGGCAAGTCATCCATTGCCGAGCGCTTGAAAGCGCTGATGCAGGAAGTGCCGTTCTACGCCATCAAGGGTTCGCCGGTGAACGAGTCGCCGCTGGGCCTGTTCGACGCGGCCGAAGACGGCCCGATCCTGGAAAAGGAATACGGCATCCCCAACCGCTATCTGAACCGCATCCTCTCGCCGTGGGCCGTCAAACGTCTGGAGGAATACGGCGGCGACGTGCGCAAGTTCAAGGTCGTCAAGCGCTTCCCCTCGGTGCTGAAGCAAGTCGGCATCGCCAAGACCGAGCCCGGCGACGAGAACAACCAGGACATCAGCTCGCTGGTCGGCAAGGTCGACATCCGCAAGCTCGAAACCTACGCGCAGGACGACCCCGATGCCTATAGCTACTCCGGCGGCCTGTGCCTGGCCAACCAGGGCCTGCT
>CAZBOF010000326.1:0-1679 GCA_964493285.1 uncultured Rhizobacter sp. | reverse complement strand
CCCGGCGCGGCCTCACGCAGTGAACAAGATCACCGACAAAGCGAACAAAAAAACCGCCCTCCTAGTGAACAAAACCACCGCCAAAGCAAACCCAAAAAACAAAACGCCCCATCTCCTCCCAAAAGAGACAGGGCGCCCAGCGCAAACCCAAATCAACTCACATCAAGCCTGCGCCCCAATGATCGACCCAATGCGAATCGAGTGCGTCTCCGGAATCTCGGAATGCCCAAGCACCCGCATCCGGGGTGCCGCCCGCTTGAGCAAGCGGGCCATCGGCGCGCGGATCATGTCGGGCACCAGCAGGCAGGCGGGATGGCCGAGGTCTTCCTGGCGCTTGGCCGACTGCGCCGCGCTGCGCGACAGCGTGTCAGCCACGCCCGGATCGAGCGCTGCGCCATGCGGCGAGTTGAGTGCCTGGGTCACGAGGCGCTCGAGTTCGGGCTCGAGCGCAATCACTTCCAGCTCCTGCACCGGCCCGTAGATCTGCTGCACGATCGCAGGCGCGATGTGAATGCGGATGCGCCGCGACAGCTCTGCCGGATCGGTCACGGTGGAAGAGTGTTCGGCCAGGCATTCGACGATGGAACGCATGTCGCGGATGTGCACGCCCTCTTCCAGCAGCAGTTGCAAGACTTTCTGCAATGCCGGGATGCTGACCATCTTGGGTACCACGTCTTCGATCATCTTCGGCGCCAGCTTGGTCACGTGCTCCACCAGCTGCTGAACTTCCACCCGGCCCAACAGCTTGGCGGCATGCAGTTGCATCAGGTGGGACAGATGCGTGGCGATCACAGTGCTGCAATCGACGACGGTGTAGCCGTTCATCTGCGCCGCCTCGCGCTGGCGCTCTTCGATCCACACCGCCGGCAAGCCGAAGGCGGGGTCGGTGGTCTTGGTGCCGATCAGGTTCGTGGTGGCGCCGCCGGGGTTGATGGCGAGCAACATGCCGGGGAATGCCTCGCCCTCGCCCACCACGGCACCGCGCAGCGTCAGGCGGTACATGCTAGGCTTGAGTTCGAGGTTGTCGCGGATGTGCACCGGCGGCGGCAGGAAGCCGACGTCTTGCGCGAACTTCCGGCGCACACCCTTGATCCGCTGCAGCAAGTCGCCTTGGCGGGTCTTGTCGACCAGTGCGATCAGGCGGTAGCCGACTTCCAGGCCGAGCGTGTCCACCGGCAGCAGGTCGTCCCAGCTGGCTTCGACATTCGGTTCGGCCGCAGCGGCCACGGGCGGCGGCGCGAGCTTGGCGCGCTGGTCGCGGCGGCGCATCCACCATGCGGCGTAGCCGAGCAGCGACGCGATGAACAGGAACACCAGTTGCGGCATGCCGGGGATGATCCCGAGCAGGGCGATCACCCCCGCGGTGATGCCCAATGTGCGCGGCGAGTTGAACACCTGGGCGGCGATCTGCGTGCCCACGTCTTGTTCCTTGCCGACGCGCGAGACCACCATGGCCGCCGCGACCGAGATCAGCAGAGCCGGCACCTGGGCCACGAGCGCATCGCCCACGGCCAGCAGGATGTAGCTGTTGGCAGCGTCACCCGCGCTCAGGTCGTGCTGGGCCACGCCGATGACGAAGCCGCCGATGATGTTGATGAACAGGATCAGCAGGCCGGCGATGGCGTCGCCGCGCACGAACTTGCTCGCCCCGTCCATCGACCCGAAGAACTCGGCCTCGT
>CAZBOF010000325.1:0-1713 GCA_964493285.1 uncultured Rhizobacter sp. | reverse complement strand
TAGATCTGCGAGGCTTCGGTCACTTTGCGGATGGCAAAGTCTTTGGCCTCGGCGGCGAGCGCCGAGTATTCGTCCCACAGGTTCTGCTCTTCCTCGGCCACTTGGACGTAGGCGAAGTAGCGGCACAGCGGCAGGATGTTGTTGGCCAGCAGTTCGCGGCAGCGTCCGCTGTCGTGGTGCCAGTTGTCGCCGTCGCTGGCTTGCGCGCCGTAGATGTTCCACTCGCTCGACGGATAGCGCGCGCGGGCGATCTCTTCCATCAGCACCAGAGCGCTTGACACGACGGTGCCGCCGGTTTCGGTGGAGTGGAAGAAGTTCTGCTCGTCCACCTCCTGGGCCTGCGTGTGGTGGCGGATGAACACGATGTCGATGCGCTCGTAGTGCCGTGTGAGGAACAAGTACAGCAGGATGAAGAAGCGCTTGGCGAGGTCTTTGCGGGCTTCATCCATGGAGCCGGAGACGTCCATCAAGCAGAACATCACGGCTTTGGACGTGGGCATGGGCACGCGCACGCGGCTGCGGTAGCGCAGGTCGAGCGGGTCGAGGTACGGGATGCGGCTCAGGCGTGCCTGCAAGGCATCGATCTCGGCTTGCAGCGCGGAGATCTCTTCGAGGTGCTCTTCGGGAAACCGCTTCAACTTGGCGAGCTGCTCTTCCATCTCGCGCAGCGCGTGGCGTGCGTCGCTGCCGATGGCGATGCGCCGCCCGATGGCGCCGCGCATGGAGCGCACCACGTGCAGGTTGTTGGGCGTGCCGTCGCTGCTGTAGCCGGCGCGGTGTGTCTTGTATTCCGGCGTTTCGGCCAGCGTGGTGCGGGTGAGGTTGGGCAGGGCCAGGTCGTCGAAGAAGACCTGCATGAATTCTTCTTTGGTGAGGTGGAAGACGAAGTCGTCGTCGCCTTCGCCGGAATCGCTGGCGCGCCCGCCGCCCCCACCGCCGCCGCTTTCGGGCCGCTCGATGCGGTCGCCGCGCACGTAGTCCTTGTTGCCGGGGTGCACCATCTCGCGCGTGCCGCCATCGCCGTGGCCGAACACCGGCTCGGCGATGTCGCGCTTCGGGATGTGGATGTCCTCGCCCTGCGCGAGGTCGCGGATGCCGCGGCCGTCCACCGCGCGCTTCACCGCCTCGCGGATCTGGTCCTTGTGCCGGCGCAGGAAGCGCTCACGGTTGCCGATGGACTTGTTCTTGCCCGCCAATCGCCGATCAATGATGGCCTGCATTCAGTTCTCCAAAGACCACGCCATGTGTGTTCGATCAAGCGGCCACCGCGGATCCGGCTAGGCCGGCCCGCCAGTGGCGCCCCCTCGAGAGGGAGCACCGAAGGCGCTCCGGGGGTGGTCCATCAACTACTCTTCCTCACGCGCAGGTACCACTCGCACAGCAGTCGCACCTGCTTGGGCGTGTAGCCCTTGGCCACCATGCGCGTGACGAAGTCTTCGTGCTTCTTGGCTTCGTCGGCGCTGGCCTTGGCGTTGAAACTGATGACGGGCAGCAGCTCTTCGGTGTTGGAGAACATTTTCTTCTCGATCACCGTGCGCAGCTTCTCGTAGCTCGTCCACGTCGGGTTGTTGCCGGCGTTGTTGGCGCGGGCGCGCAGCACGAAGTTGACGATCTCGTTGCGGAAGTCTTTCGGGTTGCTGATGCCCGCCGGCTTCTCGATCTTCTCCAGTTCGGCGTTGAGCGAGCCGCGGTCGAACACCTCGCCGGTGTCGG
>CAZBOF010000324.1:0-1725 GCA_964493285.1 uncultured Rhizobacter sp. | reverse complement strand
GCCCGTAGAGCCAGCTGCCCGAGCGGGCCAGCGGCTTCCAATGCGCCGGCGAGGCCGGCCATGGCGCCCGAAATGAGCAGCGCGGTCCAGAGGGCGCGGCGTTCCGAGAAGCCGGCGTAGCGCGCCGCGGCCGGCGCCAGCCCGCCCACCTGCAGTCGAAAGCCCGAATAGCTGCGGAACAGGAAAAGCCAGAACATGAGCACCGCGGCCAGAGCGATCAGCACGCCGATGTTCACGCGGTACCCGCTGAACAGCCTGGGGATCTTGGTCGGGTCGAGGAAGGTGATGGTCTGCGGGAAGTTGTACCCGGCGGGGTCTTTCCAGGGGCCATAGACGAGGTAGCTGAGCACCATGTCGGCCACGTACACCAGCATCAGGCTGACCAGGATCTCGTTGGCGTTGGCCTTGTCGCGCAGCAACGCCACGATGCCGGCCCAGAACATGCCACCCAGCACGCCTGCGAGCAGGATGGCGAGCACGACCCAGCGGCTGCTGTCTTTGTCGGCCATCATCGCCACGCCGCTGGCTGCGATGGCGCCCAGGATGAACTGCCCCTCGGCACCGATGTTCCAGACATTGGCGCGAAAGCACACGGCGAGTCCCAGCGCGATCAGCAGCAGCGGCGTGGCTTTCACCGCCAGTTCCGACAAGGCGTAGCCGCTTCGCAGCGGCTCGATGAAAAACATCTGCAAGCCGCGCACCGGGTCTTTGCCTAGCGCGGCGAACAGCACGACGCCGATGGCGACCGTGATCACCAGGGCGAGCAGCGGCGACAGCACCGACATCCATCGGCTGGGCACCGCACGGGCTTCAAGCTGCAGCATGCGTGGCCTCGCTTTCAGGCCACAGGCCCGACATCCATTCGCCGACCTGTTCGACCGTGGCTTCACGCGTGGGGATGCTGGGCGAAAGCCGGCCTTGTGCCATCACTTGCAGGCGGTCGCTGATCGCGAACAGTTCGTCGAGTTCTTCGCTGACCACCAGCACGGCGCAGCCGGTGTCGCGCAGCCGAAGCAGCTCGCTGCGGATCTGTGCCGCGGCGCCCACGTCCACGCCCCAGGTGGGCTGGGAGACGAGCAGCACGCGCGGTGCCGCGTCGATCTCGCGTCCGACCAGGAACTTTTGCAGATTGCCGCCCGACAGGCTTTTGGCGGTGGCGAGCGGCCCCGAGGCTTTCACCTTGTAGCGCTGGATCAGGTGCTGCGCGAGCGCATTCGCCTGGCCGAGCCGCAGCCATCCGCCGCGGCCCACCGCCTCGGTGCGCGTGAGCAAGGTGTTGTGCAGCAGAGAAAGCGTGGGCACGGCCCCGCGGCCCAGCCGCTCCTCCGGCACGCAATGCAATCCGCCGGCGCGGCGCGCTTGCGGTGTTGCATCCCCGATGGGGCGGCTGAACAGGCGGATGCTGTTGCGCGGGGCGCGCCGGTCTTCGCCGGACAGCGCGGCCATCAGCGTTTGCTGCCCGTTGCCGGAGACGCCGGCAATGCCCAGCACTTCGCCAGCGCGCACGTCGAAGCTCACGTTCCGCAGGCCGACCCCGAAGGGGTCGAGCGGCGGCAGGCGCAGCTTGCGCACCATCAGCGCGATTTCGGCCGGCGCGCGCGAGGCATGCTGAAGCGGCGGGGGTTCCGCCCCGATCATCAAGCGCGACAGGCTGGCATTGCTTTCGTTGCGCGGGTCGACCTCACCGCTGCACCGTGCTGCGTGCCGGACGCGTGAGCGGTGAGG
>CAZBOF010000323.1:0-1728 GCA_964493285.1 uncultured Rhizobacter sp. | reverse complement strand
GAAGTTGCGGTACAGCGCAAGTCCATGCTCGGCGCTTTTCTCCGGGTGAAACTGCGTGGCGAAAATATTATCGCGAGCCACGGCGCAGGTAAAGCGCGCGCCGTAATCGGTCTCGCCCACGCTGTGGCGCTCGTTCAGCGGCCGCGCGTAGTAACTGTGGACGAAATAGAAGTAGGCCCCGTCGGGCACGCCCTGCCAAACCGGATGGACATGCCGCTGATGCACGCGGTTCCAACCCATCTGGGGTACTTTGTAGCGGCTGCCGTCGGGCTGCAGGCGGCCTTTCAGTTGAAACCGAACCACGTCGCCGGCGATGAGGTCGAGGCCGTCAGTGGGCCCTTCCTCGCTGCGCGACAGCAGCATCTGCATGCCCACGCACACACCCATCAGCGGTTTGCGCGCCGCCGCATCGAGCACCGCCGGCTGCAAACCCGATTCGCGCAGCTCGCGCATGCAATCGGGCATCGCCCCTTGGCCGGGCAGCACCACGCGCTCGGCGGCATAGACGTCTTCCGGCCGCGAAGTGACCACGACCTCCAGCCCACTGCCCCTGGCAACGTGCATGACCGCCTGCGACACCGAGCGCAGATTGCCCATGCCGTAGTCGACCACGGCCACCGTCTTGCTCATGCCAAGCCTTCCTGGCCCCCGCAGAGGATCGACGCGGGGCGACGCACAGCGTTCATCAGAGGCTTCCTTTGGTGGACGGGATCACGCCGGCGGCGCGCGGGTCGATCTCGAGCGCCATGCGCAGCGCGCGTGCAAACGCCTTGAAGATGGTTTCGCACTGGTGGTGGGCGTTGTCGCCTTCCAGGTTGTCGATGTGCAGGGTCACGCCGGCATGGTTCGAGAAGCCTTGGAAGAATTCGTAGACGAGCTGCGTGTCGAGCGCGCCAATCATGCCGCTCTTGAAATCGACCCGCATGTGCAGGCCCGGACGACCCGAGAAATCGATCACCACGCGCGAGAGAGCTTCGTCCAGCGGCACATACGCGTGGCCGTAACGGCGCAGGCCTTTCTTGTCGCCCACAGCCTGGGCGAATGCCTGTCCCAGGGTGATGCCGACGTCTTCGACGGTGTGGTGGCCATCGATGTGCAGATCGCCCTTGGCCACGACGTCGAGGTCGATCAGGCCGTGGCGGGCGATCTGGTCGAGCATATGGTCGAAAAAGCCGATGCCCGAGTCGAGATGCGTGGCGCCGGTGCCATCGAGGTTGATGGCCACGCGGATCTGCGTTTCGTTGGTGTGGCGGGTGACATCCGCCTTGCGCTCGGTCATGACAGGCTCGCTTTCAATGCATCGATCATCAGGTCGTTCTCTTCGGGAGTGCCCACGGTCAGTCTCAGGCAGTTTGCCAGCAGCGGGTGCGATCCGGCGACGTTCTTGACCAGCACGCTGCGCTGCTTCAGGGCTTCGAACAGCGCCCCCGCATCGGGAACGCGGGCCAGCACCATGTTGGCCTCGCTCGGAAAGGGCGTCACGCCGGGCAATCCATCGAGGGCGGCGATGAGGCGTTCGCGCTGCGCACGCAGCACCGCGGCCTGGCGCGCGAACTCGCCCGCGTGCTCCAGCGCGAACAACGCGGCTTCGGCGTTGAGCACGCTCACGTTGTAGGGCGGGCGCACCTTGTCGATCTCGGCCACCAGCGCCTTCGGACCCATCAGGTAGCCCAGCCTCACTCCCGCCAGGCCGAACTTGCTGAGCGTGCTGGTGATGCGCACGCTCAG
>CAZBOF010000322.1:0-1741 GCA_964493285.1 uncultured Rhizobacter sp. | reverse complement strand
GCGGAAACCGGCCACTTGGTGTTCGGCACGCTGCACACCAGCTCCGCGGCCAAGACCATCGACCGCGTGGTGGACGTGTTCCCCGCCGCCGAAAAGGAAATGGTGCGCGCGATGCTGTCCGAATCGCTCGTGGCCGTGATCTCGCAGACGCTGTGCAAGCTCAAGGACGGCAGCGGCCGCGTCGCCTCGCACGAGATCATGCTGGGCACTGCGGCCATCCGCAACCTCATCCGCGAGAACAAGATCGCGCAGATGTATTCGTCCATTCAGACCGGCAACACGATGGGCATGCAGACGCTGGACCAAAACCTGTCCGACCTCGTCCGCCGCAACATCATTTCACCGGCCGAAGCGCGGGCCAAGGCCAAATTCCCCGAGAATTTCCCGGGTTGAGCCACCCCATCTGACGCGAGCGAGGGTCTCTTGAAGAAGCTGCTGGACCGTTTGAAGCGCGGCGGGGGGGCCACCCCCAAGCCGGCGGCCGCGACGTCCGGCGCCGAAGCGAACGGGGTGGACTCCGGCGTCTTCTCGACCCAGTTCTCCGACCGCGGCGACGACGAGCAGCCGCTGGCCACCTGGGCCGCGCGCGGCCCGCTCGTGAAAGCGCAGGCGTTGGAACGCAAGTTTGCAGAGCCGCTGTTCACCAAGCTCTGGGGCGCCGACCGCTATGTCGCCGCGCTCAGCGCCGACGAATTGTTGCGGATGAGCCGCTACTTGCAATTCGTCAGCGTGCCGGCCAATCAAGAAGTGATCGGGCAAGACGAACAGGGCGACTACATGCTCATCGTGCTCGAAGGCACGCTGGCCGTCGACCGCGTGCAACCCTGGGGCGGACGCGCCCGATTGGCCGAGGCGCGCGCCGGCGATATGCTCGGCGAAATGTCGCTTCTTGACGCAGGCACGCGCTTTTCGACCTGCACCACGCTGACCCCCTGCACGCTGGCAGTGGTCGACGCGCAACGCCTGGATGAGATGATCATGTTCGAGCCCCGGCTGGGTTTGGCCCTGCTGGCATCGCTGTCGCGGCGGCTTTCGCTGCGCCTGCGTCAGGTGAGCGCCCGCTTGAGCGCCTTGCTGTCGAGCAGCTAGCCCGGTAGCCACGGAGAAAATTCATGGAAAGAGATCAGGCATCCAAGTTCGTCAACGACCTGCTCAGGCTGATGGTGTCGCGCAATGGGTCCGACCTCTTCCTGACGGCCGATTTCCCGCCGGCCATCAAGGTCGACGGCAAGGTCACCAAGGTATCGCCGCAGCCCTTGACCAGCCAGCACACCATGGCCTTGACGCGCTCGGTGATGAACGACAAGCAAGCCGCCGAGTTCGAACGCACCAAGGAATGCAATTTCGCGATCTCGCCCCAGGGCATCGGGCGGTTCCGGGTGAATGCCTTCGTGCAGCAAGGCCACGTGGGCCTGGTGCTGCGCACGATCCCGCAAACACTGCCCACCATCGACAGCCTGAACCTGCCGCAGGTGCTGAAAGACGTGACCATGACCAAGCGCGGGCTGGTGATCTTCGTGGGGGCCACCGGCTCCGGCAAGAGCACCTCGCTTGCAGCCATGGTCGACTACCGCAACGAGAACTCGCACGGGCACATCATCACGATCGAAGATCCGGTGGAGTTCGTGCACCCGCACAAGAACTGCATCGTCACGCAGCGGGAAGTCGGCCTCGACACCGAGGATTGGGGCGCGGCACTCAAGAACACGCTGCGCCAGGCACCGGACGTCATCCTGATGGG
>CAZBOF010000321.1:1485-1773 GCA_964493285.1 uncultured Rhizobacter sp. | reverse complement strand
CGAAGACGGCACCGGCTGGGAGGTCTACACCCACGGCGGGCGCAAGAACACCGGGCTCGATGCCGTGGCCTGGGCCCGGCAGATGGCCGAGCATGGCGCCGGCGAGATCCTCCTCACCAGCATGGACCGCGACGGCACCAAGATCGGCTTCAACCTGCCGCTCACGCGCGCGGTGAGCGATGCGGTCGACATCCCCGTGATCGCCTCCGGCGGCGTCGGCACGCTGGAACACCTGGCGGAAGGGGTGCAGCAAGGCGGTGCCGATGCGGTGCTCGCGGCCAGCATCTT
>CAZBOF010000321.1:0-1475 GCA_964493285.1 uncultured Rhizobacter sp. | reverse complement strand
TTTCACTACGGCGAGTTCACCGTGGCCCAGGCCAAGGCCTTGATGGCCAGCCGCGGCATCCCGGTTCGCCAGTGAGCGCGCCCAAGCGCGCGGCCCGGCAGGCCGAACCGAAGCCGCCTGCCCGCGTGCCGCGCGGTGTGCCGCAAGAAGTGCGCATCGTCGGCGGGCAATGGAAACGCAGCAAGATTTCCGTGGCCCGCGTGCCGGGCCTGCGCCCGACGCCCGATCGGGTGCGGGAAACACTGTTCAACTGGCTCGGCCAGACACTGGAGGGCTGGCGCTGTCTCGATGCTTTCGCGGGCACCGGCGCGTTGGGCTTCGAGGCGGCATCGCGAGGGGCGGCGGCCGTCACGGTGCTGGAACGCGAGGCCGTTCTGGTGTCTCATCTGCGCGCCTTGAAAGAGCGGCTGAAGGCCGATGCGGTGCGTGTCGAGCCCGCCGACGCGATGGCCTGGATGGCGCGCGCGCCGGCCGAGGCCTTCGAATTGGTGTTCCTCGATCCGCCGTTCGACACCGAGCTGTTCCTGCCGGCCTTGCGCCTGGCCGCCCGCCTGGTGCCGCCGGGGGGGTTGATCTACCTCGAAGCCGACCGCCCGCTCGATGACGAGATCATGGCGAACCTGGGCGACACGCTGCGTGTGCATCGGCGCGGGCGGGCCGGCGCCGTGCACTTCCATCTGATCCAGCGGCTCCTGGGCGGCTAGGGTCTGTTCACACTCAACAAGCCCTAAACTGCCCTCCCACCGTGCCGCAAAGGAACGCGCCTTGACTTCCGTTACCCGACTCACCGCCGTCTACCCAGGCACCTTCGATCCGATGACGCTGGGGCATGAAGATCTCATGCGCCGTGCCAGCCGGCTGTTCGAGCGGCTCATCCTGGCCGTGGCCACCGGGCACCACAAGCGCACGATGTTCTCGCTCGAAGAGCGCCTGGAGATCGCCACCGAGCTGGCGGCCAAGCACCCGAACGTCGAGGTGATCGCTTTCGACGGGCTGCTCAGCGAGTTCGTGACCAGCCATGGCGGCAAAGTGGTGGTGCGCGGCCTGCGGGCCGTGAGCGACTTCGAGTACGAGTTCCAGATGGCCGGCATGAACCGCCACCTGATGCCGGCGGTGGAGACCGTCTTCCTCACCCCGAGCGACCAGTACCAGTTCGTCTCCGGCACCTTCGTGCGCGAGATTGCCACCTTGAAGGGTGATGTTTCCAAATTCGTGTCACCCTCGGTGCTCAATCGGCTGAAACAACGGGTGAACGCGGGCGGCTGAAGCGCGCCCCCCGGGCGGGACGGACCATGGCACTTTTCATCACGGACGAATGCATCAACTGCGATGTCTGCGAGCCCGAGTGCCCGAATCAGGCGATCTCGCTGGGCGAGATGATCTACGAGATCAACCCGTCCAAATGCACCGAATGCGTCGGGCACTTTGACGAGCCGCAGTGCGTGCAGGTGTGCCCGGTGAGCTGCATCCCGGTC
>CAZBOF010000320.1:297-1781 GCA_964493285.1 uncultured Rhizobacter sp. | reverse complement strand
TGCGCGGCGCGAACAACGGCATCAGCCACAACCCGCTGGAATCCATCACCAGCGACGACGCGCAGCTTGGCGTGGACGCATTCACCCACCTTTTGCATCAACTCGCGCAGGCCAACCCATGACCCCCGACGTTTATGCGCAACTCGATGCCTGGGTTGACGCCCATTTCGACGACGAGGTGCGCTTCCTCCAAGCCTTGGTGCAGGTACCCACGGACACCCCGCCCGGCCACAACGCGCCGCACGCCGAACGCACCGCCGAACTGCTGCACCCCATGGGCTTCGAAGCGGAACGCCACCCGGTTCCGGAGCACGAGACGCGCGCCCACGGCATGGCGTCGATCACCAACCTGATCGTGCGCCGGCGCTACGGCGAAGGCCCGACCATCGCGCTCAACGCCCACGGCGACGTGGTGCCGCCCGGCGAAGGCTGGCACCACGGCCCCTACAGCGGCGAGGTCGCAGACGGCAAGCTGTATGGCCGCGCGGCCGCGGTCAGCAAAAGCGATTTCGCCACCTTCACCCATGCCGTGCGCGCGCTCGAAGCCGTCGCCCAACCCAAGCGGGGCTGCATCGAACTGCACTTCACCTACGACGAGGAATTCGGCGGCGAACTCGGCCCCGGCTGGCTGCTCGCCAAGGGCCTCACGCGCCCCGACCTCCTGATCGCCGCGGGCTTCAGCTACCAGGTCGTCACGGCCCACAACGGCTGCCTGCAACTGGAAGTCACGGTACACGGCACGATGGCCCACGCGGCAGTCCCGGACACCGGCGTTGACGCCCTGCAGGGTGCCGTCGCGATCCTCAATGCGCTTTACGCGCAGAACGCGCTGTACCGCAAGGTGCGCTCGCAGGTGCCCGGCATCACGCACCCGTACCTGAACGTCGGCCGCATTGAAGGCGGCACGAACACCAATGTGGTGCCAGGCAAGGTCACGCTGCGCCTGGATCGGCGCATGATCCCCGAGGAGAACCCGGCCGACGTCGAAGCCACCCTCCGCCGGGTGATCGCCGACGCCGCCGCGGCCGTGCCCGGCATCTCGGTGGACGTGCACCGCCTGCTGCTCGCCCGCGCCCTGCAAGCCCTGCCCGGCCACGAGGCGCTGGCAGGCACCCTGCAACGCCATGCCGAAGCGGTGTTCGGCGAAGCCATTCCCACGTCGGGCACGCCGCTCTACACCGACGTGCGGCTGTACTGCGAGCGCGGCATTCCGGCGGTGATCTACGGCGCCGGCCCGCGCACGGTGCGCGAATCCAATGCCAAGCGGGCCGACGAGCACCTCGTGCTGGACGATCTACGCCGTGCCACCAAGGTGGTGGCACGCTCCTTGTATGACCTGCTGCACTGAAGCCGCCTCCCCATGTTGCGCCTCGAACTCACCGAACTGAGCAAGTCCTACGGCGCCGTGAAGGCCTGCGACGGCGTCAGCCTGCGCGTGCGCCCCGGAGAGATCCACGCGGTGCTGGGGGAGAACGGCGCGGGCA
>CAZBOF010000320.1:0-287 GCA_964493285.1 uncultured Rhizobacter sp. | reverse complement strand
TGGTGTTCCAGCACTTCAGCCTGTTCGACACGCTGACCGCCGCCGAGAACGTCTGGCTGGGACTCGACAAATCGCTGAAGCTGGCCGAGGTGACGCAGCGCATCGCCGAGGTCTCTCGGACCTACGGTCTCGACGTGGACCCGCTGAGGCCGGTGCACACCCTGTCGGTGGGCGAGCGCCAGCGCGTGGAGATTGTGCGCTCGCTGATGTCCCGGCCGCAGCTGCTGATCCTGGACGAACCCACCTCGGTGCTCACGCCACAGGCGGTCGACAAACTCTTCGTCACG
>CAZBOF010000319.1:0-1782 GCA_964493285.1 uncultured Rhizobacter sp. | reverse complement strand
CATAGAACGGATCGGTGGTTTCGTCCAGGTTGTCCTGCAGGGTCTTGACGACGTGGGCCATGGTGTCAAGGCCCACCACATCAGCGGTGCGGAAGGTGCCGCTGCTGGCGCGGCCCAGGCGCTTGCCGGTGAGGTCGTCGACCACGTCGTAGGTCAGGCCGAAGTTCTCGGCCTCCCTGATGGTGGACAGCATGCTGGCCACGCCCACGCGGTTGGCGATGAAGTTGGGTGTGTCCTTCGCGCGCACCACGCCCTTGCCCAGCGTGGTGGTGACGAAGGTTTCAAGCTGGTCGAGGATCTCCGGGCGCGTGGTCGGCGTCGGGATCAGCTCCACCAGGTACATGTAGCGCGGCGGATTGAAGAAGTGGATGCCGCAAAAGCGCGGCTTGATCTCGGCAGGCAGCGCTTCGGAGAGCTTGGTGATCGACAACCCCGAGGTGTTGCTCGCCACGATGGCGTGCGGTGCGATGAACGGCGCGATCTTCGTGTAGAGGTCGAGCTTCCAGTCCATGCGCTCGGCGATCGCCTCGATGATGAGGTCGCACTCCTTCAGCAGCTCGCTGTGCTCTTCGTAGTTCGCCTGCTGGATCAGCGACGCCGAATCCGGTATGCCCAGAGGAGCCGGGCTCAGCTTCTTGAGACCCTCGACCGCCTTGGTGACGATGCCATTCTTCGGGCCTTCCTTCGCCGACAGATCGAACAGGATCACCGGGACCTTGACGTTGACCAGGTGCGCGGCGATCTGCGCCCCCATCACGCCAGCGCCCAGCACGGCCACCTTGCGAACATTGAATCGGCTCACAGTCTTCTCCTCGTGTGTATGGATTGTCATCACTCGGCACGCACCCATGTCTGGGTGCGTCCGAGCAGTGGGGTTCCGATGTAGCCGCGCACCTCGAGCTTCTTGCCGCCATCGATGAGCTTCATGCGCGTCCTGTAGGTCTTGCCGTTGTTGGGGTCGAGGATGGTGCCGCCATCCCACTGGCCTTCGGTGTCGGCACTCTTCTTCACGCCTCGGATGATGGTCATGCCCACGATGGGTTTGTCCTTGCGATCATCGGTGCACTCGGTGCAGGTGGCATCCTGCTTCGCATCGGGGCTCAACAACGTCTCGACCCGCCCGCTCAGCACACCGTTCTCCTCGGTCACGCGGACGCGGGATTTCTCGGTTTTGGCAGCATCGTCGATCGTGGTCCACAGGCCGACAGGCGTGGCTTGGGCCATGGCGGCCGAAGCACACAGCGCGAAGGCCAGGGCGGTCAAGGTACGGATCATGGCGGGCTCCTCGGTCAAGTAGATGAACATCGGGATGCGAGGCAGCTTAGAACAAAGCCTCGTCCATCTCCATCAAAGGCGCCAAGCCCGTACGTGCGGTGCGGATCAGCGAGGCGGTTTCGGGCAGCAGCTTGGCGAAGTAGAAGCGCGCCGTGGCCAGCTTCGCCTTGTAGAACGGGTCGCCGCTGTCCAGCCTGGACAGCGCCACCTTGGCCATGCGCGCCCAGAAGTAGGCGAACACCAGGTGGCCGGCCACGCGGAGATAGTCCACCGCGGCGGCACCCACTTCGTCCTGGTTGCTGAACGCCTTCATCCCCAGTTCGGTCGTGAGCTTGGTCACCTTCTCGCCGAGATCGGCGAGCGGATTGATGAACTCCTGCATCGCCTCGTCCATGCCTTCTGCTTCGACGAAATCCTGCACCAGCTTGCCGAATCGCTTGAGCTTGGCGCCGTTGTCCGCCAGCACCTTGCGCCCCAGCAAGTCGAGCGACTGGATGGTATTGGTGC
>CAZBOF010000318.1:0-1786 GCA_964493285.1 uncultured Rhizobacter sp. | reverse complement strand
CACGGCACCACGGCACCACGGCACCACGGCACCACGGCACCACGGCACCACGGCAAGGCCTGCCACTGTACGGTGAATAATTTTTAATTACAAGAAGACGGAGGCCGAAGAGCCGAATCACGGCTGGCGCCAGGGTGTCTCTGCCCGCGTGCGTCCGGAAAGGACCTGTGGGACGTCAGCGCATCAGCGAGGCTTCGAGCCGGGTGACCACATCGATCAGGCGGGGGCGGACTTCTTCGAGCAGGTACTGCTCCGAGAGGTTGAACGATGGGCCGCCGCAATTGATGGCCATGGGCGGCAACCCACCGCCCGGCTGGAAGGCGCGGGCGATGGCGTTCACGTCTTTCTGCCAGTCGCCAAATGAACAGGTGACGCCCAGCGTGGCGTAGTCGCTCATGGCGCGTTCGATGCCGTCACGGATGTCCGGCCACGCGACTTCGTCCAGGTCTTGCACCCGCTCCATGAAGTCTTCGCGCTCGCGTTCGGAGATGGCGGCCAGCCACGCGCGCCCAATGGCGGAGGTGGCCACGGGAATGCGCGAGCCGACGTCGAGGCTGAGGGTGAGCGCGGCGGTGCTGCGGCAATTCTCGACGTAGATCATCGAGAGGCGATCGCGTGTGCCGAGCGACACCATCGAACGCGTGGCGTCGGCCACCTCCTGCATCAGCGGGCGGGCGATCTGGCGAACGTCCAACCGGGCGAGCATGGCGCTGCCGAGCGAGAGCGTGGCCGTGCCCAGGCGGTATTTGCCGCTTTCTTCCATCTGGATCAGGTAGCCCAGCTTGGTGAGCGTGGAGGTCAGCCGCGACACGGTGGACTTGGGCAAGCGGCAGCGCTGCGCGATCTCTTGGTTGCCCAGTGACTTGTCGCCCGACCGGAAGCACGACAGCACTTCCAGCCCGCGGGCGAGCGCGGTCACGAAATGGCGGTCTTCCTTGGGCTTGCGGGGCCGGTCCGGGGCGGCAAGGCGGCGCTCGATGGGATCGTTCATGGCGAGGACTGTGGGCGGGGGCCGCAGGAGCGCAGACCGTTGAAAGTGGAACACATGTGCTAAAACGGAACGATTGTGGAATTCCCGGTGTGGCGCCGGCGAGGCGCTGCCGAGGGCCATTCTTCGTCGTTTGGCGGTGATTGGCCGGTGAACCATGGCGCGTTGACATGGGCGAGGCCATCGGGAACAATTGGCAGCTTCATTTGCGGAATATTATTCTGCATAGCAGAACAAATATCAAGCGACCATTCACCTGAGAAGCCGCCATGGATCTGAATTTCACGCCTGAGGAGCAAGCTTTCCGCGGGGAGGTGCGCAGCTTCGTGCGGGAAAAACTGCCCGAGTCGATTCGCCACAAGGTCGTCAACAGCCTGCGGCTGACGCGCGAAGACCATGTGCTCTGGCAGCGCACGCTGCACGAACGCGGCTGGGGCGGCCCGGGCTGGGCCACGGAGTTTGGCGGTCCCGGCTGGAATCCGGTCGAGCAGTACATCTTCGAAGAGGAATGTGCTGCGGCGGGCGCTCCCCGCCTGATTGCCTTCGGCATCAAGATGGTGGCGCCAGTGATCATGGCGTTCGGCTCGCCGGAGCAGCAGCGGCGATTCCTGCCCGACATCAGCTCGGCGCGCAAATGGTGGTGCCAGGGCTACTCCGAGCCCGGTGCGGGGTCTGACCTGGCTTCGCTGAAGACACGCGCGGTGCGTGGCGTCGATGCGCAGGGCGAGCACTACATCGTCAACGGCCAGAAGACCTGGACCACGCTCGGCCAGTACGCCGACTGGATCTTCTGCCTCG
>CAZBOF010000317.1:343-1798 GCA_964493285.1 uncultured Rhizobacter sp. | reverse complement strand
GATGCACGAGGCCTCGGCGGAAGTCGGGTCCACGGCGAACACATGCCCGGCGCGCTCGGCCGCGTCGGCCACGCGCTGGGTGACCACCCCGGCCTCGGTCCAGATCGTGGCCACGTCCCGGTTCATGCCGGGCAGGCGCATCATCTCCACCTCGGTCATCGCCTCGAGCTTCTCGGTGTTGATGACCGCGCTGCTCCAGGTGAGCGGAATCGCCCCGCCGGTATAGCCCGTGCCGCCCCCGCGCGGAATGATGGTCAGGCCCAGCTCGATGCAGTGTTTCACGAGCGCGGCCATTTCGGCCTCGGTGTCGGGCGTCAGCACGACGAACGGGTACTCCACCCGCCAGTCGGTGGCGTCGGTCACGTGGGACACGCGCGACAGCCCATCGAACTTGATGTTGTCCTTGGCGGTATGCCGCCCCAGCACGCGCAGCGTGCGTCGGCGCAACTCGGCCATCCGGTCGAACTGGCCGGCAAACGCCTGCACCGCCGCGCGGGCGGCGTCGAGCAGCTCGCCCACGAGCATGTCGCGCCCGGCGTCGCCGTCGGGCGTGCGGCGCGCCTGCACCTCGCCCAGCCGGTGGTCCAGCGCCTCGATGAGCTGGCGCCGGCGGCGGGGATTGTCCAGCAGGTCGTCCTGCAGGTAGGGATTGCGCTGAACCACCCAGATGTCGCCCAGCACCTCGTACAGCATGCGGGCCGATCGCCCGGTCTGGCGCTCGGTGCGCAGCCGATCGAGGAGCGTCCAGGCACGCGAACCCAGCAAGCGGATGACGATTTCGCGATCCGAGAAAGAGGTGTAGTTGTAGGGAATCTCGCGCAGCCGGGGCGCGTTGTGCGCCGCATCGGTTGCGGCCGTGATCTGGTTCAACGGAAGGGGTGCGTTCATCGGTTCCAGGCGCCGCGCGCGCCTGCTCTGCACTTGGACACGAATGGTACCGCAGCCCCCCAAAAGCCTGCTGGCGCCGGCCGGAAGACCGTCAACGGGTTATCCCCGTTGTTTGTAGCCGGGCGCAGGGCCATAAACGTGCTGTCACAAACCCGGCGCACATTGCCTGTTTGCCCGAAGCAACAGGCTTCCTTCATCTGGAGACGTCATGAACAAGATCTCGATCGCGCTCGCTTCACTGTTGGGCGCTCTTTCATCCTCGCCCGCTTGGGCGCAGACCGATATCCACTGGTGGCACTCGATGACGGCGGTCAACAACGAGTGGGTCAACGACCTGGCCCGGGAATTCAACGCCAGCCAGAAGGAGTACCGGGTCATTCCGACATTCAAGGGCTCGTACGACGAATCCATGACCGGCGCCATCGCCGCGTTCCGCGCCGGCAACGCGCCCCACATCCTGCAGGTGTTCGAGGTGGGCACCGCCACCATGATGGCCAGCAAGGGCGCCATCGTGCCGGTGGCCGAGGTCATGAGCAAGGCCGGCCTGAAGTTCGACCCCAGCGTGTA
>CAZBOF010000317.1:0-333 GCA_964493285.1 uncultured Rhizobacter sp. | reverse complement strand
CCCACGGGCACGATGGTGCCCGTGGGCAAGGTGATGCAGGACGCCAAGTTCCCGTTCGTCCCGAGCGCGTACGTGCCGGCTGTCGCGGGCTACTACACCGCGCCGAACGGCCAGATGCTCAGTTTCCCGCTGAACAGCTCCACGACCATCTTCTACTACAACAAAGACGCATTCAAAGCCGCTGGCCTGGACCCTGACAAGGCGCCCACCACCTGGCCCGAGGTCACCCTCGCCGCAGCCAAGCTCAAAGCCTCCGGGCATCGCTGCCCCTTCACGACCGCCTGGCAAGGCTGGACACAGCTGGAGAGCTTCTCGGCCTGGCACAACGTCGAG
>CAZBOF010000316.1:0-1850 GCA_964493285.1 uncultured Rhizobacter sp. | reverse complement strand
GGGGATCTTGTTGTTCGGGTTCAGCGACAGGAACTCCGGCGACAACTGGTCGTTGCTGCCGAAGTCCACCAGATGGGGCTCGTAAGGCAGCCCGGTTTCCTCGAGCGCGATCGACACCTTCACGCCATTGGGCGTGGGCAGCGAATAGAGCTGGATGCGGTCCGGGTGCCGGGCGGGCCACTTGCGGGTGATGGGGAATGCGGAGAGATCGGCCATGGTGACGTCCGGTGTGAAGTGACGGTTGCGGGTCAGAGAACTTTCCAGCGCAGCAGCAATGCGGCCGCGGCCGGGATGCCGAACAGCAGCAGCAAGATGGGCAACTCTTCGGCCACCGAGTAGCCCGCTTTGGCCACGCCCACCCACAGGTTGGCGGCCGTGATGGCGAGCCAGAGCGCCAGGAAAAGGCCGGTGGCCCAGGTCGGTGCCTGCGGGAAGTTCTCGCCGAACAGTCGGCTCAGGAGACCCGTGCCGGCCAGCAGAAGGAGGCCGGCGGCAAGAAAGAGGGCGGTGCGCATGGAGTTCCTTTCGTGGGCAGGGGCGGTCGAAAGTGTCAGGCATTGTGCGTCACGCGCGGCGGCCTTGCAGGCCTGTGGCCAGCCCGGATCAGGCGCTCGCGGGGCGTTCGGCGGCGGACTTGATGGCAGCACGAATGCGGGTGTAGGTGCCGCACCGGCACAGATTGGTCATCGCCGCATCGATCTCGTCGTCGGTCGGCCGGGGGGTGGTCTTCAACAAGGCGGCGGCCGCCATGATCATGCCGGCCTGGCAGTAGCCGCATTGCGGCACGTCGAGTTCGGCCCAGGCCTTTTGCACCGGATGCGAGCCATCGGCCGAGAGCCCTTCGATGGTGACGATCTTTTCATCCTGGCCGAGCGTGGACACCGGGCGCACGCAGCTTCGCATCGGCACGCCGTCGACATGAACGGTGCAGGCGCCGCACTGCGCGATGCCGCAACCGTATTTGGTGCCCGTCAGATGCAGCTCGTCGCGCAGCACCCAGAGCAATGGGGTGTCGGCATCGGACTTGATTTCGCGGCGCTCGCCGTTGACATGCAGCGTCGGCATCGGGCGGGGGTCTCCTGGTCGGGTGGCCGCTTGCGGCCGAGGCGCAGCCATTGTGTCGCAGGCCTGGGCGGCGCTCACCTCAAGCCTGCGCTCGATGCTGGGATATCGGGCGGTGATGGCAGAGTGCCAGCGCCGCTATACTCCGCCTCAGCGCTGATTTGTTCCGGCTTGCGAGCGCTCTATAAATCCAGCTAAAGACAGGACGCACACCCGGTGTCCCGCTTTAGCGGCGCCGGGTTTTTTCTTGGGTGCTATCGAACCATGGGTTCCATCGGGGATGTGACGCCGCAGTCCATGGCGTTTTCCGAGCCGCTGCCCTTGCGCAGTGGCGCGAGCTTGCGTGACTATCAACTGGTGTACGAAACCTACGGCGAACTCAACGCCGCGCGCAGCAACGCCGTCCTCGTATGCCACGCGCTCAATGCATCTCACCACGTGGCGGGTACGTACCGAGGCCAGACCAAAAGCGATGGCTGGTGGGACAACCTCGTCGGCCCCGGCAAGCCGCTGGACACCAACCGCTTCTTCGTCATCGGCATCAACAACCCGGGGTCGTGCTTCGGCTCCACCGGGCCGATGCACATCAACCCCGCCACCGGCACGGCCTATGGCGCCGATTTTCCGGTGATGACCGTCGAGGACTGGGTGGATGCACAAGCGCGGCTGTTCGATGCGCTCGGCATCACGCAGCTTGCGGCGGTGCTCGGCGGCAGCCTGGGCGGCATGCAGGCGCTCGGGTGGGCGTTGCGCTACCCGCACAGGCTGCGCCATTGCGTGGCGGTGGC
>CAZBOF010000315.1:616-1970 GCA_964493285.1 uncultured Rhizobacter sp. | reverse complement strand
GGCTTCCTGGACGTCGCCGGCGCGAAGGCCGCAGCCAAGCGCGAGGTGGATTATCGCCGCCGTATTCGTGAGGGCGTGGCGGCAGAGCAGCTGCTCACCGCCGAGGCGGTTGCTGCGCTCCAGGCCGAGAGCGTCCGCGTCGTTCTGCCGGAGCCTACGGTGGTGCGCCCCATGCGCCACCGGGGCAACACCGCCGCCGCGCTGAAGGCAGCCCCGCTGCCCGCGCCGACCCAGCACGAATCCCGAGTTTTCGGTGCGCTCTCGCTTGTGAAGCCGCCGGAATGAGTGGGCGCGCGGGGCCAGTCGGCAAACTTACCCCCGCGCGCCCGTCCCACTGAAGAGACGGAGACCGATTACCATGAACGATCCTTCCGCAACACCCGTCGACATCGACGAGCAGCGCAACTGGCTCAACGACCACCGCGTACAGACCGGCGCCAGCTGGGCCGAGATCCAGAAGCGCATGGGCGTGCCCCAGGGCACGATCAGCCAATTCGGGGCCGGCACCTACAAGGGCGACAACGAGAAGATCGCCCAGACCATCTTCCGCTACCGCCAGACCATCGCCGCCCAAGCCGCGATCGCGATCGACGCGCCGGAGCCGCCGGTGTTCTTCGATACCGAGACCAGCAAGCAGCTGACCACGATGCTGACCTTCGCCCAGCGCGGACGCATCGTCGTCGCCGCACTGGGGCCCGGCCTCGGCAAGACGAAGACGGCCACGCACTATCAGGCCTGCAACACCAACGTGTTTCGCGCGACGATGAGCCCGTCGACCGCTGGTGTGAACAACATGCAGATCGAGGTGCTCGAAGCCCTCGGCGAAAAGAATCCGGTCGGCACGCCGCAGAAGCTGTCGCGCCGGATTCGCGAAATCGTGTCGAACCTGCGCGGCGCGCTGATCATCATCGACGAGGCCCAGCATCTCTCGGAGAAGGCGCTGGAGGAAATCCGATCGTGGCATGACGCCACCGGCGTCGGCGTTGCCCTGTTCGGCAACGCCGGGGTGCTACAACGCCTCGAAGGCGGCGATAGGCGCGGGGCATTCGCCCAGTTGTTCAGCCGGGTCAGCCTGAAGGTGGTGCGCGCGCTCCCGCTCCACCTTGATGTCGATGCCCTGGCGCATGCCTGGAGCATCTTCGCCGACGACGTAATCACCTATCTCCGCAAGATATGCATGACCCCCGATGGGCTGCGCAGCGGCACGATGGCGCTGGAGCTGGCGACGATGGTCGCCGCCTCGGAAAAGCAGCCGCTTGCGGTCGGCCACCTCCAGGACGCGTGGACCCAGCTGTCCTCGCGAACGGTGCTGTCGTGAGCGGCTGCTTTTCCGAGGCGGCGACCATCGTCGCCA
>CAZBOF010000315.1:0-606 GCA_964493285.1 uncultured Rhizobacter sp. | reverse complement strand
TCGCCGTTCGGGCCTTCGTGATTGCGTTTATCGCCGTCGACGTCCTGATCCTTGCCGCGGCGGTGCCGTCGTGACCGCCGCCTGGGACCCGCAGCTGCGCGCGCAGCGCGACACGGCCGAGATCGCGCTAGCGACCCGCTGCGGCACCTGCGGCCAGCGCCGCAAGCTGCCGCCGATGGTGTTCGCCAGTGCGGTCGACGTGGTGCTCCAGGAGTTCCCCGTCGAGCGCGAGGAGCTGTTCGCGCGCCATGGCGAGGCGATCGCGGTCGCCGCCCGAGCGCTGCTCGTCTGGGGGCTTCGCACCCTGGGCGGGCCGCACGGCTACAAGGCGATCGGCAGGGCGCTCGGTCGCGATCACGCCGGGATCATCCACCTCCATCAAAAGGCCATCGCCCTGCGCCTGCGCAGCCCGGCCTTCGCCGCGGCCTGCGAGCGCATGGCCGCGCGCTACCTTGCAGAAACGGAGACGCACCATGTCGCTTAGTAACCCGGGCACTAACGCCGCGCGCGCCGTGCCCGCGCGCTTCGATGCCTCCGCCCAGCACCGCCGGTCGATGATCGCCAAGATCAACATCGCCCGGAAGCAGCTGAACATGGTGGAGGATG
>CAZBOF010000314.1:0-1977 GCA_964493285.1 uncultured Rhizobacter sp. | reverse complement strand
GCTCAAGACGTAGGAGGCGCGCGCGTACACGTCCTCGGGCAGCAGCTTCACGCCCTTTGGGGCAAGCGCGTGCAGCTCGATGAAGCCCTTGACGGCCTGGAACAGCCCGTCGCGCAGGCCGCTGTCGTGCGTGCCACCGGCGCTGGTGGGGATGAGGTTGACGTAGCTCTCGCGCACCGGCGCGCCTTCTTCGGTGAAGGCCACGCACCAGGCCGCACCTTCGCCTTCGGCGAAGTTCTCGGTCTCGCCCTTGTCCGCGTAGTTCTCGCCCTCGAACAACGGGATCACCGGGTCGGCGTTCAGCGTCTGCATCAGGTAGTCGCGCAGGCCGCCCTTGTACATCCACTGCAACACCTCGCCCGATTTCTCATAGCGCAGCGTCACCGCCACACCGGGCATCAGGACCGCCTTGCTGCGCAGCAGATGCGTCAGGTCGGCCTTGGGCAGGTCGGAGCTTTCGAAGTATTTGGCATCGGGCCACGCACGCACCGTCGTGCCCTGCTTGCGGTCTCCAGCCGCGGCACGCCGCTTCGTCAGCGGCTCGACCACGTCGCCGCCCGAAAACGCCAGCCCCGCCACCTGCCCGTCGCGCCAGACCTGCACCTCGAGGCGTTTGGCCAGCGCATTGGTGACGCTCACGCCCACGCCATGCAGACCGCCCGAGAAGCTGTAGGCGCCGCCGGAGCCCTTGTCGAACTTGCCGCCCGCATGCAGACGCGTGAACACGATCTCGACCACAGGCACCTTCTCTTCAGGATGAAGGCCGAACGGGATCCCCCGGCCGTCGTCCTGGACACTCACCGACCCATCGGCATGAACGGTCACGTCGATGCGGGAGCCGTGACCGGCCAGCGCCTCGTCGGCTGCGTTGTCGATCACCTCTTGAATGATGTGCAGCGGGTTGTCGGTCCGGGTGTACATGCCCGGGCGCTGCTTCACGGGCTCCAGGCCCTTGAGCACGCGGATGGACGACTCGCCGTAGGAACTGCTTTGTTTGCTTGCCATGGGCGGCGATTCTAGGAGCCCGCCCGGCGCCCCCAGGCTTGGTACGCTCGCGCCTTTGCCACTTCCCTTCTGGAGACTCCATGCGCACCCGTGCTTTCGCCTTGCGGCTCGTCCTCGCAACCAGTGCCGCAGCCGCGCCTTGGGCCCATGCCGCCGACCTCAACCCCTCGTTGCTGACCCAGGCCGAGTTCAGGTTGCTGTCCGAGGACCTGGGGTCCGTGGTTTCCTTCAAGCCGATGATCCCGGCCGAAAGCATGGGCATCACCGGCTTCGACATCGGCCTGACCGTCAGCGGGACCCGACTCTCCCACCGCGACGTATGGATCAAGGCCGCCAACGGCTCCAGCGTTCCGTCGACCCTGCCGGTACCCACCTTGCGCGTGCACAAGGGCCTGCCGTTCAACATCGACATCGGCGCATCGTTCACCAAGATCCCGTCGACCAACATCCAGGTGGTCGGCGGCGAACTCCGCTGGGCGGTGTTGCCGGGCAGCCTGGCGACCCCGGCGATCGCCTTGCGGGCCAGCCTGTCCAAGCTGTCGGGCGTGGACAACCTGAACCTGCGAACCACCGGGCTGGATGTGTCCATCTCGAAGGGATTCGCATTTCTCACGCCCTACGCCGGTGTCGGCACCGTCAGCGTGAAAAGCCGGCCGGGCTCGCCGTTGCTGCAAAGCGAAAGCTTCACCCAGACCAAGGCATTCGCGGGCCTGAACATCAACCTCGGCCTGACCAACATCGTCGTGGAAACGGACAAGACGGGCGATGCGGTCAGCTATGGCGCGAAGGTGGGCTGGCGCTTCTGAACACCCCTGTCCCCGGCGCGGCGTGCGCCGGGTGAATCCGGTACATTGCCTCGATGACCTCGCCATCCACCGGCACGCTGTCCATGAAACAGGTGCTGATCTGCAGCGCCGCCATCGTCACAGTGGCTATGGGCATCCGCCACGGTTTCGGGCTCTGGCTGCAGCC
>CAZBOF010000313.1:0-1977 GCA_964493285.1 uncultured Rhizobacter sp. | reverse complement strand
CTTCACGCTCGACCCCATGCTGTCCAGCATCTGGCACGACCCGCAGGTCGAGGCGCACGGCCAGCAACTGGCGCCTCGCTCTTTCTATGACCGCACCATCGGCCGCGTGACCGCGCGCTTCGACCGGTTCACGCAATCCTTGTCCGACGGCTACCAGAAGATCCTGCGCTGGTCTCTCGCGCACAAGGGCAGCACGCTGGGCATTGCCGCGGCCACCCTGGTGGCGAGCTGTGCGCTGGTGCCGGTGGTGGGCAGCGAGTTCATCCCGAAGGCCGATTTCTCCGAGACCCAGATCAACTTCTACACCCCGGTGGGCTCGTCCATCGAGGTGACGGAGCAGCGCGCGCAGCAGATCGACGCGATGCTGCGCCAGCTGCCCGAGGTGAAGTACACCGTCACCACGATCAACAGCGGGCAGGCCGCCGGCAAGATCTACGGCGCCATCTACGTGCGCCTGCTCGACCAGAAAGACCGCACGCGGCGCCTCGACGAACTGACCCGCGTGATCCGCCACGATCTCACTCGCATTCCCGGCATCACGGTCACGAACATCGGGCAGACCGACATCGGCGGTGGCAAGAACCTTCAGTTCTCGGTGCAAGGCAGCGACCTGAACGAACTGGAGCGCCTGTCCACCGAGATCACCGCCAAGCTGCGGGACGTGCCCGGCGTGGTGGATCTGGACAGCACGCTCAAGCCGAAGAATCCCACCGTGTCCATCGACGTGAAGCGCGATGCCGCCGCCGACGTCGGCCTCAACGTGAACGCACTGGCCACCAGCCTGCGCACCATGGTGGCCGGCACCACCGTGGGCAGCTGGCGTGCGCCCGACGGCGAAAGCTACGACATCAACGTGCGGCTCACGCCGCAGGCGCGCACCTCGATCGGCGATCTGCAACGGCTGCCCATCAACGTGGCACCCGCCGCCGATGGCTCGGCGCGCTCGGTGCGGCTGTCGCAGGTGGCCGATGTCCAAGCGTCCACCGGGCCGAAGCAGATCAACCGCCGCGATCTCAGCCGCGAGATCAATTTCGACGCCAACACCATGGGCCGCAGCGGCGGCGATGTGGCGGCCGACATCCGCAAGGTGCTCGACAACATCGCCTGGCCTCCCGGCTATCGCTACAGCTTCGGCGGCGCGACCAAGAACATGAACGAATCGTTCAACTACGCCATCGGCGCGCTCGCCTTGGCGGTGGTGTTCATCTACATGATCCTCGCCAGCCAGTTCCACGTGATGATCGACGATAAACCAAGCGGCAGCGGAGCTGAGAATTTGGCGACGATTCCAGCAGCCATTGCGAAAGCGGCCAGAATCCCGCAGCCTTTGCCTCGCGAGGTGCGCGAGGTTCACACTGAGATGATTCGCGGCGTTGGCGAGCTGCACCGCCAGCAAGTCAACATCAAGGAGCAGCTTGCCGAGCATCTACCGCACGGCGGCGACGGGCCGGTTGTGATGTCTGAAAGCGCTGCCGCGGATTTGAAGTCGCTGGTGACCGAGGAACAGGCGCTCGTCGAAAACTTTGCCACGTTGGAGGCGAAGCTCGTCGAGTTTGAGCAAAAAGCGCCGGACGGCGAAAAGGCCGCGCGAATTATCACGGCGGCTCAGGCCGCGCTGGTGAGTGGTCGCACGGCGATTTCCGCGCTCGCAGGCCAGGACTTGCCAGCGGCCATCGGAGCCCAGGACGAGTTTATCCAGTCGCTAGAAGGTCTGATGGGCAGCATGAAGAATCACAACTACGCCGCGGTCATCGGCGTGCTTACGATTCTTATAATCCTGCTTTGGCAGGGATTCGCCCCCAATTCGCTCAAGGTGTTGCCGGCGCCCCTGGTGGCGGTGCTTACTGTTACTATTGTCGCCACGGTGCTGGTCGTACCGGTGCTTTACGTGGAAGTTCCCGACAATCTGGCGAGCGACATTCGCCTGCCATCGCTGGAACTGGTGAGCAATGCACCCTGGATGGCTTTGTTTCAGAT
>CAZBOF010000312.1:315-2013 GCA_964493285.1 uncultured Rhizobacter sp. | reverse complement strand
CCACCACCGCGAAGCCACGGCCCTGCTCGCCGGCCCGGGCCGCTTCCACGGCGGCATTGAGCGCCAGGATGTTGGTCTGGAACGCGATGCCGTCGATCGTGCCGATGATGTCGGAGATGCGCTTCGACGAATCGTTGATGCCCTTCATGGTGTCCACCACGCGGTTGACGACTTCGCCGCCGGAGATGGCCACCGTGGACGCGCTGAGTGCAAGCTGGTTGGCCTGGCGCGCGTTGTCCGCGTTCTGCTTGACCGTGCTCGACAGCTGTTCCATCGAGGCGGCCGTCTGTTCGAGTGCGCTGGCCTGCTGCTCGGTGCGGCTGCTCAGGTCGGTATTGCCCTGGAAAATCTCGGCGCTGGAGGTGGCCACGCCTTCGGCGTTCTGGCGCACGCCCGAGACGATGCCGCGCAGGTTGTTCTGCATCGCGCTGAGCGATTCAAGCAGCTTGCCGATCTCGTCGCCGTGGCTGGCCGAGACGTGGTGGCTCAGGTCGCCTTGCGCGATCGCCTGCGCCAGTTCCTGCGCCTCGCGCAGCGGGTTGCAGATCTGCCGCATATTGAGCACGGTCAGTGGCGTGATGACCAGCACCACGACGATGATGACGGCCAGCATCAGCGTGGTCGCGGCATTGCTCACCGAGGCCAGGCGCTGTTTGCCGGATTCGGCGCCGGCGTCGATTTCCTGCACCAGCTTGTCGATGGATTCGAGCGCGCCGTTGTAGTCGGTCTGTGCGCGGTTGAGCAGCGAGACGGCGCCGCGGGCCGAGTCGAACGCCTGCGCTTCGAATTGCGCCAGCAACGGCTCGAAGCGCGCCCTGAACTTGACCACGCTGTCCAGCGTCTCGTTGACCTTGGCGATCTGCGCCGGGTCGACCATGGATTCGATGACGCGCTTGCCGGCGTTGTCGATGTCGGTGAAGGTGTTGACCCAGGCCGCTTTGGCCTTGGCGAAGTTCGCCGAGGACTCGTACTGGATCAGCATGTCCTTCTCATGCATGCGAAGCTGGTGCATCTCGGTGCGCAGCGCAGCGATGCGTTGCAGCGCACTGAACTCGTGGTTGAAGAACGACATGCTCACCGAATTGGCATAGGACTGGCCGATCAGCCCCACGCTGCCCACCAGGAGCAGCGACGCGACCACCACGGCCACCGCGCCCAGCATGCGGGTGCGGATGGTGAAGCTTCGGATCATGTTGTTGAGATTCATACGCTGCCTGATTTGAGGACTGAATGGATGTCGGTGCGGGCGCTGCGCCCTTGCTAGATCAATGGCGGGACCGGCGGACCAGGCTGCCCACGTCGAGAATCAGCGCGACGCGGCCGTCGCCCATGATCGTGGCGCCTGACACGTTGTTCACCTTGCGATAGTTGGCTTCGAGGTTCTTGACCACCACCTGCTGCTGGCCGAGCAATTCGTCCACCAGCAGCGCGATGCGGCTGCCTTCGGCTTCCACCACGACCATGATGCCGTTGGCGTGTTCGAAGTCGAAACGCGGGATGCCGAAGACTTGCTCCATCTCCAGCACCGGCATGTACTCGTCGCGCACGTTGACCACGCGGCCGGTGCCGCCAATGGTTTTCACCATCTCCGGGCGGACCTGGAACGACTCCACGACGGAGGACAGCGGCAGGATGTAGGTTTCTTCGCCCACACCGACCGACATGGCGGCTCGTGGATAACCACGACCTACGCAGACG
>CAZBOF010000312.1:0-305 GCA_964493285.1 uncultured Rhizobacter sp. | reverse complement strand
CCGACATGCCGTCCATGATGGCAGCGTCAGCGGCAGCCGCACCGACACGCGCATGCCGTAGCCCTCGGCGGAGTCGATCTCCACCGTGCCGCCTAGCGCGACGATGTTTTTCTTCACCACGTCCATGCCGACGCCGCGCCCGGACACGTCGGTCACGGTGCTGGCGGTGGAGAAACCCGGCATGAAGATCAACGACCACACGTCCGAATCGGGCATGGTGTCGGGCGCCGCAATGCCGCGCTCGCGCGCCTTGCGCAGGATCTTCTCGCGCGACAGGCCGCGGCCGTCGTCGCGCACCTCGATCA
>CAZBOF010000311.1:267-2031 GCA_964493285.1 uncultured Rhizobacter sp. | reverse complement strand
CGTAGCCGCCCACGCCTTCGGCGGCTACGCCAAGCCCATGCCGCAAAGCTGGCTCGACCGCCAGAAGGCCGAAGTGGCCAAGCGCGTGGCCGCCGCCGACATCGTGATCACCACCGCGCTCATCCCCGGGCGCGGCGCGCCGGTGCTGGTGACCGAAGACATGGTCAAGACGATGAAGCCGGGCTCGGTGATCGTCGACCTGGCGGCGGCGCAAGGCGGCAACTGCCCGTTGACCGAGGCCGGCCAGACCGTCATCAAGCACGGCGTCACCCTCGTGGGCGAGACCAACCTGCCGGCCCTGGTGGCCGCCGATGCGAGCGCGCTGTATGCCCGCAACGTGCTCGACTTCCTCAAGCTCGTCATCACCAAAGAGGGCACCTTCCACGTGCCGATGGACGACGACATCGTGGCCGCGTGCCTCATGACACGGGCAGGAGAGGTAAAGAGAAAGTGATGGCAACCTGTGCAAACGGCCGGCGAAGCCCGGCCACCATCAAGCAACAACGCACGGAACTGGCTTTGCCAGGCCGTCGCGTTGGCGCCCCTCGGGGGCTGAGCCGGGACACTGGTCCGGCGCGGCCAAGGCAGGAGCGTAGCGACTGGGGGGCACCATGACCCACCGAGTGATGCTGCGGGCGAAGCTGCACCGCGCCACGGTCACCGAAGCCGACCTGCACTACGAAGGCTCGTGCGGCATCGACAGCACACTGCTCGAGATGGCCGACATGCAGGAGTTCGAGCGCATCGAACTCTACAACGTCAACAACGGCGAGCGCTTCTCCACCTACATCATCAAGGCGCCGCCGGGCTCGGGCGCCATCTCGCTCAACGGAGCGGCCGCCCGCAAGGCGCAAGTCGGCGACCTGCTGATCATCTGCACCTACGCGACGATGAGCGAGGCCGACGCGGCCACGCACAAGCCCAAGGTGCTGCTGCTCGACGAGCGCAACGCCGTCAAAGAAGTTCGCAAGTTCTGACATTCCAAGGAGCACGTCGGATGGACATCATCTCGCCGACCATTACCAATCTCATCATCTTCGTACTCGCCATCTACGTGGGCTACCACGTGGTGTGGACCGTGACACCGGCACTGCACACCCCGCTGATGGCCGTCACCAACGCCATTTCGGCCATCGTGATCGTCGGCGCCATGCTCGCGGCCGCGCTCACCGAGACGCCACTGGGCAAGACCATGGGCGTGCTCGCCGTGGCGCTGGCCGCGGTGAACGTGTTCGGCGGCTTCCTCGTCACCCGGCGCATGCTGGAAATGTTCAAGAAGAAAGACAAGAAATCGCCGGGGGTGAGAAAGTGATGCAGTTGTTCAACGCACAAGCCCACGCCACAGACCGGGCGACGGACTCATCGCGCGAGGAGCCGTCGTCCCAGCGGGCCGCTCCCAAGCCGGCCCGCGCCAGCCGCGAGACGCGGCGGGGCCTCCCGGCCCCGCGCGGCCTGCAAGGCCAGCCAATGTACGCATCGGACGAGGGGCAGCCATGAGCATGAACGTCGTCACGCTGCTCTACCTGGTCGCGAGCATTTGCTTCATCCAGGCCTTGAAAGGCCTGAGCCATCCGACCACATCGATCCGCGGCAACATCTTCGGCATGGCCGGCATGGCCATCGCCGTGCTCACCACGGGCGCGCTGATCTACGAACTCGCCGGCGGCGAGGCGCTGGGCCTGGGCTGGGTGCTGCTCGGCCTGCTGGCAGGCGGCACCGCCGGCACGGTGATGGCCAAGCGGGTCGAAATGACCAAGATGCCCG
>CAZBOF010000311.1:0-257 GCA_964493285.1 uncultured Rhizobacter sp. | reverse complement strand
GACGATGAAGAACAGCGTGGCCAGCCCGAGGAGCAGGTTGAGCAGGTGCTGGCCACGCTGTTCTTCATCGTCGGCTACACCCTCAGCGAAGCACGCATCGACTTCTGGGTGCTGCTGGCGCTGGCCTTCGTGCTGGGCGTGCTCATCATCATCCCGATCGGCGGGGCCGACATGCCGGTGGTGGTGTCGATGCTCAACAGCTACTCCGGCTGGGCCGCGGCCGGCATCGGGTTCTCGCTGAACAACAGCATGCTGAT
>CAZBOF010000310.1:0-2034 GCA_964493285.1 uncultured Rhizobacter sp. | reverse complement strand
CTGCAAGAACGCGTGGCCAAGCTGGCCGGCGGCGTGGCCGTGATCAAGGTCGGTGCTGCCACCGAAGTCGAAATGAAGGAAAAGAAGGCACGCGTTGAAGACGCGCTGCACGCCACCCGCGCTGCCGTCGAAGAAGGCATCGTGGCCGGCGGCGGTGTCGCCCTGCTGCGCGCACGTCAAGCGGCCGGCACCATCAAGGGTGACAACGCCGATCAAGACGCCGGCATCAAGCTGGTGCTGAAAGCGATCGAAGCGCCGCTGCGCGAGATCGTGGCCAACGCCGGTGGCGAACCGAGCGTGGTGGTCAATGCCGTGCTGGGCGGCAAGGGCAACTACGGCTTCAACGCGGCCAACGACACCTATGGCGACATGATCGAGATGGGCATTCTGGATCCGACGAAGGTGACGCGCACCGCGCTGCAAAACGCAGCCTCGGTGTCGTCGCTGATGCTGACGACCGAAGCCATGATCGCCGAATCGCCGAAGGATGACGCCCCCGCGGGCGGCGGCATGCCCGGCGGCATGGGCGGGATGGGCGGCATGGGCATGGACATGTAAGTCCGGGCCTTTCGCTCGCACGTCAAAGGGCTGCTTCGGCAGCCCTTTTTTCATTCGCGCTGCTTCGGCAGCCTTTTTTTATGCGCACCCGCCCGCGCTCACGCGCCGCGCAGATGCAGCCGCGTGGTGTTCTTGACCTCTTCCATCACCGCGTAAGTGCGCGTTTCCCGCACGCCCGGCAAGCCCCACAGGACGTTGCCTGCAAAGGTGCGGTAGGCATTCATGTCCAGCGCCCGCGTCTTGAGCAGGTAGTCGAATCCGCCGGCCACCATGTGGCACTCCAGGATGGCGGGTTGCACATGCACCGCCGCCTTGAACTCTTCGAAGACGTTCGGCGTGGTGCGGTCGAGCAGCACCTCGATGAACACCAGCATGCCCGCGCCCAGCAGCAGAGGGTTCAGCCGCGCCTCGTAGCCGAGGATGTAGTTGTCGCGCGTGAGTCGCGTCACGCGGGCCAGCACCGCCGTCGGCGAGAGCGCCACCGCCTCGGCCAGCTTGAGGTTGGAGATGCGGCCATCTTCCTGCAGGACGGAAAGAATCTTCAGGTCGATGCGGTCGAGATCGGTCATGCCTGGGGTAGTCATAGAGAAGAACTCTATAGAACAACCAACAAACGAACAAATATGCGTCATGCAAACGCAGATGATTTCAATTGTTTCTTCATCGATGCCTTCCCATGGACGCCTCCCTCTCCTCGCCTTTCGGGCTTTTTGCGCCCCCCACGGGCGGCACGACGCCCTCGCGCGAGCGCATCACGCAGGCGTGGCGACGCCCGGAACCTGAGGCCGTGGCGGCATTGCTGCCGCTGGCGCGCCTGGCGCCGCCGCAGGCCGATGCCGTGCAGGCGATGGCGCTGCAACTGTCGCAGGCGCTGCGCGAGCGGCGCCGCCCGGGCGGGCGCTCCGGGCTCGTGCAAAGCCTGTTGCAGGAATTCGCGCTGTCGTCGCAGGAAGGTGTGGCCCTCATGTGCCTGGCCGAGGCGCTGCTGCGCATTCCGGACACGCGCACACGCGATGCGCTGATCCGGGACAAGATCGCCCAGGGGCAATGGAATGCGCACCTGGGCAAGAGCCCCTCGCTGTTCGTGAACGCCGCCACCTGGGGCCTGCTGCTGACCGGCAAGCTCGTGTCGTCGCACAGCGAAAGCGGACTCGGCACGGCATTGGCGCGGCTGGTCGGCAAAGGCGGCGAGCCGCTGATCCGCAAGGCGGTGGACGTGGCCATGCGCATGATGGGCGAACAGTTCGTGGCCGGCGAAACGATCGATCTGGCCTTGCGCCATGCCCGCACCTTCGAGGCCACGGGCTTTCGCTATTCGTACGACATGCTGGGCGAAGCCGCGCTCACGCAGGACGATGCGCGCCGCTACCTCGCCGACTACGAGCAAGCCATCCATGCGATCGGGCGTGCCGCCGCCGGGCGCGGCATCCATGCCGGCCCGGGCATCTCGATCAAGCTTTCGGCGCTGCACCCGCG
>CAZBOF010000309.1:0-2046 GCA_964493285.1 uncultured Rhizobacter sp. | reverse complement strand
GACGGGCCGCACGACGGGCACGCCGAGCAGATCGGCCTGGAACTGCATCAGCAGGCTGTTCACGCTGGCGCCGCCATCCACGCGCAGTTCTGCCACCGGGGCGGCACCCGCGGCCACCGCATCGCGGCTCATCGCCTGCAACAGCGCTGCGCTCTGGAACGCGATGCTTTCCAGCGCCGCGCGGGCGATGTGCGCCACCGTGCTGCCCCGCGTGAGGCCCACGATCGCGCCACGCGCCTCGGGCTGCCAATAAGGGGCGCCCAGGCCGGTGAAGGCCGGCACGAACATGACGCCACCCGCGTCGGGCACGCTTTCCGCCAAGCTTTGCACCTCGCCGCTGGCCTTGATCGCATTCAACCCATCGCGCAGCCATTGCACGACCGCCCCGCCGATGAACACGCTGCCTTCGAGCGCGAATTCGGGCGTGACCGTGGGCTGCGCTGCGCTGGTGGTGATGAGCCCGTTGGTGGACACCTGGAACTGCTGGCCGGTGTGCATCAGCATGAAGCAGCCGGTGCCGTAGGTGTTCTTCGCCAGACCCGCCTTGAAGCAGGCCTGGCCGAACAGCGCGCTCTGCTGGTCGCCTGCGATGCCGCCCACCGGCAGCGACGCGCCCAGCAGATCGGCCTGCGTCTTTGCGTAGACGTGGCTGGACGCGTGTACCGCAGGCAGCATCTCGCGCGGCACATCAAGCGCCCTCAGAAGCTCGTCATCCCATTCGTTGGTGCGCACGTTCAGGAGCAAGGTGCGCGAGGCGTTGGACACATCGGTCGCGTGCACTTGGCGCCCGCTCAGGTGCCACAGCAGCCAGGCATCGACGGTGCCGAACGCCAGCTCGCCACGCGCCGCAGCGGCCCGGGCGCCGGGCACGGTGTCGAGGATCCATTTCAGCTTGGTGCCGGAGAAGTAGGCGTCGAGGATGAGGCCGGTTTTCTCGCGGAAGGTGGGCTCCAGGCCCCGTGCGCGCAACTCGGCGCAGGTCGGCTCCGCGCGCCGGTCCTGCCAGACAATGGCGTTGTACACCGGCTCGCCGGTTTTCAGGTTCCATACCACCGTGGTCTCGCGCTGGTTGGTGATGCCGATCGAGGCGATGTCCTTCGCCTGCAGCTTCGCCTTGGCCAGCACCTCGCGCGCCGTGGCCAGTTGCGACTCCCAGATCTCGACGGGATCGTGCTCCACCCAGCCCGGCTGCGGGTAGATCTGGCGAAACTCGCGCTGGGCCATCGCGACGATCTGGCCGTCGGCGCCGAAGACGATGCTGCGGGAGCTGGAGGTGCCTTGGTCGAGGGCAAGGAGGTAGGTGGGTTTGCTCATGGCGTGTGGGGCATTGCTCTGCTTTTGCGTGAGTTTTGTTCACTGCGTGAGGCCGCGCCGGGAATTCGGCCCGGCAGCCGACCTACTTTCTTTGCTTCGCCAAAGAAAGTAGGCAAAGAAAGGCGACCCGACGGTGGCGATTCGGCTTTCAGCCGAATTGCTCGGCCCTGGGCCGACCGGCGAGAGGGGGCGCCTTTTGGCTTCGCCGAAACCTTCGGTTTTCTTTGGTGACTTTCTTTTGGCGAAGCAAAAGAAAGTCACTGCGCCGCCGGGCGCACATCCCGGCGCAGCCTCACGCAGCGGACAAGATCCGCCTGCGCATGCAGGTGCAATCTCCCAATGCGGCCCAAAGCCCAGCACTCTCACTGCGCCACCTCACACTGCACCCCCGCCTCCGCCAACAAAGCAGGAAACGGCACCGGCGGCGGTGCATCGGTGAACAGCATGTCGACCTCATCCAGCCCCGCCAGCTTCACCATCGCGGGCCGCCCGAACTTGCTGTGGTCGGCGGCCAGCCACACCTGCCGCGAGTGCTCGATGATGGCGCGTGCCACCTTCACTTCGCGGTAGTCGAAGTCGCGCAGGGTGCCATCGTCTTCGATGCCGGAGATGCCGATGAGGCCGATGTCGACCTTGAACTGGCTGATGAAATCCACCGTCACTTCGCCCACGATGCCGCGGTCGCGCGAGCGGACCACGCCGCCGGCGACGATCACCTCGCAGTGCGGGTTG
>CAZBOF010000308.1:0-2076 GCA_964493285.1 uncultured Rhizobacter sp. | reverse complement strand
GCCTGACGGGCCCACGATGACGACGAACTCACCGTCTTGGATCTCGGCGTCCACGCCGTGGATCACCTGGATGGCCTTGGCCCCGATGCCGTAGCGCTTGACGATGTTGCGAAGTGAGATGGCTGCCATGCGTGCGTCCTGCCGTTCTTATTTTTCAGTGTCCACCAGGCCCTTGACGAACCAGCGCTGCATCAGCATGACGACCAGTGCGGGTGGCAGCATCGCCAGCATCGCTGTCGCCATGATCACATTCCATTCATTGGTTGCCTCGCCGCCGCCGATCATGCGCTTGATGCCGATGACGACCGGGTACATGTCTTCCTGTGTCGTGACCAGCAAGGGCCAGAGGTATTGGTTCCACCCGTAGATGAACTGGATCACGAAGAGCGCGGCCATGCTGGTGGTCGACAGTGGCAGCAAGATGTCTTTGAAGAAGCGGATCGGGCCGGCCCCGTCCATGCGCGCGGCTTCCACCAGCTCATCGGGCACGGTCAGGAAGAACTGGCGAAAGAGAAAGGTGGCGGTGGCCGAGGCGATCAGCGGAACGGTCAGGCCCGCGTAGGTATTCAGCATGCCGAGGTCGGACACGACCTTGTACGTCGGCGCGATGCGCACCTCCACCGGCAACATCAGGGTGACGAAGATCGCCCAGAAGAACAGCATGCGAAAGGGGAATCGGAAGTACACGATCGCAAACGCCGAGAGCAGCGAGATGGCGATCTTGCCGATCGCGATCACGAGCGCGGTGATCAGGCTCACGGTCATCATGCGTCCGACCGCGGCCTTGGAGCCCGAGCCCTGCCCGGTGCCTTGCAGCGCGGCCAGGTAGTTCTCGACGAAATGCGACCCTGGCAGCAGCGGCATCGGCGACTGCACCACCTCTTGCGCCGTGTGCGTGGAGGCGACGAAGGTGATGTACACCGGGAACGCGACCACGAGCACCCCGAGGATGAGCACGATGTGGGCGAGGGCGTTCAGACCGGGGCGGCGCTCGACCATCAGTAGTTCACTTTCTTTTCGACGAATCGGAACTGAACGACGGTGAGTGCCACCACGATCACCATCAGCACCACCGACTGCGCGGCGGATCCGCCGAGGTCCAGCGCCTTGAACCCGTCGTAGTAGACGCGGTAGACGAGGATGGAGGTGTCCTTGCCCGGGCCACCCTGCGTCGCGGCATCCACGATCGCGAACGTTTCGAAGAACGCGTAGACGATGTTCATCACGAGCAGGAAGAACGTGGTGGGCGACAGCAGTGGGAACTGGATGCTCCAGAAGCGCCGCCAAGGCCGCGCGCCGTCGATGGCTGCCGCTTCGATCAGCGACTTCGGAATGCTCTGCAGCCCGGCGAGAAAGAACAGGAAGTTGTAGGAGATCTGCTTCCAGACGGCCGCCATCACGATCAGCGCCATGGCGTGGCCGCCATCGAGCAGGTGGTTCCAGTCATAACCCAGGTGACGCAGGGCATACGAGACGATGCCGATGCTGGGCGCGAACATGAACAGCCACAGGACGCCGGCCACCGCGGGTGCCACGGCATACGGCCAGATCAGCAATGTCCGGTAGGCCAATGCGCCCTTGAGCACGCGGTCGGCGAACACCGCCAGCGTGAGGGAGATGATGATGCCCAGGCCCGCCACGAGCACCGAGAAGACCGCTGTGGTCTGGAACGAGTCGAGGTAGGTTTCATCCGCCCAGAGGTTGCGGAAGTTCTCCAGCCCGACCCACTCCACCGTCGTGCCGAACGCGTCCGATTGCTGCAGCGATTGCAGCAGTGCCTGCGCCGCAGGCCAGAAGAAAAACACCGCGATCACGATCAGCTGCGGAGCCAGCAGGGCCCACGGCAGCCAGCCCGAGCGAAAGACGACGCGTTTCTCCACGAAAGCCTGCAGGCGCGGCCGGGGCGTGTGTCAAGAGCGGTTGGCGCGCTGGAAACGCTCCAGCAGTTCGTTGCCCCGGCGCACGATGGATTGCAGCGCTTCTTGCGGTGTTTTGCGGCCGGCCCAGACCTGCTCGAGTTCTTCGTCCTCGATGGCGCGGATCTGCACGTAGTTGCCCAGGCGGATGCCGCGCGAC
>CAZBOF010000307.1:0-2098 GCA_964493285.1 uncultured Rhizobacter sp. | reverse complement strand
CCTTGATCTGCGCGAGCGTGAGGTTCTCGGTCACGCTCAGGTGGGGGAACAACTCGAAGTGCTGGAACACCATGCCCACCCGGCTGCGCAGCTTGGGCAGGTTGGTCTTGGAGTCCGCGATCGAGATGCCATCGACCACCACGTCGCCTTTCTGGAACGGCTCCAGCGCATTCACGGTCTTGATGAGCGTGGACTTGCCTGAGCCCGACGGCCCGCACACCACCACCACCTCGCCCTTCTGGATGGACGTGGAGCAGTCCGTGAGCACCTGGAAACTGCCGTACCACTTGGAAACGTTCTTGATATCGATCACGGGAAGCTCCTGTTGACGCGGAAACGGCCTCGGTGGGCGCGTGTCATGGCTCAGCGAATGATCTGGATCCTCTTCTGCAACTGCCGCACGAGCATCGACAGGCTGAAGCAGATGATGAAGTACACGACCGCGGCAATGAGATAGCTCTCGACCGGTCGATTGAAGTTCTTGCCAGCGATCTCAAAGCCCTTGAGCAGGTCGTAGGCACCGATCGCGTACACCAGCGAGGTGTCCTGGAACAGGATGATGGTCTGCGTCAGCAGCACTGGGAGCATGTTGCGGAAAGCCTGCGGCAGCACCACGAGCTGCATGCACTGGCGGTAGTTCATGCCGACCGCGTATCCGGCATGCACCTGCCCCCTGGGCACGGACTGGATGCCGGCGCGCATGATCTCGGAGTAGTAGGCCGCCTCGAACACGGTGAACGTGATGATGGCCGACAGCTCCGCCCCCATCGGCCGCCCGATCAGCATGGGAATCAGCAGGAAGAACCACAGGATCACCATCACGAGCGGGATGGAACGCAGCGTGTTCACATAGGCGGCAGCGGGCACCTCCAGCCACTTCTTGCCCGACAAGCGCATCAGCGCCAGCAGCGTGCCCAGCAGAATGCCGCCCACCATCGCGATGAGCGTCAACTGGAACGAGAAGATCAGGCCCTTGAGGATGAAGCCAGAGACGACCGACCCGTCGAAGAAGGCAAAGTCGAGGTTCATCGTGCGGCCCCCAGCGTGCCTGGAATCTGCACCCGTCGCTCGATCATCAGCGCAACGCGGTTGATCGCAAACGCAGAAATGAAATACAGGCCGGTCACGGCCAGGTAGACCTCCACGCCGCGGGAGGTTTCTTCCTGCGCCTGCATGGCGAACATCGTCAGTTCGGCCACGCTCACGGCGAACGCCACCGAGGAGTTCTTGACGATGTTCATCGACTCGCTGGTGAGTGGCGGGATGACGATGCGAAACGCCATCGGCAGCAGCACATAGCGATAGGTCTGCGGCAGCGTCAGGCCCATCGCAAGGCCCGCGTAGCGCTGCCCCTTGGGCAGCGCCTGGATGCCGGCGCGCACTTGCTCCGACACCCGCGCCGAGGTGAAGAACCCCAGCGCAAAAACCACCAGCACGAAGCTCGGTACGGATTGCAAGCTCAAGAACAGCGAGGGCAGAACGTGGTACCAGAGGAAGATCTGGACCAGCAGCGGAACGTTGCGGAAGACCTCGGTCCAGGCGTTGCCGATGAAGACCAGCGCCTTGCTCGGCGTGGTGCGCAAGATGCCCATCAGGGCGCCCACCGCCAGGGCCACCACCAGCGCGAACGCCGACACCGAGAGTGTCCACCCCCAGGCCGACATCAGCCATTCGAGGTACGTTCGCCCGCCTCCGTCGTCACGCAGGAAGACCTGCCAATCCCAAGTGCTGCCCAAGATCACTCCTTGTGATGTGTCACGGTGGAACAACGCGCGCCACGCGAATCACTGGCGCCGAACCACGCGCCCTCGATACAGAACACACAACAGCGGCGGCCGCAGCGCTTCAGGGCGCTGCGGCCGCGGGCTTTGCTTACTTGACGGCGTAGTCTTCCATGGGCTTGTCGTTCGGGTTCGCCCAGGCATCCTTGGTCGCGTCGCTCGCGGGCAGGCCGATCTTGGCGCCGGCCGGCGGGATCGGGTTCATGAACCACTTGTCATAGGTCTTGGCCATCTCACCCGAGGCGATCTGGGCCTTGATGCTGTCGTCGACGACCTTCTTGAAGGCCGGGTCGTCCTTGCGCAGCATGATCGCGATC
>CAZBOF010000306.1:0-2115 GCA_964493285.1 uncultured Rhizobacter sp. | reverse complement strand
GCCAGCAGCGCCTCGAATGCATTGAAGAACTCTTCCTGCGTGCGCTCCTTGCCGGCGAAGAACTGCACATCGTCGATCAGCAGCAGATCGAGCTGGTGGTACTTGGCCTTCAGTTCGTCGAAGGTCTTGCGCTGGTAGTTCTTCACCACGTCGGTGATGAACTGCTCGGCATGCAGGTACAGCACGCGCGCATCGGCGCGGTCGGCGAGCAAGGCATTGCCGACCGCGTGCACCAGGTGCGTCTTGCCCAGGCCCACGCCGCCGTAGATGAACAGTGGGTTGTACATCTGCCCCGGGGCGCCCGCCACATGCAGCGCGGCGGTGCGGGCCATCTGGTTTGCACGGCCCGGCACCAGGGTGTTGAACGTGAGCGTGGGATTGAGCCGATGCCGAGGCAACGCTTGAGACGCGGACTCGGCTGCACGCGGCGCGGCATGGGGCCAGGCGCCTTCACCCAGTGTTCGGGCCATCGGCACCGGACCATTCGAAGGCAGCGGCCTTGACGCAGCGGCAGTTGCGGGGGCTTCGCGGGCGGCCAGGCTCAGGTCGAGGCGCACCGGCTTGCCGGCCAGTTCGCTGAGCACGGCTTCGATGCGGTTGGCGTACTGATTGCGAATCCAGTCCAGCTTGAAGCGATTCGGCACGCGCAGGGAAGCGACCGCGCCGGCAGTGCCGTCGTGGGTGACGTCGGCAGCCGGCAGCGGACGGATCCAGGTATTGAATTGTTGTTCGGGCAATTCGGCGGCCAGTCGCTCGCAGCCGCGTTGCCAGAGGTCATCGCTCATTGTGTGGAAAAGTCTTCTCGGGAGCGGCGGGATTCTACGTCGCATGCGGAGGCGAAGAGGTGGTTATCCACAGTTTTTGCGGCCAGGTCAAGCCGGGTGTGTCCCTGCATGTCTGCGTGCAAGTCTTTGACTTAGAAGGGGGATTTTGGTGTAATAGTGGGTTTCCCGAAGGGCTTTCCTGGGCAAGTTGCCGCGGGGTGGCCTTTTGAGCGTCAGCCTCGCCTGACCGGTCGGTGGTTCTGCTTGTGCGTTGCGGCTTGGCTTGTATGGAGGCCAAAGCGGGCGAAGTGAGGCCAGCGAGAGAGTCAGCGCAGGCCAAGAATTCCCGGATCGCCCAGTCACCCGAGCATGAACCTTCGTGCGGGGTGGCCGTCAGCGTGCCGCTGGATGCCTTGTCACCTGGGCCTCGGTTCAGAGGGCGCGCCCGTTCCACAATCAGCCCCCGTTAGCAGGATCGACCATGAAACGCACCTACCAAGCCTCCAAGACCCGCCGCGCCCGCACCCACGGCTTCCTCGTGCGCATGAAGACCCGGGGTGGCCGTGCTGTCATCAAGGCGCGCCGTGCCAAGGGCCGCAAGCGCCTGGCGGCCTGAGCCTCGGCGACTTTGTCGTTCTGAACCGCGCCATGGCTCGGCCGTGATCGGTCGCATCGTCCGATCCGTCGATTTCGAGCGGGTGCTGGCAGCACCCATCCGGGCCCGAAGCGCACACTTCGCCGTGCATTACCTGGCCAGCCGCCCAAGCCCGTGGGGCCGACCGGTTCCCGCACCTGTTGACCCCAAGTTGTCAACAGGCGTGGCACCCATGGGGTGCGTATCTGTGGATGACTCCGCGCCCGGCGGCTGCTGGCTGGGTGCGGTGGTTCCCAAGCGCCATGCACGCCGGGCCGTGACGCGCAACCTCATCAAACGGCAGATTCGCCAGCAGGCGAGCGCTCACGTCGGCTTGCCTCAAGGTCTGTGGGTGGTGCGCTTGCGTGCCCCTTTTGACCGTTCGGCATTCCCCAGTCCGGCATCCCACGCGCTGCGGGCCGACGCCGGCCAGGAGCTGGCTGGCGTGCTGGCCGATGCCGCGCGCCGCGTGGCGCCGGCCGCCTGAAGAAGCCTGCCAGCCATGCTTCAGCGCCTCTTGTCCCTCCCTCGGCATCTGCTGATCCTGTTGGTGAAGGGCTATCGCTTTTTCCTGAGTCCCTGGCTCGGCAGCGCCTGCCGTTTCGAGCCCACGTGCTCGGCGTATGCGCTGCAGGCGTTGCAGCGCCACGGCGCTGCCGACGGCAGCTACCTGACGCTGCGCCGGATCGCGCCCTCACACCAGGGGTGGCAGCGCGC
>CAZBOF010000305.1:1306-2140 GCA_964493285.1 uncultured Rhizobacter sp. | reverse complement strand
TCAGGCCCCAGAACAGTTCGGGGTTGCTGGTCATCACCTGCGGACCCGGCTGGATGCCTTTGATGGTCATTGCACCGACCATCAGCGCCATCACGGCGTTGGGCGGAATGCCCAGGGTCAGCATGGGGATGAACGAGGTCTGGGCACCGGCGTTGTTCGCCGATTCCGGGCCTGCCACGCCGCGGATGTCACCCTTGCCGAAGCGGCCGCTGGCGCCGGCCATCTTCTTCTCGAGCGTGTAAGCCGCAAACGACGACAACAGCGCACCGCCGCCGGGCAACACGCCCAGTATCGAACCGAGTGCCGTGCCACGCACGACCGCGGGCCAGGCTTCCTTGAAGTCCTTGCGGGTCGGCCACAGGCCCTTGACCTTCTTCGTGAACACCTCGCGCTGCTCGGCCGGCTGGCCCAGGTTGGCGATGATTTCACCGAAGCCGAAGATCCCCATCGCGATCACGACGAAGTTGATGCCGTCGGTCAGCTCGGGCACGTCGAAGCTGAACCGCGCGGTGCCGGAGATGACGTCGGTGTTGATCTGCGCGAGCGTCAGGCCCAGCACGATCATGCAGATGGCCTTGATCAGCGAGCCCGAGGCCAGCACCACGGCGCCGATCAGGCCCAGCACCATCAGCGAGAAATATTCCTGCGGGCCGAACTTGAAGGCGAGTTCGGTCAAGGGCGGCGCAAACGCGGCGATGACGATCGTGCCCACGCAACCGGCGAAGAACGAGCCGAGCGCAGCGGCGGCCAGCGCCGAGCCGGCACGGCCTTGGCGCGCCATCTGGTAGCCATCGATCGCGGTCACGACCGAGGACGACTCGCCTGGCACGTTGA
>CAZBOF010000305.1:0-1296 GCA_964493285.1 uncultured Rhizobacter sp. | reverse complement strand
CGTTCACCTTCCAGAACCTGCTGTACGCGCTGGGTGGGTGCATTCTGGGCAGCAGCATCGCGATGGTGGCCACGGGGCCCAGGCCCGGCAGCACACCGATGAGCGTGCCCAGAATGCACCCACCCAGCGCGTACAGCAGGTTCTGGAAGGTGAACGCGACGCCGAAACCGAGCGCGAGGTTATTCAGAATTTCCATGATTCAGGCTTTTGATGCTCGGATGTCAGTTGCCGAGGAAGGTCGGCCACAGCGGGATGGTGAGGTTCAGTCCCACCACGAAAATGAGCCACGACGCCACGGTCAGGATCACGGAAGTACCCACCACGCCGATCCAGCTGAACTCATCGCCAGCGTAGCTGGCCATGATGATCAGGACGGGGATGGTGGCAAACAGGCCCAGGCGCGGCAACAAGAAGCCGAACACCGTGATGGAGCCCACGATCACCAACAGCGGCCGCCAGGCAATGTTGCCGATGCGATCGCCCCCCTCGGTCTCGATGGTGAGCGACTTGAACAGAATGATCGCGCCCAGGATGGCGAGGATGATGCTCAGCAGCAGCGGGAAGTAACCCGCCCCAGGTCTGGCAGCAGTGCCCATGCTGTAGTTGGTGGACCCGATCGCGAATCCGACGCCGACCACCAGAAACATGAGGCCGGACCAGAAATCTTTCTCGCTCTTGATTTTCAAAAGTAACTCCTCGTGCGAGTTGTACCCAAAGTCTGCGGATTCTAGGCAGCGTGCTCTAGATACCTGCTGTGGTTTTCACGTACCGGCACCCACCCGGTTCAGGTGTCCCAGACGGGGGTGGCGCGCAGCACCTCTTCGATGGTCGTCAGGCCTTCGGCCACTTTCATCGCACCGGCCAGGCGCAGCGGGCGCAAGCCCTCCGCCAGAGCCTGCTTGCGCAGCCTGGCGATGTCGGGCGTGGGATGGACGCATGCGACCGAGGCTTCGCTCATGCTGAGCAGCTCGTACAGGCCCGCGCGCCCCCGGTAGCCGGTCATGCGGCATTCCAGGCAGCCGACCGGCTTGTAGGCCGCGACTTTGCCGTTGATTCGCCATGGTTTAACGATTTCGTTGATCGCCTCCGCGTCCAGCGTGTCGTCTGCTTGCTTGCAGCCGGGGCACAAGGTGCGCACGAGCCGCTGCGCCAGCACCCCGATCACGGTCGCGCCGATCAAGTAGGGCGGCACGCCGAGATCGGTCAGGCGGGTGATGGCGGAGGCCGCATCGTTGGTGTGCAGCGTGCTGAACACCAGGTGGCCGGTGAGCGCGGCCTGGATCGCCATCTCGGCGG
>CAZBOF010000304.1:0-2149 GCA_964493285.1 uncultured Rhizobacter sp. | reverse complement strand
CCGGCAGATCTCGGTCGAGAACATCCAGAAGACGGTGGCCGACTTCTACAAGATCAAGGTCGCCGACATGTACAGCAAGAAGCGCCCCGCCAGCATTGCCCGCCCGCGCCAGATCGCGATGTACATCGCCAAGGAAATGACGCAGAAGAGCCTGCCGGAGATCGGCGAATTGTTCGGGGGGCGGGATCACACCACAGTGCTGCACGCCGTGCGCAAGATCGCCGCAGAACGCCAGAAGAACACCGAGCTGAACCAGCAACTCCACGTGATCGAACAAACACTCAAAGGTTGAAGGATGTCAAGGAACAACGATGGGGACAACTTCATGACAACTTCGCAGATGTCCACAGGCCAGCGGCCATGTCCAAAGTTGTTATCTCCGGCTCCCGTGTTTGCGGCGTCTTCGCGCACAGGGTTCACCAGCCGGTAAGCGGTTGATAGAACAGGAGAAAATAGTGTTCTCCACAGAAATCGTGGTTCTCTACTAAGACGACTAAATGAAGAGGTTCATATGATTGTCTTGAAGACAGCACAAGAAAAAGTTCTGGGTGCCTTGCAAGCCGTCTCGGGCATCGTGGAACGTCGCCACACGTTGCCGATCCTGGCCAACGTGCTGATCCGCAAAACCGGGCCGCACATCGAGTTCACGACGAGCGATCTGGAGATCCAGGTCCGCACGACGGCCGAACTCGGTGGTGACGCCGACAACTTCAGCACCACCGTGGGTGCGCGCAAGCTGATCGAGATCCTGCGTGCCTTGCCTGCCGACCAGACCGTCTCGCTCAGTTCGAACCAGAGCAAGTTGACGCTGCAAGGCGGCAAGAGCCGCTTCACGCTGCAAACGCTGCCGAGCGACGATTTCCCGCTGGTTCAGGAAGCTGCGGATTTCGGGCCCATGTTCAGCGTGCCGCAGCAAACGCTGAAGCAGCTGATCAACCAAGTGCACTTCGCCATGGCGGTGCACGACATCCGCTACTACCTCAACGGCATCTTGTTCGTCGCCGAAGGCAAGAACCTCACGCTGGTGGCCACCGATGGCCACCGCCTGGCGCTGGCACAGGCCACGCTCGATGTCGAGATTCCGAAACAAGAGGTGATCCTGCCGCGCAAGACGGTGCTGGAACTGCAGCGACTGCTGAAAGACGAAGCCACGCCGATCGAGATGCGCTTCGCCGGCAACCAGGCCAAGTTCTCGTTCAGCGGCATGGAGTTCGTGACCAAGCTGGTCGAAGGCAAGTTTCCCGACTACAACCGCGTGATTCCGAAGAACCACAAGAACAGCATCACGCTGGGCCGCGCGCCGTTGCTGGCCAGCCTCCAGCGCGCCGCGATCCTGACCAGCGAGAAGTTCAAGGGTGTGCGGGTGAACATCGAGCCCGGTACCTTGCGCATCGCATCCAGCAATGCCGAGCAGGAGGAGGCGAAAGAAGAACTCGAGATCGACTACGGTGGCGATGCGATCGAAATCGGTTTCAACGTCACGTACCTGATGGATGCGTTGTCGAACATGAGCGTCGAGATGGTCAAGCTCGAACTGCAAGACACCAATTCCAGCGTGTTGATCACCGTGCCCGACCAGGCCGGCTTCAAGTACGTGGTGATGCCCATGCGGATCTGATCGCCGCAACATGACAGCACAACAAGCGGGCCTCGGCCCGCTTCAGCGTTTTCTAAGGGCCTGCTCACTCATCGAGCAGGGCCTGTACCGTGAGCCAGAAATCCATGAGTGACGTCCAAACCCTCCCCGATGACGATGCCCAGAAGGCGGCAACGAAGGTCGCCAATGCTGAATTGAGCGCGGCCTATGGCGAAGGCAGCATCCAGATCCTCGAAGGCCTGGAAGCCGTGCGCAAGCGTCCCGGCATGTACATCGGCGACACCTCTGACGGCACGGGCCTGCATCACCTGGTGTTCGAGGTGGTCGACAACTCCATCGACGAAGCGCTGGCCGGCCATTGCGACGACATCGTGGTCACCATCCACAGCGACAACTCCATCAGCGTGACCGACAACGGCCGTGGCATCCCGACCGGGGTGAAGATGGATGACAAGCACGAGCCCAAACGCAGCGCGGCCGAGATCGCGCTGACCGAGCTGCATGCCGGCGGCAAGTTCAACCAGAACAGCTACAAGGTCTCGGGCGGACTGC
>CAZBOF010000303.1:473-2163 GCA_964493285.1 uncultured Rhizobacter sp. | reverse complement strand
AACCATTCATCACCGACAGGACGATGATCAACGCGGCCACGCCCAGCGCGATGCCCAGCATGGACACGCCCGAGATGAATGAGATGAACCCATTGCGCCGCGCCGCACGCCCGGCCCGGGTGTAGCGCCATCCGATCTGGAGTTCATACGGCAAGTTCATGGGCCCCCCAGTCGCTGCGCTCCTGCCCCCGAGGGGCGCCACCCATTGGGCCGGGAAACCCGTCCCTTGGGCGTGGCTTGATCCGTCGCTTGCTGCGCTCGCTTCAAGGCGCTCACGCGCGCTCTATCCGCGCGTACGCGGAGTGGTTGTGGATCGACTCGAAGTTCTCCACGTCCACGCTGTAGCGGCCGATGCGTGCGTCGGCGTTCAGGCTCAGAGCCACATCGCGCACGAGATCCTCAACGAACTTGGGGTTCTCGTAGGCCCGCTCGGTGACCCACTTTTCATCGGCCCGCTTGAGCATCGGCCAGATCTCGCTGGAGGCAGCCTCCTCGGCGAAGCGAACCAGCGCCTCCCAAGGCACCGGCTCCAGCAATTCGGCGCGGATGGTCACGTGCGAACGCTGGTTGTGCGCACCGTAGTCCGAGATCTCCTTGGAGCACGGGCACAGCGACTTCACCGGCACCACCACCTGCGACCACACGATGGTCTGGCCGGCGCGGCACTCCGCGATCCAGCTGCCTTGGTAGTCCAGCAGGCTTTCCAGGCCCGACACCGGCGCGCGCTTGCGAACGAAGAATGGGAAGCGAACTTCCACGCGCCCCTCGTTCGCATGCAGGCGCTCGAGCATCGCGTCGAAGTGCTTGCGCAGCACCGCGGAATCGAGCGGCTCGGCCATCTCGTCGAGCCACGCGACAAAGCGCGACATGTGCGTGCCTTTTTGTTCCGCCGGCAGCGCCACGTCCATGTCCCACATGCCGATGGTGTGCTGGTCCTTGCCGACCATCCGCAGCGACAGGGGGTAGCGCACATCTTTCACGCCCACACGCTGAATCGCCAAGTGGCGCTCATCCCGCTCGCTTTGCGTGTCGGGAATGTGCAGCGTTTCTTTCAACGCGCTCTTCATATCGGTCATGTGATTCATTCGACGACGGCACGCCTCATGCGCTGGCGGCGGGCCGCAGCAGCGACGGCCGCGCCCCGAAGCGCTTCAAGATCGATTGTTCGATGCCTGATGCATCCAACCCGCATTGGCTCAGCAGCTTGGCGGGGTCTCCGTGCTCGATGAACACGTCCGGCAAGCCGAGATTCAGCACCGGCGTGGACAAGCGAGCAGCCTGCAAGGCTTCATTCACCGCGCTGCCGGCACCGCCCTGAAGACACCCTTCTTCCACGGTGACGATTGCATCATGGGTGCGCGCAAGTTCAGTCACCAGCGCGACATCGAGCGGCTTGATGAAGCGCATGTTGGCCACCGTGGTGTTCAGGTTCTCGCCTGCGGTCAGCGCCGGATACAGCATCGTGCCGAAGGCGAGGATGGCAATGCGCTCGCCGTGGCGGCGAACCTCACCGCGCCCCCAGGGCAAGGCATCCAGTTCCGGCCCGACGGCCACGCCTGCGCCCGCGCCGCGCGGGTAGCGCACTGCAGTGGGGTGGTCCTGCTGGAACGCGGTCGTCAGCAACTGACGGCATTCTTTTTCATCGGCCGGCGCCAGCAGGCTCAGGTTCGGAATGCAGCGCAGGTAGGCG
>CAZBOF010000303.1:0-463 GCA_964493285.1 uncultured Rhizobacter sp. | reverse complement strand
GGAACGATAGGTCGAAGGCGCCGTGATGGGTGGCACCGTCGGCGCCGACCAGGCCGGCGCGGTCGATGGCAAGCACGACCGGCAGGTTTTGCAGCGCGATGTCGTGGATGAGCTGGTCGTACGCACGCTGCAGAAAGGTGGAGTAGATGGCCACGACCGGTCGCAGGCCCTCACAGGCCAGGCCGGCGGCAAAGGTCAGGGCGTGCTGCTCGGCGATGCCGACATCGAAATAGCGCTTCGGAAACCGCTGCTCGAACTCCACCATGCCGGAGCCTTCCCGCATGGCAGGGGTGATCCCCACCAGCCGCTCATCGTGCGCGGCCATGTCACACAGCCATTGGCCGAACACCTGCGTGAACGTGGCCTTGGGCGGCGTGGCCGGCTTCTTCAGCCCTTCGGCCGGATCGAACTTGCTCGGACCGTGATAGGCCACCGGGTCGGCCTCGGCCAGCTTGTAGCCCAT
>CAZBOF010000302.1:0-2166 GCA_964493285.1 uncultured Rhizobacter sp. | reverse complement strand
CTCGGCCGTGACGACGTCCACCAGGCGGGAGATGACGCGCTGTTCGGCGGCGCCGGCAAGTTCCACTCGCGCATCGAGGGCCGTGACTTCTCGCCCACCGAGCAGCGCATCATCTCCCGCCTGGTGGACGTCGTCACGGCCGAGTACAAGAAAGCCTGGCAAGGCATCTATCCGCTGGAGCTGGACTACCAGCGTTCGGAGATGCAGCCCCAGTTCGCCAACATCGCCACGCCCAGTGAGATCGTGGTCTCCACCAGCTTCACGCTGGAGATCGGCGACACCACTGGCACGATCCACTTCTGCATTCCGTACGCGACGCTGGAGCCGATCCGCGACGTGCTGTATTCGACGATCCAGGGCGATGCCAACGAGCCCGACCGGCGCTGGGTCAACCTGATGAAGCAGCAGATCCAGTCGGCCGAGGTCGAGGTCGTGGCCGAGCTGGCGCAGGCGCCCGCCACCGTCGAGCAATTGCTCGCCTTCAAGCCGGGCGATTTCATCGAACTCGACCTGGCGCACGGCATCGAGGCCAAGGTCTCGGGCGTGCCGATCTTCGAGTGCCACTACGGCACATCCAACGGCAAGTACGCATTGAAGATCGATCGCATGCTTTCCAGCTCCGGAATGGGCTGGCTGGGCGGTGCGGACGATGCTTGACTTCCATTCCACGCCTCCCTACCGAATTTCAGGAGACATTCATGTCCGCTGAAGAAGCAAACGCCAGCCCCGCCCCCGCAGCCGAAGACGCCATGGCTGCCGAGTGGGCGGCCGCGCTCGCAGAAGCCAAGCCCGACACCGCGCCCACCGTGGCCTCCGAAGTGCAAAGCGCCGCGGAGCAGGCCGCCCCGGTTGCTTTCACGTCGTTCTCCGCCACCGGCACCACCGGCGCCGGGAACGACATCAACATGATCCTCGACATCCCGGTGCAGCTCACCGTGGAGCTGGGCCGCACGCGCATTCCGATCAAGCACATCCTGCAGCTCGCCCAGGGCTCGGTGGTGGAGCTGGAAGCGATGGCCGGCGAGCCCATGGACGTGCTCGTGAATGGCTACCTCATCGCACAGGGCGAAGTGGTGGTGGTGAACGACAAGTTCGGCATCCGCCTCACCGACATCGTCACCCCCAGCGAGCGCATGCGCCGCCTCAGCAAAGGCATGTGAGTTCCATGGGACCTTCCGGATTGACTTCGCTGCTGTGGTTCGCCGCCATCATCGCGGCGATCCCCGTGGTGCTGTGGCTGCTCAAGCGCACGCCCATGGGCGGCGGCACGGCCACCCAGGGCGGCATGCGCAGCGTGGCCGTGCTGCCGCTGTCGCCGAACCAGCGTCTCGTGACGGTGGAAGTGGGGCAGGGCGAACACCGCCAGTGGCTGGTGCTGGGCGTCACGCCGGGCAGCATCACCACGCTGCACACCTTGCCGCCGCAGACGGATGTGCCGGGCGCGCCGCTGCCGGTGCCGCCCTTCGCGCAGATGCTGTCCAAGCTGCGCCGCGAGCCAGGAGCCGACCACCGTGGCCGCTGATTCTTCCCTTCTTTTGCGCCGTGCGCGGCGCGCCGCCTGCATCGCCGGCTTGTCGGTGTTATCGGCCTTTCCGGAAGTGGCTTTAGCCCAGGCGCAAGGCGGCGCCTCGCTGCCCTTGCTGGTGGGCCAATCGGGTGGAAGCACCAGCTACTCGGTGCCGATCCAGACCCTGCTCTTCTTCACCGCGCTGAGTTTCCTGCCCGCGGTGCTGCTGCTGATGACCGGCTTCACGCGCATCGTCATCGTGCTCAGCCTGCTGCGCCAGGCGCTGGGCACGCAGTCGGCCCCGCCCAACCAGGTGATCGTCGGCCTGAGCCTCTTTCTCACGTTCTTCGTGATGAGCCCGACCATCGACAAGGTGTACGCCGAGGCATACCAGCCGTTCTCGGCCAACCAGATCGCGTTCGACGAAGCCTTGCGCCGTGGCGAGGTGCCGATGCGCGAGTTCATGCTGAAGCAGACACGCCAGTCCGACGTGGAGATGTTTGCCCGCCTGGCCAAGATCGACGCCGCCGTGCCTGCCGCCGAGGTGCCGTTCAAGGTGCTGGTGCCCGCGTTCGTGACCAGCGAGCTGAAAAGCGCGTTCCAGATCGGCTCCCCGATCTTCATCCCGTTCCTCGTGATCGACATGATCGTCGCCAGCG
>CAZBOF010000301.1:0-2172 GCA_964493285.1 uncultured Rhizobacter sp. | reverse complement strand
TACGACATCGGCGACATCGACCTGCACATCAGCGGCTGCATCAATTCATGCGGCCACCATCACAGCGGCCACATCGGCATCCTCGGCGTCGACAAAGACGGCACCGAGTGGTACCAGGTCACGCTGGCCGGCTCCGACGGGTCCACGTTGAGTGGCAACTCGGTGGCGGGCAAGGTCATCGGCCCGTCCTTCGCCGCAGATGAAGTCGCCGATGCGGTCGAAGCGGTGATCGACACTTACTGCGCGCTGCGCGAGGCCCAAGAGCGTTTCATCGAGACGGTGCGCCGCGTCGGCCTCGACCCGTTCAAAGCTGCCGCCAATGCCGTGCGCCGCGCCACCGCGCGCACCCCCGCTTGAGGCGCGCCCACCATGAAGTTCATCCAAGCACACAACGACGTGTGGCACACCGTCACCGGTGAAGACGGCCCCATCGTCACCCTCACACCCGCGCCCCACAGCCTGCTCACGCTGGCGCAATGGCACGCCGCCCGCGGCCAATGGCCGCAGGGAATGCCGGTGGGCGTTGCGGTCCCGAACGACACCGACATCGAAGAGCTGGTGGACGACCTGCCGCGTCTCGCGCTCGTGTCCCTGCATTTCCCCAAATGGACGGACGGCCGGGCGTACAGCCAAGCCCGCCTGCTGCGCTCCCGCTACCGCTACACCGGCGAGGTGCGCGCCACGGGCGACGTGGTCGTGGACATGATGCCGTTGCTCAAGCGCACCGGGTTTGATGCCGTGGCGCTGCGCGCCGATCAATCGATCGAGACCGCCGAACGCGCACTGGGTTTTTTCCCCGGCCATTACCAAGGCGATCTGCAAGAGCATCGCCCGCTGTTCGCCCGCCCGCCGGAAGAGGCATACACAAAGGCCAGCGAGTTCAACCAGGCCGGCTCGGCCATATGAACGCCTTCACCCTGTACGACCGTCTCACGCCGGGCTTCGACGCCCGCGTGGCCCATGCCATCGCGGTGCTTCGACAAGCTGCGTCGGAACATGCCGGCTCGGTCGTGCAGGCCACGAGCCTGGGGGCGGAGGACATGGTGCTGACGGACCTCATCGCCCGCCAGCGCATCCCCATCGCCTTGGGGACGCTCGAGACCGGAAAACTGCATCCGCAGACGGTTGGCCTCATCTCACGCATCGAAGCCCAGTACGGCCTGCCGGTGGAGGTCTACCGCCCCGAAGCAGAGGCCGTGATCCACTTCGTCCAGAACTACGGTGAGCGGGCCATGTACGAAAGCATCGACCTGCGCAAAGGATGCTGCGGCATCCGCAAGCTCGAACCGCTCTCACGCATGCTGGCCAAGCGCACCGCCTGGGTGACAGGCCTGCGCCGCGAGCAATCCAACAACCGCGGCGACGTTCCTTTCAACGAACTCGACGACAAGGGCCGCACCAAGTTCAACCCGCTGGCCGACTGGTCCTGGAACGATGTCTGGCACTACATCGCCCTGCACGGCGTGCCTTACAACCCGCTGCACGACGAGTTCATGCCGAGCATCGGCTGCGAGCCCTGCACGCGAGCCATTGCCGTGGGAGAAGACTTCCGCGCCGGCCGGTGGTGGTGGGAAAGCGAAGACGCCAAGGAATGCGGCCTGCACGTGCATGGCGCTGAAGACGATGCGATATCGATGATCGGAGATCGGAAATGAATGCGCCGCTGACTGTTCAGCAATTGCTCCCGGAGCTGGACCACACCCATCTCGATTGGCTGGAAGAAGAAGCCGTTTTCATCCTGCGCGAGACCGTGGCCGCATTCGAGCGCCCCGCCCTGCTGTTCTCCGGCGGCAAAGACTCCTGCGTCGTGCTTCGCCTTGCGGAGAAAGCCTTCAAGACCAAGAATGCCGACGGCAGCTACAGCGGGCGGCTGCCGTTTCCGCTGCTGCACGTGGACACCGGCCACAACTTCCCCGAGGTGATCGAGTTTCGCGACCAGCGCGTGGCACAAATGGGCGAGCGCCTCGTCGTCGGCCACCTGGAAGACTCGATTCGCCGCGGCACCGTGCGACTGTCTCACGCGTTGGAATCGCGTAATGGCCATCAGACCGTCGCGCTGCTCGAAGCCATCGAAGAGCACCGCTTCGACGTGCTGATGGGCGGCGCCCGCCGCGACGAGGAAAAGGCCCGCGCCAAGGAACGCATCTTCAGCCACCGCGACAGCTTCGGCCA
>CAZBOF010000300.1:0-2179 GCA_964493285.1 uncultured Rhizobacter sp. | reverse complement strand
CACTCACCAGCAAGCCGTTTCGCTACAGCGCCCGCACCTGGGAGCTGTCGCGCCGCAAGAGCGTCAGTCCCCATGACGGCACCGGTGCGAACCTGATCGTGCAGGTGAAGAACAACAAGGTCATGCGCGTTGTTCCGCTCGAGAACGAAGACGTCAACGAATGCTGGCTGGCCGACCGTGACCGCTTCTCTTACGAAGCCGTGAACAGCGATGAGCGCCTGACCGCGCCGATGATCAAGCAAGGCGGCGAATGGAAGGCCGTGGATTGGACCACCGCGCTCGAATACGTCGCCCGCGGCCTGACGCAGATTCGCGCAGACCATGGCGCAGCCAGCATCGGGGCATTGGGCTCGGCGCATAGCACGGTGGAGGAGCTGCATTTGCTGTCCAAGCTGGTGCGCGGCCTGGGCAGCGAGAACATCGATCACCGCACCCGCCATGCGGATTTCGGCAACCGTGCGGGGGTTCGCTGGCTGGGCACGTCGATCGCATCGTTGTCAGAACTGCAAGGTGCGCTCGTCGTGGGATCCTTCCTGCGGAAGGATCATCCGCTGTTCGCCCAGCGTCTGCGCCAAGCCGCGCGGCGCGGCGCGCAGATTCACAGCGTGCACGCTGTGCATGATGACTGGCTGATGCCGTTGGCAGGCCGCATCACGGCGTCGCCGAGCGCGTGGGTGGAGGCGCTGGCTGGCATCGCTGCGGCAGTGGGCCTCTCCAAGGACAGCCAGCCGCCGATGTCAGGCGAAGCCACCGACGCAGCGAAGGCGGCAGCCGATGCATTGCTCAAGGGCGATCGCAAGGCCATTTTGCTGGGCAACGCCGCCGCGCAGCATCCGCAAGCCAGCCAGTTGCTCGAATTGGCGAACTGGATCGCGTTGCAGACAGGGGCAGCGGTCGGCTACCTCACCGAAGCTGCCAACACAGTGGGTGCACAACTCGTCAACGCCTTGCCCGGCGCGGGCGGGCTGGATGCGGGGCAGATGCTGGGCGGGACGCTCAAGGCGTGCGTCCTTCTCAATGTCGAACCTGCGCTGGATGCTGCCGACCCGGCGCAAGCACTGAAATCGCTCCAGTCGGCCGAGATGGTCATTGCGTTGACGCCTTTCCGCACCGCCGCCGTCGAATGCGCGGACGTGCTGCTGCCGATTTCCCCCTTCACGGAAACCTCCGGCACTTTCGTCAGTGCGGAGGGGCGCGTGCAGAGCTTTCATGGGGTGGTGAAGCCCTTGGGTGAAACGCGTCCGGCCTGGAAGGTGTTGCGTGTGCTCGGCAACCTGCTCGGCATTGCCGGCTTCGAGCAAGAAAGCTCCGAAGAGGTACGCGCCGAAGCCTTGGGCGAGATCTCCGGTATCGCTGCGCGGTTGAGCAATGGCACACCGGAGCCCGTGGCCAGGTCGAGCGGGAACCTGTCTGGCCTGGAGCGCATTGCCGACGTGCCGATCTACGCGACCGACTCGCTCGTGCGCCGCGCCACATCGTTGCAGCTGACCGCCGATGCAAGAACGCCGGTGGCGAGCCTGTCCGCCTCGCTGTGGGCCCAACTCGGCCTCGCCGAGGGCGGGTCCGTGCGTGTCTCCCAGGGGGCTGGCCAATGCGTGCTGCTCGCGCACCGGGATGACACGCTGCCGGCCAATGTCGTTCGCGTGCCTGCGGGCCATCCGGTCACCGCAGCGCTCGGCCCGATGTTTGGTGCCATTGCCGTGGAGAGGGCCGGCGCATGATCGATACTGTCTACGATTTGGGCGGATCGATGCTGGGCGGTGCCTGGCCCGTGGTCTGGACATTGATCAAGATCATCGTGCTGGTCGTCCCGCTGATGGTCTGCGTGGCCTACCTGACACTGTGGGAGCGCAAGGCGATTGGCTGGACGCAGGTTCGCCCCGGCCCCAACCGCGTCGGGCCCCTGGGCCTCTTGCAGCCGATCGCGGATGCGGTGAAGCTGATCTTCAAGGAGATCATCATCCCCACGGCGGCCAATCGCGGGCTGTTCCTGCTGGGTCCCATCATGACCATCATGCCGGCTTTGGCGGCGTGGGCGGTGGTGCCGTTCGGCCCGGATGCGGCGTTGGCGAACATCAATGCCGGGCTGTTGTTCCTGCTGGCCATCACCTCGATGGAGGTCTACGGCGTGATCATCGCCGGCTGGGCGTCCAACTCGAAGTACGCCTTCCTGGGCGCG
>CAZBOF010000299.1:0-2193 GCA_964493285.1 uncultured Rhizobacter sp. | reverse complement strand
AAAAGAAGTAACTCGGCCGCCGGGCCGAATTCCCGGCGCGGCCTCTCCCAGTGAAAAAGACCACCGACAAGACGACCCAACCCATAAAGAAGAAGCACTCAATGCTCCGTCCCCAAATAAGCCGCCCTGACCGCCGGACTCGCCTGCACCTGCGCCGGCGTGCCCTCCATCAGCTTGGTGCCGAACTCCATCACCACGATGCGGTCGGTGACTTCCATCACCAGATCCATGTCGTGCTCGACCAGCAGGATCGACAGCCCTTCGCCGCGCAGTTGCCGCAGCACGTCGATCAGCGCCTGCTTCTCCTTGTGCCGCAAACCGGCGGCAGGTTCATCCAGCAGCAGCAAGGCAGGATCGGCACTGAGCGCGCGCGCGATTTCCATCAAGCGCTGCGAGCCCAGCGACAGGTTCCCAGCCAGCTCATGCATCAGGTCACCCATGCCGATGCGCTGCAACTGCCGCTCGGCCTCGCGCAGCAGGCCACGCTCTTCGGCGCGATCGAGACGCAGCATGGCGGCCGTCATGCCGCGCCCGCCGCGCAAGTGCGCGCCCAGCGCCACGTTCTCGAGCACGGTCATGCCGGGAATCATCTTCACGTGCTGGAAGGTGCGCGACACGCCGCGCTCGGCGATCTGCCGCGACCGCAACCCGTCGATGCGCTGGCCCCGGAACGTCACTTCGCCGCCGGTGGCCGGCAGCACCCCGGTGACGAGGTTGAACGTGGTGGACTTGCCGGCCCCGTTGGGGCCGATCAGACCGAGGATTTCACCCCCGCGCACCTGGAAGCTCACATCGTTGACCGCCACCAGCCCGCCGAACTCCTTGCGCACCGCCTGAACGTCCAGCACCACTTCGCCCTGCGGCGGCCGGGCGCGCTCTCGCAACGGCGCCGCGCCGCGCCAGTCGACCTTGCGGTTCACCCGCGGCAGGCGAGCTTCGATGAATGACCACACGCCGTCGCGCGCGTAGTGCAGCACCAGTACCAGCACCACCCCGAAGACGATGATTTCGTAGTTGCCGCTGCTGCCGGTCAGGCGCGGCAGCCACACCTGGAGCTGGTCTTCCAGCACTTTCACCAGCCCGGCGCCAATGAGCGCACCCCACACATGCCCCACACCGCCGAGTACCGCCATGAAGAGGTACTCGATGCCCATCTTGAGCCCGAACGGCGAGGGGTTCACGGTGCGCTGGAAATGGGCGAACAGCCAGCCCGAGATGCTGGCCAGCAGGGCCGCGAAGACGAAGGCCATGACCTTCACCCGAAAGGTGTTCACCCCCATCGCCTCGGCCATCGTGGTGCCGCCCTTGACCGCACGCAGCGCGCGGCCCATGCGCGAATCGAGCAGGTGCAAGGTGCCGAAGGCGGCCAGCACGACCAGCACCCACAGCAGGTAGTAGAAGTCGCGCCCGGCACGCAGCTCGGTGCCGAACACGCTGATGGCGGGCACGCCCAGCAGGCCGTCGTACTTGCCGAGCGCGTCGATGTTGCTCAGGATGTAGTACAGGCTGATGCCCCACGCGATCGTGGTCAACGGGAGATAGTGGCCGGACATGCGCAGGGTGACCCACCCCAGCGCCAGCGCGATCACGCCGGTGAGCACCAGGCCGATCCACACGTTCACCCACGGCGACAGGCCATACACCGTGGAGAGATACGCCGTCGTGTAGGCCCCGATGCCCACGAACGCGGCCTGCCCGAACGAGGTCAGCCCGGCCACCCCCGCCAGCAGCACCAGGCCGATGGCCACCAGCGAGTACAGCCCGATGTAGTTGGCCTGCGTGATCCAGAACTCGGGCACCGGCAGTTGCGGCAGCGCCGCAACGAGGATCAGGAAGGCAATGAGAAAGGCGCGTCGCATCATCGGGCTCCACGCGTGCGGAAGTTGAAACGGACGGTGGACGGATCAGGCGAACGGGACACGGCAGACATGGCTTATTCCTCGTCGTCGTGTTGCCCATGCAGGAAGCTTCTCCACAGCAGCACGGGGATGATGAGTGTGAACACGATCACTTCCTTGAACGCGCTGGCGAAGAAGGAACCGAAGCTCTCCAGCAGGCCCACGAACAGGGCGCCCAGCACGGCCATCGGGTAGCTCGCCAGCCCGCCGAAGATCGCCGCCACGAAGCCCTTGAGGCCGATGAGGAAGCCGGAGTCGTAGAACACCGTGGTGCTGGCACCGATGAGCAGGCCCG
>CAZBOF010000298.1:0-2214 GCA_964493285.1 uncultured Rhizobacter sp. | reverse complement strand
CCGCACGGTGCAGGCCATCGATGGCCGCGAAACGGCGCCAGCGGCCGCTTCTGCCGATCTGTTCATGAAAGATGGGCGGCCGATGCCGTTCATGGATGCGGTCGAAGGGGGCCGTTCAGTGGGCGTGCCGGGCACGCTGCAGGCGTTGGCCGTTGCGCACCGTGCCCACGGGCGCTTGCCGTGGGCCGCGCTTTTCGAGCCGGCGATTCGATTGGCCGAGCGCGGTTTCCCTGTCAGCCCGCGGCTGGCGGCCAGTCTGCGCGACGGCGCGGTCGCGCAGTCGCTTCAACGCGACCCCGACGCCGCCGCCTATTTCTACGCCGGCGTCGGGCGGCCGCCCGAGGCGGGTGCGATGCTGCGCAACCCGGCGCTGGCGGCGGTGCTGCAAGCCGTGGCCGAGCGCGGGCCGGTGGCCTTCCACGAGGGGCCGGTTGCGCGCGACATCGTTCGCAAGGTGCGCCACCACCCAACCCAGCCCGGCCGGATGACGATGGCGGATCTGGCGGGGTACCAGGCGCGCGTGCGTGAAGCGCTGTGCTTCGACTACCGCGCATGGCGCATCTGCGGCATGCCGCCGCCATCCTCGGGCACGATCGCGCTGGGTCAGGCGCTCGGCATGCTGGCAGGCAAGGAGCTGTCGGCCCACCCGCCCAGTGGACTGATCTTGCAGCCGCTCGCAGTGCACTGGATCACCGAAGCGTATCGGCTCGCCTACGCCGATCGCGACCACTATGTGGCCGACACCGACTTCGTGCCGCTGCCCGGTGGCGACGCACGGGCTTTGCTCGATCCGTCTTACCTGGCCCGGCGTGCGGCGCGCATCGGCGAGCGCAGCATGGGGCGTGCGCCGGCAGGCACCCCGCTGCCCGGGCTTGTCGCCCGGAGCGGCAACCGCAGTGCCGAGCGGCCGTCCACCTCGCACGTTTCGGTGGTCGATGCGCATGGCAATGCGCTTTCCATGACGATGACCATCGAGCATCTCTTCGGCGCCCGCATGATGGTGCATGGCTTCTTGCTGAACAATGAACTCACCGATTTCTCGTTCGTGCCGCATGCCGACGGCGCTGCCGTGGCGAACCGCGTGGAGGGGGGCAAGCGGCCCCGATCCTCGATGACGCCGCTGCTGGTGTTCGACCGCAGCAGCGGGGAACTGGCGCTCAGCATCGGCTCGCCCGGAGGGCCGTTCATCATCACCTACGTGGGCAAGGTGCTGGTCGGCGTGCTTGATTGGGGGTTGGATGTTCAGCAGGCGATCAATCTGCCCAACTTCGGGTCGCGCAACGGGCCCACGGAACTGGAGGCGCGTCCCGCGACCACTGCGCTCGCAGCGGCACTGCGCGAGCGAGGTCACGAGGTGCGCGAGCTGCCGCGCAGCAGCGGGCTGAATGGCGTGCAGCGGGTCACGCGCGCCGGCGTGCGGGGCTGGATCGGGGGCACCGATCCGCGCGGCGAGGGTGCGGTGCTCGGGCGTTGAACGCCCGACGGCTTCAGGCGGTGGCGACCGGGATCTTGCCGATCTTGGCCTGCCACTCCCTGGGCCCGGTCTGGTGCACCGAGGTGCCATGCGAGTCGACCGCCACGGTCACCGGCATGTCGGCAATCTCGAATTCGTAGATGGCCTCCATGCCCAGGTCGCCGAAGCCCACGACCTCTGCCTTCTTGATGGCTTTCGAGACGAGGTACGCGGCGCCGCCCACCGCCATGAGGTAGGCACTCTTGTGCTTCTTGATCGCGTCGATGCCGGCCGGGCCGCGCTCGGCTTTGCCGACCATGCCGATGAGCCCGGTCTGCGCGAGCATCATCTCGGTGAACTTGTCCATGCGGGTGGCAGTGGTCGGGCCGGCCGGGCCCACCACCTCGTCACGCACCGGATCGACCGGGCCCACGTAGTAGATGACGCGGTTGGTGAAGTCCACCGGGAGCTTCTCGCCCTTCGCGAGCATGTCTTGGATGCGTTTGTGCGCCGCATCGCGCCCGGTGAGCATCTTGCCGCTGAGCAGCAGGGTGTCGCCAGGCTTCCAACTCGCCACCTCTTCGCGGGTCAGCGTGTCCAGGTTGACCTTCTTGCTCTTGTTGTAGTCGGGCTCCCATTTCACGTCGGGCCACAGGTCGAGGCTGGGCGGCTCCAGGTAGGCCGCGCCCGAGCCGTCGAGCACGAAATGCGCGTGGCGCGTGGCCGCGCAGTTGGGGATCATCGCGACAGGCTTGCTGGCG
>CAZBOF010000297.1:1501-2232 GCA_964493285.1 uncultured Rhizobacter sp. | reverse complement strand
ATCTGCTCGTTGACCATCGTGTGACGGGTCACCGTCTGCTCGAACTCCACCTTCTGGGCTGGGTTGGGCAATTCACCCTTCAACAGCAGGTAGCAGGTTTCGAGGAAGTCGCAGTTCGTGGCGAGCTGTTCGATCGGGTAGCCGCGGTAGAGCAGTTCGCCTTTATCGCCATCGATGTAGGTGATGGTGGACTGGCATGCGGCGGTCGACATGAACCCAGGGTCATAGGTGAACTTGCCCGTTTGACCATAGAGCTTGCGGATATCGATCACGTCCGGACCCACCGTGCCCTTGTAAACCGGCAACTCCATGGCAGGGCTGCCATCGGAGAATGACAGGGTGGCTTTCACGTCAGAGGGGGTCATGGGCGTTCCTTAATAAAGCTTCGGGAAAGACACGCAACCTCAATGCGGCGTGCGCATCAGGCTGAGTACTTCGATCACATCATCGCGAGTCAACTCGCCTTCAGGCTCCTTGCGTGCCAGAAGCAAGTCGAGCAAGTCGTTGTCCGACAGGTCCATCAATGCATGCAAGCCCTGCGCCTGAGCTTGCGTCAATGTGGTTTCATAGCGCGAGAAAAACCGTTCGATGAACAGATCATTCTCAAGCAAACCTCGGCGGCAGCGCCATTTCAGTTTGCTGAGTTCTCGCGCGTCGATCAAAGTCTGCATGGGCGCAAGTATCGAATCAAATGGCGCGGCGCACCATCAGTTCCTTGATCTTGCCAATGG
>CAZBOF010000297.1:0-1491 GCA_964493285.1 uncultured Rhizobacter sp. | reverse complement strand
AATGGCCTTGGTGGGGTTGAGGCCCTTGGGGCACACATCCACGCAGTTCATGATGGTGTGGCAGCGAAACAGGCGGTACGGATCTTCCAGGTTGTCCAGCCGTGCGCCGGTGTCCTGATCGCGGCTGTCGGCGATGAACCGATAAGCCTGCAGCAAGCCGGCAGGGCCGACGAACTTGTCGGGATTCCACCAGAAGCTGGGGCAGTTGCTGGTGCAGCTGGCACAGAGGATGCATTCGTAAAGCCCGTTGAGTTCATCGCGCTCCTGGGGCGTCTGCAGCCGCTCTTTCTCGGGCGGCGGCGTGTCATTGACCAGGTAGGGCTTGATGGAGTTGTACTGGGTGAAGAACTGCGTCATGTCGACGATCAGGTCCCGCACCACAGGCAGCCCGGGCAGCGGCTTGAGGACGATGGGGTCTTTCAAGTCGCGCATGTTGGTGAGACACGCCAGGCCATTCCTGCCGTTGATGTTCATCGCATCGGAGCCACAGACCCCTTCGCGGCATGAGCGGCGAAAGCTCAGGGTCGGGTCGACGGCCTTGAGCTTCATCAGCGCGTCCAGCAGCATGCGCTCGCTGCCGTCGAGTTCGACCTCGATCGTCTGCATGCGCGGCTTGGTGTCGGTATCGGGGTCGTAGCGGTAGATGTTGAATACGCGCTTGGTCATGGGGAAACGCCTCTCAGAACGAACGGACCTTGGGAGGGATCGACTCAACCGTCAGGGGCTTGAGATTCACCGGCTTGTACTCGAGGCGATTGCCTTCGGAATACCACAACGTGTGCTTCAACCACTCCTTGTCGTTCCGGCCATTCGGGAATTCGGGGCTGTCGGCGTAGTCGTCCACGGTGTGAGCGCCACGGCTTTCGGTGCGGGCCGCCGCGGAAATCATCGTGGCCAGCGCGACCTCCATCAGGTTTTCGACCTCGAGCGCTTCGATGCGCGCAGTGTTGAAAACCTTGGACTTGTCGGCCAGGTGGATGTTCTTCACGCGCGCCGCCACCGCCTTGATGTTCTCCACGCCTTCGGTCATCAGCGCCTGCGTGCGGAACACGCCGGCGTGCGCCTGCATGGTCTTGCGGATGTCGTTGGCGACGTCCTGTGCATATTCACCGCCGCTGCTGCTCTCGTACTTTGCAAGACGCGACTGGGTGTAGTCGGCCGCATCGGCCGGCAGCGCCTTGTGCGAACGGCTCTTCAGGTCGCTTGCAACGATGTGGTCGCCGGCCGCCCGCCCGAAAACGAGCAAGTCGAGCAGCGAATTCGTGCCCAGGCGGTTCGCGCCATGAACGCTGACGCAGGAACACTCGCCCACCGCGTACAGGCCGTTCACCGGCGTACTCGGGTTGCCATCCTTCGGCACGACAACCTGCCCGTGGATGTTGGTCGGGATACCGCCCATCTGGTAGTGGATGGTGGGAACGACCGGGATCGGCTCTTTGGTGATGTCGACGTTGGCGAAGTTGTGGCCGATCTCGAACACGCTGGGCAGGC
>CAZBOF010000296.1:0-2313 GCA_964493285.1 uncultured Rhizobacter sp. | reverse complement strand
GCGCTGGGGCTCGACGTGCTGGTGCACGGCGAAGCCGAGCGCAACGACATGGTCGAGTACTTCGGCGAGCAGCTCGACGGCTTCGCCTTCACCGCCAACGGCTGGGTGCAGTCGTACGGCTCGCGCTGCGTGAAGCCGCCCATCCTGTTCGGCGACGTCTCCCGTCCCACGCCCATGACGGTGGACTGGACCGTCTACGCCCAGAGCCTCACGCCCAAGCCGATGAAAGGCATGCTGACGGGGCCCATCACCATCTTGCAATGGTCGTTCGTGCGAGACGATCAGCCACGCGCCACCACGGCCGACCAGATCGCCCTGGCGATCCGCGACGAAGTCATCGACCTCGAAAAAGCAGGCATCGGCGTCATCCAGATCGACGAGCCTGCCATCCGCGAAGGCCTGCCGCTGCGCCGTGCGCAATGGGGCAGCTACCTGCAATGGGCCGCGCGCTCGTTCCGCATCTCGGCCAGCGGCGTGCGCGACGAGACGCAGATCCACACCCACATGTGCTATTCGGAGTTCAACGACATCCTGCCCGAGATCGCCTCGATGGACGCCGACGTGATCACGATCGAGACCAGCCGCTCCGACATGGAACTGCTGAACGGCTTCGGCGCCTTCAAGTACCCCAACGAGATCGGCCCGGGCGTGTATGACATCCACTCGCCGCGCGTGCCCAACCAGGAGGAGATGGTGCGCCTGATGCGCAAGGCTGCATCGGTGGTGCCGCCGGACAACCTGTGGGTCAACCCCGACTGCGGGCTCAAGACACGCGGCTGGCCTGAAACCATGGCGGCGCTGCGCAACATGGTGGGCGCGGCACGCGAGCTGCGCGCCGAACTGAAGTAATGCGGACTGCGCCCGCCGGGAGGGCGGGCGCAGGGCAGGCCCTCCTAACTCACCACTAAGGCCCGCTTCCACACTCGCAAATTGCGTTTGGGGCGCAATAGAGCGATGCTGCCGGTTGAACAAAACCAGGCCTTTGCATCCCCATGCCAGAACAGCCCCAGTTGGCGGATTGGGTCGGACGCACCCAGCAGACCGACGATCAGCTCACCTTCGCCCCGGTTCGGGCCCTTTCGGCCACGCTTGACCGCGACGACCCGCCACCCAAGATGCGCGACGAACTCGCCCCGTTGGGACATTGGCTGTACTTTCTGCCCAGTGAGCGCCAATCCGGCATCGGCACCGACGGCCACCCGAAACGCGGCGGCTTCCTGCCGCCTGTGACCTTGCCCCGGCGCATGTGGGCAGGCGGGCGCCTGCAATTCCTGAAGCCGTTGCGGCTGGGCGGCTCCGTGGTGCGCACGTCGCGCATTGCCGACGTCAGCGCCAAGAGCGGGCGCAGCGGCGACCTGGTGTTCGTGCTCGTACGGCACGAGATCGCCAGCCCCGACGGCATCGCTGTGGTGGAAGAGCAAGACATCGTCTACCGCGACGACCCCGCGCCCGATGCCAAGCCGCCGGCACCCCAGCCCGCGCGCACCGACGAGCAGTTCTCCCGCGTGCTGCATCCCGACCCGGTGCTGCTGTTCCGCTTTTCGGCGCTGACGTTCAACGGCCATCGGATCCACTACGACCAACCCTATGCGCAAAACGTCGAAGGCTATCCCGACCTGGTCGTGCACGGCCCGCTGATCGCCACGCTGCTCGTCGACCTGGTGCGCCGAGAGATGCCCGAGGCCCGTCTCGCCACATTCAACTTCCGCGGCGTGCGCCCGCTGTTCGCCAACGCGCCGGTCACGCTCTGCGGCCATCGCGACGCCAGCACGGGCGAGATCGCCCTGTGGTCGCGTGACGCCGAAGGCATGTTGACCATGCAGGCCAGCGCCACGCTCGCCCCCTGAAACCGCAGCACCCGACCTCATGAAGCAAGCCGACAACTACACCGACATCCGCGACGCCGTTCGCAGCCTCTGCGAGGAGTTCCCGGACGAGTACCACCGCAAGATCGACGAGCAACGCGTCTACCCGGAAGCCTTCGTCGAAGCGCTCACCAAGGCGGGCTGGCTGGCCGCGCTCATCCCCCAGGAATACGGCGGCTCGGGCCTCGGACTCACCGAAGCGTCGGTGATCCTGGAAGAGATCAACCGCGCGGGCGGCAACTCCGGTGCCTGCCACGGCCAGATGTACAACATGGGCACGCTGCTTCGCCACGGCTCGCCCGAGCAGAAGCAGAAGTACCTGCCCAAGATCGCCAGCGGCGACTTGCGCCTGCAATCGATGGGCGTCACCGAACCTACCACCGGCACCGACACGACCAAGATCAAGACCACGGCGGTGAAAAAGTCCGACCGCTACGTGGTGAACGGG
>CAZBOF010000295.1:1286-2359 GCA_964493285.1 uncultured Rhizobacter sp. | reverse complement strand
GACCGCTTTCTTCGGCGGCGGCGCGGGCCACGGCCATCGAGACGGCCAGGGTGGCGTTCGCGCCCAGGCGGCTCTTGTTCTCGGTGCCGTCGAGGTCGATCAGGGTGCGGTCGAGGAAGGCTTGTTCCGAGGCGTCGAGGCCCAGCACGGCTTCGCTGATCTCGGTGTTGACATGCTCGACGGCCTTGAGCACGCCTTTGCCGAGGTAACGGCTCTTGTCGCCGTCGCGCAGCTCGATCGCTTCGCGCGAACCCGTTGATGCGCCCGAGGGCACGGCAGCACGGCCCATGGTGCCGGACTCGAGCAGGACGTCGCATTCGACAGTGGGGTTGCCGCGGCTGTCGAGAATCTCTCGGCCCACGATGTCAACAATGGCGCTCATTCAATCTTCCTCTTGGCTGTTTGTTGTCAGTACTGACCGGGAAAAATCAGAGACCCGGCACGATCACGATCTGGACGTCGGCAGCGTCTTGGCGCAGGGCGCGGGCACGCGTGTACTCGGGTGAGTCATAGAAGGCCTGGGCCTTCTCCACGGATGGGAACTTGAGAATCATCACATGGTTCATCGGCCACGTGCCTTCCACCGCTTGGACCTTGGGCGTGTTGGCGCACACCTCCGCAGCATGCGCCTTCACGGCTGCCGCGGCCACCGGGGCGTAGTCGGCGAATTGGGTGGGGTTGGTGACTTTGACGTTGGCGATCAGGTAGGCAGAAGGCATGATGTTTGGATGCTGAGATGTGGCTAGGCGGAGAAATGATTCTCGAGGAGCGGCTGCTGCTTCACGACGCGGTCGAGTGAGAGCAGCTGTTCCAGCAGTGCGCGCATGTGTTTCAACGGCACGGCGTTCGGGCCATCGCTCATGGCGTTGGCGGGGTCCGGATGGGTTTCCATGAAGATGCCGGCCACGCCCACGGCAATGGCCGCGCGTGCAAGCACCGGGACGAACTCGCGCTGGCCCCCCGAACTCGTGCCTTGCCCGCCGGGCAACTGCACCGAGTGCGTGGCGTCGAACACGACCGGAGCGCCGGTCTCGCGCATGATCGCCAGCGAGCGCATGTCGCTCACGAGGTTG
>CAZBOF010000295.1:511-1276 GCA_964493285.1 uncultured Rhizobacter sp. | reverse complement strand
CCGCGCGGGCCTTGTCGATGACATTCTTCATGTCATGCGGCGCCAGGAACTGGCCCTTCTTGATGTTCACCGGCTTGCCGGACTGCGCCACCGCATGGATGAAATCGGTCTGGCGGCACAGAAAGGCGGGTGTCTGGAGAACATCGACCACCGACGCCGCTTGTGCGATCTCGGCTTCGCTGTGCACGTCGGTCAGCAGTGGCACGTTCAGCGTCTTCTTGACGTTGGCCAGGATCTGCAAGCCCTTGTCCATGCCGGGGCCGCGGAACGAGGTGCCCGATGAACGGTTGGCCTTGTCGTAGCTGCTTTTGAAAATGAAGGGGATGCCCAGCTCGGTGGTGATTTCCTTCAGCTTGCCGGCGACATCCACCTGCAACTGCTCGGACTCCACCACGCAAGGGCCGGCAATCAGGAAGAAGGGCTGATCGATGCCGACCGGAAAGCCGCAAAGCTTCATGCTGCCGCCTTTTCCTTGCGGGCCGACTGGTGCGCCAGCGCGGCTTCGATGTAGGAGCGGAACAGCGGGTGGCCGTCCCATGGCGTGGACTTGAATTCCGGGTGGAACTGGACGCCGACGTACCACGGATGCGTGCTGCGCGGCAGCTCCACGATCTCGGTGAGCTGCTCGCGCTGCGTGAGCGCAGAGATCACCAGACCGGCTTCAGTGAGGCGATCCAGGTAGTTCACATTGGCCTCGTAGCGGTGGCGATGGCGCTCGGTGACCACGTCGCCATAGATCTCGTGGGCCAGCGTGCCCGGTTTCAC
>CAZBOF010000295.1:0-501 GCA_964493285.1 uncultured Rhizobacter sp. | reverse complement strand
GGAACTCTGGGCGCCCAGGCGCATGGTGCCGCCGAGGTCGGAGTTGGCGTCGCGCTTCTGGATCGAACCATCGGCGTCTTGCCATTCATCGATCAGGGCGATGACGGGGTGTTGCGTGTCAGGGTCGAACTCGGTGCTGTTGGCGTGGGTGAGACCGGCCTTGTGGCGGGCGAATTCGATCGTGGCGACTTGCATTCCGAGGCAGATGCCGAGGTAGGGCACCTTGTTCTCGCGGGCGAACTTGGCCGTCAGGATCTTGCCCTCCACACCCCGCTTGCCGAACCCGCCGGGCACGAGAATGGCGTCGAAACGCTCCAGCTGGTTCACGTTCGCAGCCGTCAGCGTTTCCGAGTCCACGTAGCCGATGTTCACCTTGGCGTGGTTCTGGAGGCCGGCATGGCGCAGGGCCTCGTTGAGGGATTTGTAGGAATCGGAGAGATCGGTGTACTTGCCGCACATCGCGATGTTCACTTCGCGTTTCGGATGTTCGACCTCGTGCAC
>CAZBOF010000294.1:0-2389 GCA_964493285.1 uncultured Rhizobacter sp. | reverse complement strand
GGATTGGGAGCCATCTTCCTAGAAATCATTGGTCCGAAGAAACCGGGCAGGTCAGACGCAGTGCATCGGGTCCAAACGCAAGGTCGACGTACAGGCCTCCTCCCCGGCCACGTTTCCTACCGGTCCCCGTTGGCGATACTGACCAGCTCCTGCAATTCGGTAGAAGTCATGATTTCGTTCTATTTGGTGCAGGCTGAAGTGAGTAGGTTCTTGGTGACGCCCAACGTTGAAGCTGAGCCGCGGACCGAGGCTTGCCGAGGGACGTCAGCTCGAGCGACCGGTTAGACCCCACCGCCACCGCTCATCATTTTCTCGAACCGCTTAATCATTTCCTCTGGCGAAACTTCTTCGTTCCGACTGGCGAGAAGCCAAACATGGCCAAACGGATCAGTAATTGTTCCCCGGCGGTCTCCATCGAACTGATTAGCGGGAGGCATCGTTGCCTTCGCACCAGCGGTCACTGCCTTAGCAAAGAACGAATCAACATCGTCTACGTACAACAACATTGAAACCGATGAGCCACCAAGAGTTTCCGGGCTTCGGTAGCCCATATCGGGGAATTCGTCGGCAAGCATAAACGGTGCGCTCCCAATCCGAAGTTCCGCGTGCATGACTTTTCCGCTTGCATCTGCGAGGCGAACAAACTCAGTCGCGCCGAATGCGACCTTGTAGAAATCGATCGCCTGGCTCGCATTGCCAACGATGGCATACGGCGTGGCGGAACGATAGATTGCTGGTCTTGGATCGATGGACATGTACTACCTTTGTTTGTGGTCTAACGTTTGAGATGAGAGGCGTGATTCGGCTTGCCGGGGAACGTCCTCTCGATTGAAGGGTTAGCCAGCTGCCCCGCCAGCCAAACCTCCAACAACCGCGGCTACGACTGGATGTGCAAGGAACTCTTTTAGCCGAGACTTCGCCCCTTCTTTCTCACTCGGTGTTGCGGGCGATGCATCAATCTTGGCGACGATCTCGGCCAGGGACAGATTGAGAACTGTGTTGTAAACGGACTCGCCCGCGACAACAACATGCCCGCTCACCGGGCCATGGAAGTTGATTTGCGACACTGGTTTCTCCGAAGAAGTTGCATTGCTTGTGATCGAAGCCACTTGCTGCTTTAGAAGAGCATCGTCAAGTACGGTACGTATGCGCGAGAGGGTTTGAATAGAGGCGTTCGCCGCACTGACCTGAACTAGCGACATCTCGTGCTCGAAAATGCGCTGACTGAACTTGTTTGGCGGGGCCATTGAACGCTCGTACAGGCCTTGAGTATTGCGGGCTGACTGAACGTAGTGATCTTGGGGGAAGAGCTTCTCGACTACCCTCATGATTTCTTTCGCCAGCTCAGGCGAAAAAAGACTCGCGTAGGTAGTTGCGGTCTCGTTGACCAACTGCTTTGCCACTCCTTCGCGTGCTCCGTGACCGCGACCAAGGGCCTGCTGTGTTTGGCGCATTACATCGCCGATAGGCGGACACTTGGGCGAAGGGCCAACATCCTTCTTCAGGATCCGAGATTCTTCAAGCGTGGAACTGTCGACTGCGCGCAGCGCGTCGGATAGTTTTCTCTCAAATAGTGAAATGATCTGCTGCTGCATAGACGATTCGGTTGGCTAACATTTTACTTAAGCGGCGCCGTCAGGCGTCCGCTTGGAGGAGGGGTTAGACGCTTCTGTGCTTACCTGCTCGCGAACAAACCCCATGAGTTCGACAAGCTTTGCGTGCTTCCTCGGCGCCTTGAGTGATGCGGGCAAACGACTTAGCCAGTGACCGTTCGGGCCAACTGGAAGACCTCGCCTAGACGAGAGCTGGCGCGATGCTGGCAATGGCTTGGACGACAGAACTTCGATGAAGTGATCAAGCTGGCCCAAAGAGCTGAACTGGAGTTCATGCCGTTCGAACGGACCCCGAAGCGTCTGATAGCCGTTGTGCGGCAAGAGCGTTGGGGTAGGTAGAGTGCAATCAAGGTCTGTATCTGGCACCGGGACGTGCACCCAGAACGCAAGCGGCGCGGTCCGCCAGTCATTCTCGTAAGTGAAGTGGTGCGTCAATTTCATGGGAAGCGTCTAACGTTCAGATAACCGGCATGACCCGGATTGCCGGGGCATGTTCGGTTGATTGAAGGGTTAGGCATTTTTCTCCGCGAGGTATTTATTCATCGCAGCCTCTAACTCAGCCTTGAGGCGTGGCTGGTTCACCGCATACTTGTCTTTGACGAGGCGGCCAACGCAAGCGCTCATTGCTGCTAGGACCTGCTCAGCCAAGTACAGCTTTGTTTCGGCTTTGCTCAGAGGCTTCCAGACTTCCTCAGGAACCTGAATATCTAGAGTGATGTACCGGCTTGCTGTGGCAAAGCGCATACGGGCAAGGCCTTCCTCGCCGTACTTTGCAA
>CAZBOF010000293.1:0-2396 GCA_964493285.1 uncultured Rhizobacter sp. | reverse complement strand
TGCGTCACGATGACGATGGTCACGCCCAGGCGCTGGTTGATGTCGCGCAGCGTGTTGAGCACCGACCGCGTGGTCTCGGAATCCAAGGCGGAGGTCGGCTCGTCGCACAGAAGAACCTGCGGGTTGGTGGCCAGCGCGCGCGCAATCGCCACGCGCTGCTTCTGCCCTCCCGAGAGCTGAGCGGGGTGGCTGTCTGCCTTGGACAGCAGGCCCACGATGCGCAGGCATTCGCGCACGCGGCGCAAAGTTTCACCCTGCGTGTGCCGCCCATGGATCCGCAAGGGAAACGCCACGTTGTCGAACACCGTCGCGTTCTGCAACAGGTTGAACTGCTGGAACACCATGCCCATCGAACGGCGTGCCAGGCGCAGTTCGGTCTTGTCCAGCGCCGTGATCTCCTGCCCGTCGACGAAGACGCGCCCCGCATCCGGTTCTTCGAGGCGGTTGATGAGCCGCAGCAAGGTGGACTTGCCCGCGCCGCTGGTGCCGATGAGGCCGAACACGTCGCCTTGCGCCACATCCAGCGTGACGTCGCTGACGGCGTCCAGCACATCGCCGCTGGGCAGCGTGTAGCGCTTGTTCAGTCCTTCAAGGCGGATGAGAGCGGGCGGCGACATGCAAACACGAAGTGATGAGGAGCACTCAGTGTTTCAGCCGCGCCTTGCCGTGAGAACGAAGCAAAACGGGTTTGGTTCTGCGGAAACTGCGAAACGACGATCAACCGGCCCCAGACGCCATGGCGACTCGCCGGTAGCGCAGCAATCGGCCCCGGTAGACCACGCCATCCGCCGCACCGACGCTGCTGCCCAACACGGTTTGGCGCAGGTCGAAGCCGGCCGCCTGCATGCGCCGGTTGAAGGCGGCACGGTTGCCGCGGTTGGGGTCGACGATCAGGACCTCGGCACTCGGCAAGGCGTGACGGTCGATGAAGCCGAACAGGTGGCCCGCCTCGTCGCGTTCGTAGAGGATGTCGCTGCCGATGATCACGCCGAACCGGCCTTCGACGACGGGGCGCGATGCCCGCACCGGCGCATCGGCCGGCGACACCCAGTTGCCATGCCGGTACGGCAGCGGCGACAGCCCATTCAGCCGCAGGTTCTCCAGCAGGAACGTGGCCGCGAGGGGATGGCAGTCGGAAGCCGTCACGTCGGCGCCTCGCCGATGGCACACCAGGCTTGCCAGGGCGAGCCCGCAGCCCACTTCGAGAATGCGCTCTTTCGCCACCAGAGGCCGCACCGCCATCACGGCGGCGAGTTGCAGCGACGAGGCCCACAACAAACCGAACAAGGGCCACGCCGCGCTGGAGATGCCTTCGGCCAGCGCTTCGCCCAAGGGATCGGCATGCTGCTGCCGATCGAGCAGGGAGTGGATTTCGAGCGCATGCGCGCCCTGGATGGCGACGTGTTCGCGCTTGGTCTGGTAGCCCGGCATGGTTGGCCTGAAAAGGTGGACCGCACGGGCGGGCGGCAAGCGGCAGCGGGCCATGAGCGGGCGACCGGGCTGCGGCCGCATCCACGATGCCAGCCACTCGCAGATTCTGCGCTCAATCGCCCACGCACGCCCCTTTCACGCACGCAGCAGGGTCTTGCATTGTCGATTGCCGGGGGCGCGCCACGGCGCTAGCCTCTCCTTTCGTCTCGGGCTGGACAGTTTTCATCCCGGGTGCATATACTCCCCCCCTGTATTGGAAGTGATGCGAAGATGCCGCATTCGATCGAAGAGAAGAAGCGCGTTGTCACGCGCCTGCGCCGGATCAAGGGACAGGCGGAAGCGTTGGAACGCGCCGTGGAGGCGGGCACCGAGTGCGGCGCCCTTCTCCAGCAGTTGGCCGCATTGCGCGGGGCCGCCACGGGGCTGATGGCCGAAGTGCTGGAAAGCCATCTGCGCGAAACCTTCGGCAGCTCGCGGGCGCATGGCCAGCCAGCGCCCGACCAGCAGGCCGAGATCGATCAGCTGATGCGCCTCATTCGCTCCTACTTGAAGTAGCCCCCGACACCCCATCCGAAGGAGACCCCACCATGAAATCACGCGCCGCAGTGGCTTTCGAAGCCGGCAAGCCCTTGCAGATCGTCGAGATCGATGTCGAGCCGCCCCGCAAAGGCGAGGTGCTGGTGAAGATCACCCACACCGGCGTCTGCCACACCGATGCCTTCACCCTCAGCGGCGACGATCCTGAAGGCATCTTCCCGGCGGTGCTCGGCCATGAAGGCGCGGGCGTGGTCGTGGAAGTCGGCGAAGGCGTGACCTCGCTGGCCCCCGGCGACCACGTGATCCCGCTGTACACCGCCGAATGCCGCGAATGCAAGTTCTGCCTCTCGGGCAAGACCAACCTGTGCCAGAAGGTGCGCGCCACGCAGGGCAAGGGATTGATGCCCGACGGCACCTCGCGCTTCAGC
>CAZBOF010000292.1:0-2425 GCA_964493285.1 uncultured Rhizobacter sp. | reverse complement strand
CATCAGTTCCGGGCCCTGCACGCCCATCGCGTCCGCCGGCCAGTTGTCGACGTCGGTGGTGGTCATGAGTTGCCCGCCCTGCGCGATGCCCGTGATGAGCAGGGGTTTGAGATTGGCGCGCGCAGCGTAGACGGCGGCGGTGTAGCCGGCGGGGCCGGACCCCAGAATCAGGACTTGGGCGTGGGTGGTCGGTGAGTTCATGGGGAAACGAAGGGCTGGGAAAGACAGGCGCCAGTCTGACATGGGGTTGACGCCGACTGGCAACTACCGATGGAATGGCGACAATAGCGAAAATCAAGGGAACGACGGAATCCCACTTTATAGTTCGTGGGCTCCGTCACATACAAAGGAGATTCTTCGATGGCCATGTTGTCCAATTTGGACTTGATTCGGCGCGTGCCGCTGTTTTCTCTGCTCACGAACGAGCAGGCCTCGGCCATCGCGGACAGCGTGGTCAAGCGACGATTCCGGCGCGGCGAGATTGTCGTCGAGCACGGGAAAAAATCGAATGCGCTCTACATTTTGCTCACCGGTCGCGCCCGCGTACTGACATCCGACTCCCGTGGCCGCGAGGTGATTCTCGCGGTGCTGCAACCCGGCAATTACGTCGGCGAGATGAGCTTGATCGACAACGAACCCCACTCGGCCACCGTGCGCGCCGAGGTCCAGACCGACATGCTGATCCTCGGCCGGGCCGAGTTTGCCCGCTGCCTGCCCGAGAATTCCAGCCTGTCCTACGCCATCATGCGCGGCCTGGTGCAGCGTTTGCGCAACGCTGACCGCCAGATCGAGTCGCTCGCGCTGCTCGACGTCTACGGCCGTGTGGCGCGCTCGCTGCTTGACATGGCCGAAGACGATGGCGAGGTCAAGATCATCCGCAACAAGGTTTCGCGCCAGGACATGGCCAAGATCGTCGGGGCTTCGCGCGAAATGGTGAGCCGGGTGATGAAAGACCTGGAAGACCGCGGCATGGTGGAAACCCAGGAAAACGGCTCCGTCATCATCAAGGAACGCCTCGCCGGCTGAGAATGACCCGCGGGCTCGGTGCCGGGAAGCCAGAGGGCTGAGCGCTTCGGCCACAATGGCTGCATGACATTTCCGCTTGGATCGCTTCGTTCGGAGGCCGGCCAGGGTACCCCGGCTGGCAATGCGTTCGGCAGCACGCACACCCGTGAAAAGGGCAAAGGCGCCAGCCGCGCGCCGACGCCCGCGCCGCCGGGGCTGCGCGAGCGCTTCGGTGTGCTCATCGGCGGCGTGGTGTGGCTGCTGGCCTTCATCGCGATGGCTTCCCACAACCCCGCCGATGCGGCGTTCTCCACGTCTGGCAGCGGCGCGCCGCCCCACAACCTGATCGGCGCGTTGGGCGCGCGCTTTTCCGATCTCGCGTTCGTGTTGTTTGGCCTGTCCGCATGGTGGGGCCTGGCGATCGCGCTGCGCGCATGGCTCAGCGCGCTGGCGCACATGCTGCGAGAGACGCAGAGCCCGCCGGCCGATCGCCCGAACGCGCCGATCTGGCTGTTCTGGCTGGGCGCGCTGATGCTGCTGGGCGCCAGCGCGGCGCTCGAATGGACGCGCCTGTACCAACTCGACCCGCGCGTTCCCGGCGGCATGGCCGGCGGTGTGCTGGGCTACCTGCTCGGCTCGGCCAGCCAATCATTGATCGGCTTCGTGGGTTCGGGCGTGCTGTGGATCGCGGTGCTGGTGGCGGGCGTCGCATTGGCGTTCCGGTTCTCTTGGCTGCGGGTGGCGGAAAGCATCGGGCGCTGGGTGGATTCGCTGCGCGAACGCCGCGTCGAACGGATCGAACGCGCTGAAGACCACCGCCTGGGCGAACAGGCGCTGCGCGAACGGGAGCATGTCTTCGAGGCGGAGCACCAGTTGCTCGAAGACCATGTCCCCATCGTGATCGAGTCACCGATGATCGAGGTGCCGCGCTCCGAACGTGTCGTCAAGGAGCGTCAGAAGCCGCTGTTCACCGAACTGGCGGACACCAAGCTGCCCCAGGTCGACTTGCTCGATGCCGCGCCCGGCCGAACGGAAACCGTGACGCCCGAGACGCTGGAGATGACCTCCCGGCTGATCGAGAAGAAGCTGAAGGACTTCGGCGTCGAGGTGCGAGTCGTGGCGGCGTCGCCGGGACCGGTGATCACGCGCTATGAGATCGAGCCCGCCACCGGGGTGAAGGGCTCGCAGATCGTGAACCTCGCGAAGGACCTGGCGCGTTCGCTCAGCCTGGTCAGCATTCGCGTGGTGGAGGTGATCCCGGGCAAGAACTACATGGCGCTGGAGCTGCCCAATGCCAAGCGGCAGACCATCCGGCTGTCGGAGATCCTCGGCTCGCAGGTCTACAACGACGCGGCCTCGCAACTCACGATGGGCCTGGGCAAGGACATCGTCGGCGCGCCGGTGGTCGCGGATCTTTCCA
>CAZBOF010000291.1:0-2432 GCA_964493285.1 uncultured Rhizobacter sp. | reverse complement strand
GAAGCCGAAGGGCGAGACCATCGCCTATGACACGCTGCTCAATGCGTGGAAGGCCGGCAAGGTGCGCTGAGGCTCACGGCGCACCTGCGCGGGAGGCCTGAGGCGACGCTGAACCGGCGTAGCCTTAACCCCTTCCGGCCCCCCTGAAAAGCCCCGGCGCCCCAAGCGCCGGGGCTTTCTTCATCGTGCGTGCAAAGACCCCGCGCAGCACGAACAATGCAAGAACCGGCCACGCGCCTTGCACACCCTCTCGCCCCCCACGAGGAAACAACCATGCAACTTGTCGCGTCTGCCGGCATCATCGCCATCATCGTTCTGTGGGGGCTCGTCTCGCCCGCCACGCTCAGCAGCGTGTTCGACACGGCGCTTGCCGCCATCACGCGCAACTTCGGCTGGTTCTACCTGTGGGTGGTGCTGGCGCTGGTGATCATGTGCGCTCTGCTGGCATTCACGCGCTATGGCAACCTGAAGCTCGGCCATGACGACGACGAGCCCGAGTTCTCCACCGCCTCGTGGTTCTCGATGCTGTTCGCTGCCGGCATGGGCATCGGCCTCGTGTTCTGGGGCGTGGCCGAGCCGCTGTCGCACTACCTCGCGCCGCCGCCCGGCGTCACGCCCGGCACGCCGGAAGCCGCGCAAGCCGCCATGCGCTACAGCTTCTTCCACTGGGGACTGCATCCGTGGGCCATCTACGCCGTCGTCGCGCTGGCCATCGGCTACTTCCAGTTCCGCCGCGGTGGCGCCGCGCTGGTGAGTACGGCCACCTCGAGCCTGCCGTGGCGGGTGACGCGCGGGCTCTCGCCGGTATTCGACGTGCTCGCCATCATCGCCACCGCCTTCGGCGTGGCCGCCTCGCTGGGCATCGGCGCCTTGCAGATCAATGCCGGCCTGCATGCCGTCTTCGGCGTACCGGTCGGCGTGGCCGCGCAGATGGCCATCATCGTCATCGCCACACTGATGTTCGTGACCTCGGCCGTCAGCGGTGTCAACCGGGGCCTGAAATGGCTGTCGAACATCAACCTCGTGATGGCCGGCTTGCTGGCCCTGACCGTGTTCCTCCTCGGCCCCACGATCGCCATCGTCGACACATTCACCACCACCTTGGGCAGCTACCTGAGCGAGTTCGTTCGCATGAGCCTGCGCACCAGCCCGTTCAGCGGCAGCAGCTGGGTCGGCGACTGGACGGTGTTCTATTGGGCCTGGTGGGTGTCGTGGGCACCATTCGTCGGACTGTTCATCGCACGCGTCTCGCGCGGACGCACCATCCGCGAGTTCATCATCGGCACAGTGCTGGCCCCCACGCTTGCAGGCTCCGTGTGGTTCGCGGTGTTCGGCGGCACCGGCCTGAACATGGAGATCTGGCAGAACGTGCCGATCGCCGCCGCCGCCAAGGTCGACGTCTCCACGGCGCTCTTCGCCATGTTCGAGGCGCTGCCGTTCGCCGCCTTCCTGTCCGGCGTGGCCACCTTGCTGGTGCTGGTGTTCTTCGTCACCTCGGGCGATTCGGCTACGTTCGTGCTGGGGATGATGAGTACACAAGGCAACCCCAACCCCGGGGCACGCGTCAAGGTCATTTGGGGCGTGCTGGTCGCCGGCATCGCGGCCAGCCTGTTGATGGCAGGCGGCATCCGGGCCGTCCAAACCGCGACCATCGTCTTCGCCTTGCCCTTCGCTTTTGTCATCCTGCTGATGACGCTGGCGCTATGGCGTGCCGTGCGCGCCGACTGGAAAGCCCTGCAGGACGAAGAAAAGCGCTTGCGCCAACGCCTGCGCCAACTGGCCGCCAAGGAGTGACGCACCGCGCAAAGCCCCAGTAGCGCGCTCAAGCAGCCTGTACTGTCACAGTAGATGGATGAGGGCTTGTTCACACTCAATGAGAACCCGCGTGACTCAGGATCGGGGCGCCATCGAGGCGCACGGCGGCGTTGCAGGCTCGTGGTGTGCCCATGGCACACAGCCTCGCCTGCGCCTTGCCCTGCACCTCGCCATGGCCCGGCGCGGGTGCTCATTGAGTGTGCACAGGCCCTAAGATTGAATCGGTCCCTGCCTGCGCCAAGCATCCGCAAGCCATCCATCCACAGGAGAAGTCCCCATGAGCCAGCCCAAGAAACCCACCGTCAACTCGACCACCGGTGCCGGAGCGCCCGCGATCAGCGACCGCAACTCGTTGACCGTCGGCGCCGACGGTCCGATCGTGCTGCACGACGTGCACTTCCTGGAGCAGATGGCGCACTTCAACCGCGAGAAAGTGCCCGAGCGCCAGCCGCACGCCAAGGGCGCCGGCGCCTTCGGCGAATTCAAGACCACCGAAGACCTGTCGCGCTTCACCAAGGCCGCGCTGTTCCAGAAAGGCGCTTCCACCGAGATGCTGGCGCGCTTTTCCACCGTGGCCGGCGAGGCGGGCAGCCCCGACACCTGGCGCGACGTGCGCG
>CAZBOF010000290.1:0-2453 GCA_964493285.1 uncultured Rhizobacter sp. | reverse complement strand
GTGCAGGTGCAGGTGCAGGTGCAGGTGCAGGTGCAGGTGCAGGTGCAGGTGCAGGCGGCGGCAACGACGAGGGTGGGCCAGGGTCGCTTCCGCCGCACGCTGCGGCCAGCATGGCTGTGAAAAGAGCGGAGAGCTGCAGTTTGGCTTTCATGGGGACCTCCATCGCGTGTCAAGCCTTCAGTTCTGAATCCGGATAGGGATGGGGTAATAGGCGCCCGACAGCACGCTGGGGTCGAATCGCTCGAGTTCATCGCCGTAGCTCGGATGGCTTCGCACGCCCGACGGGGTGGTGGCCTGCACGAACAGCTCGTAATCGCCATTCGCGTGGCTGCGCGAATCGAAGTTCAGCAGGTAGCGGCCTTGCGGCGCCGGAGCATCCACCGCGGTTTCAAGCACCAGCACGCGGTCGCCGGGCCCAGTACCGGAGCCGACCCGGCGCAGGAACACCTCCAGCCGTGCCAACCCTTCCGTGCCGCCTGTGCTCCAGACCTCGGTGCTGTTCACCGGCACGTTCATCAGGTGCGGGCCCCAGTTGGCCCAGCTGCTGTTGCCCGCCTCGATGTTCAATGGCACGACGCCTCGAACGGCAATGCGCGTCGGGTTCGGGTTGGTGATGTGCTGGGCGCCGCCGACGTCCGTGGATGCGACGCGTTGAAGGCGCGCAGGGGGGCCGAGCCGGGGCAGCTGCGTGTGCAGCGGGAAGTGATGAATGGCTGCGGGTGGCGTGTAGGTGGGTGCGCTGCCCGGGGGGTACGTCACCTCGACGTGTACGTTCAGCAAGCCGGCGTTGGCTGCGTGGAACTGGAAGGTGTTGTTGCCGACCAGGAGGGGCGAGGTGTCGCCGCGCACGATGTCGCCGAGCTTGATGCGCGCGGTATGCGGCGTGCCCCAGTCCATCGCGTTGCGATTCAGCGGCGAGGTATTGTTCAGAGGCTGCGGGAGGGTGTGTTGGACGCTGCCGTTCACCCGCACGAAGTCCGTGGGCAGGATGTTCAGATAGGAGTAGTCGCCCATCTGGTAGGTGGCCACCAGCCATGCTTCCGCCGTTGCGCCGGCCGTGGTCGGGCGCAAGTCGTCGGGGATGTTGATGCTGAAACTGGGGTACTGATTGTTGCCCCGGTTCGCTTTCTGGTAATCAGTGCCTTCGATGCGGGTGACGTAGTTGTGCACCGTGCGTGCATCGACCACCGGGCCGTCGAATCCAAAGTTGTCCCAGTGGTGAAGGTAGTAGGGAACACCGTCCTTGGTCGTGTTGTAGCCAAAGTCCACCCACAGCAGTTCGTAGTCGGCAGGCGGCAGGCTGTACGGCGCGTAGTTGGCGTTGATGACGCGCGTGCCGTCGATGAAGACCTGGATGCTGCTGGTGCCCACCCGCAGGTCGAAGGCGCGGCGCACGTTGGGAACGGCTTGCAGCCCGGCCTCTTGCATGTCGACGCTGGCGATCTGGCGCGATGCGCCTTGCATGTCCACGATGCTGACGCTCAGCGATTGCCCTTGCGCGCGCAATCGCAGGATGCCCGCGGGCAGGCCGAGCGCACCTTCTTCGTCGAAGAAGCTGGCATGGCCCGACAACTCGGTGGGGATCGGGTTCAGGTCGAGGTACCACACCGAGCGTGGGCTGAGCGGCGAATCCATGTCGAAGACGATGCGGCGTTGCGTGCCCGATTCGATCCGGATCTTCTTGCGGAAGCGCTGCGAGGTCTGGGATTTGTCACCGGTGTTCTGGGCCTTGGTGCCGTGCAGGGTGTGGGCGTGGAGCTGGTCGTTGATGAAGAAGAGGTTGAAGCGCGGGTCGGTCGACACCATGCTCGCGTTGTTCCACAGCCTTTCATCGGCGGCGCCCAGCGGCAGGTTGAAATCGTCGAAGTGGGTCATGCTGGAACGCAGCGCCGCCACCCGGGCGCCATCGCCGCCGTTGAAAGCGAGTTCGGCCGCCTGGCTGGTGACCCGGCCGCGCCCGCTCAGGCGCTGCACCCGCACGTTGTAGGCGCGGTTGTTGTCCAGCGGTTGCAGTTGCACGCGCCGGTTGCCGGTGACGAGCCAGCGTGCGCCGACCGGCAGGTTGTAGGCGGCGGCGATCGGGGCCGGCTGGGTCACGCGATGCAGTGCACTCGTGCCGCCCGCGGGGACGACGTCGGCGCTCAGGCAGATCCCACCGGCTTGCGGCCCGGATGCGAACTGGATGCGCTCCGCGACGGTGGTGGCCTGCGGCCACCAGACCACGAGGAAGCCGGCATCGTCATCGGGTGAGCCGGTCATCTCCCAGAACTGACCGAACGGGTTGGCCGCCCTGTAGTCCATCTCGATGGTGGCCACGCGATCGTCGCGCAGGATGCGAACCACCGGTGCCGGGGTCAGTGCGCTGGGCGGCGCAGGCGCAGGCGCGGGTGCGGGTGCGGGAGCAGGAGCAGGAGCAGGAGCAGGAGCAGGAGCAGGAGCAGGAGCAGGAGCAG
>CAZBOF010000289.1:0-2457 GCA_964493285.1 uncultured Rhizobacter sp. | reverse complement strand
AGCGTCTTGTCGTAGATCTCGTCGACGAACACGATCAGTTGATGCTGGCGCGCCACCTCGATGATCTCCAGCAGCACGCTGTCCGGGTACAGGGCGCCGGTGGGATTGTTGGGATTGATGACGACGATGCCTCGCGTGTTCGGCGTGATCTTGCGCTTGATGTCGGCCACGTCAGGCATCCAATCGGCCTGCTCGTCGCACATATAGTGCACCGGCGTGCCACCCGACAAGCCGGTCACCGCCGTCCACAAGGGATAGTCGGGCGTGGGGATCAGCAGTTCATCGCCGCTGTCGAGCAAGGCATTCAAGCTCATCGCGATCAATTCGGAGGCGCCGTTGCCCAGATAGACATCGTCCACCGACACGCCTGCGATGCGCTTTTCCTGCGTGTAGTGCACCACGGCCTTGCGCGGCGCGAACAAGCCTTTGCTGTCGGTATAGCCCGCAGCGATCTGCGACGGCAGGTTGCGGATCATGTCCTGCACGATCTCGTCGGGCGGTTCCAGCCCGAACGCTGCCACGTTGCCGATGTTCAGCTTGATGATCTTGTGGCCCTCTTCCTCCATCGCGCGCGCTTTTTCAAGCACAGGCCCGCGAATGTCGTAGGCCACGTTGGCCAATTTGCCAGACTTGACAATGGGCTTCAAAGATCTCTCCTGAACGGCACAAAGCCTAGAATTATCAACGATCCCCCTGTTGCCGCCCTTGCGCAGGGACGATCTTTCGCGGAGCGCCCTCGACTTGAAACTTCAACCCGACCGCATCGACGGCGCCAACGCCATCACGGCGGTGCTGCCCGGAACCGTCGCCGTCAACGGCGTGCCCTACCCGCACAGCCTGCTGGTCCCCTGGACGGGCGAGATCCAGCCCTGGGCCCCCGAGGGGTTCGAAGGGTTGACGGAGGATGATTTCGAGCGCGTCATCGCACTTGGCCCCGAATTGGTGATCTTTGGCAGCGGCAGCCGTTTGCGGTTTCCACCTGCCGCGCTCCTGCGCCGCCTGATGGCACAACGGATCGGCGTCGAGACAATGGATACCTCGGCCGCCTGCAGGACCTACAACGTCCTCGTGGGCGAGAACCGCAAAGCCGTGGCGTTGCTGCTGGTCGGAAAGGGGATCTGAACGCGTCAACCCCCATACATCCGGGCCGTCCGGCATTCAGGCTTCGGCAAGCCCATGGCTTTATAATCACGGGCTACGCCTGACGAGGCGCAACTCCAGAATTCTTCATGACGCCAGCTCTCAATAAACCACTCCCGGAATTTGAAGCACTCGCAACCGGTGGCGTGAAATTCACGCCACACGCGTACGCCGGGCAAACGGTCGTTCTTTATTTCTACCCGAAAGACAATACCCCGGGTTGCACCACGGAAGCCATGCAATTCCGGGATCGCCACAAGGATTTCGTCAAAGCCGGCGCCGTGGTTTTCGGCGTATCGCGCGACAACATGGCCTCGCACGACAAGTTCAAGCAGAACCTGGAACTGCCGTACGAGCTGATTGCCGACACCGAAGAAAAGCTGTGCCACATGTTCGGTGTGGTCAAGAACAAGATCATGTACGGCAAGAAGGTCAAAGGCATTGAGCGCAGCACCTTCCTGATCGACGGTGAAGGCGTCCTGCGCGCCGAATGGCGCGGCATCAAGGTGGCTGGGCACGTCGACGAGGTCCTGAAGGCCGTCAAAACCCTCAAGCAACCCTGAAGACGAAGCCAGGCCACGGTTGAGTCATCTCAACGCATGTGCATAATGGATTCATGCATGTGAGTTGTGACTCCCGCAAGCCTCTGACAAAGCCGCACAGGCGACTGTGCGGCTTTTTTGTTTCCCAGCCCACCAGAACCTGCCCATGCCACTGCCGAAGCCGCCTGCCAAAAAAGCCTCCCTTCTGACCCCTTCGGACTTCGAATCCCAGGCCGCTCCGAAACCGGGCAAACGCAGCGCCCAGCACACCTCCGCCGAGCCCGCGGCGCCCGCCGTCCTCGACTTCCTGGAGCCGCCCCGAGAGGCCGCTCCGTTGATTGCACGCGTGTCGCCGCCGCCCGCTGCACCTCCCTCGCGCCCGGCCCAACCGCAGCCGCGCACCCGCAAGGTTCGAAGCACCGGCCCCGCCAAGCTGTTCGTGCTGGACACCAACGTGCTGATGCACGATCCCATGTGCCTGTTCCTGTTTGAAGAGCACGACATCTACCTGCCCATGATCACGCTCGAGGAGCTGGACGATCACAAGAAGGGCATGTCGGAAGTGGCGCGCAACGCGCGCCAGGTCAGCCGAGACCTCGATGCCTTGGCCGCCACACTGCACGACCGCGGCGCGTCTGACATGGCGCTGGGCCTCCCGCTGTCGGCCACGGGGCACCGCGAAGCGCAAGGCAAGCTGTTCTTCCAGACCACGCTCGTCAACGTGAACCTGCCGGCCGGCCTGCCGCAAGGCAAGGCCGACAACCAAATTCTGGGC
>CAZBOF010000288.1:0-2459 GCA_964493285.1 uncultured Rhizobacter sp. | reverse complement strand
CATCACCATCGATGTCAGCGGCGTATGTTTACCGTAAGTCCGCACGCTTTCTTCGACCTGGGCGGCCAGTTCGCGCGTGGGCGTGAGGATCAGCGCGCGGATCGGCAGGCGGCCGCGCGCGTCGCGCACCGCGGGCGTTTGCAGCAGGCGATGCAGCATTGGCAGCGTGAAGCCGGCGGTCTTGCCGGTGCCGGTTTGCGCACCGGCCATGAGGTCGCCGCCGGACAGGACGGCGGGAATGGCTTGCGCCTGGATCGGGGTGGGCTGCGTATAGCCCTGTTCGTGAACGGCGCGAAGCAGCGGCTCGGCAAGGCCGAGAGTATCGAAGGACATGGGACTCCAGACAGGAGATCGGATCGGCCCGCGCTCAAGGGATGAGCGCCAGTCGCAGGCAGAAGAAGAGGGAGCGCGGGGCTCGTGTCAGAACTGACGTCAGCGCAGTGACTGGGGCCTGGGCTGGTGGCGCATTGTAGCCCCGGCCTCCGGGCCCCGTGGTGTGTCAGGCCGGGCTGAGTGCGGGGCGCGGGCGTTCGCCCGCCCACAGGATGGCCAGCGCGGCCAGCGCAAAGGGCACGCTCATCCACGACAGATGCACCATGCCGAACCAGGACGCGAACAAGCCGCCGAGCGCCGCGCCGGTGGCCGTGCCGATGTAGAGCATCGACGTGTTCAGCGAAAACAGCAGCGATGCCTGGCCCGGGCAGATGGCGGCGAGCCGGGATTGCTGCGGCGTCATCATCCCGAAGCCCGCGATGTTCCAGCACACCAAGACCAGCAGCATGGGGCCATAGCGGTCTTGCGTGAGGGGCAGCGCCATCATCGACAGCGCGATGATGGCGAGCTGCGTGGCCAGCGTGCGCTTCACGCCGAAGCGGTCGGTGGCCCAGCCGCCGGAGATCGCGCCGATCACGCCGGCCACGCCCATCAGTAGCAAGGTGGCCGAGAGGCGCTGCGTGGTCATCGGGTACAGCGCCTGCAGCAGCGGCCCGAGGTAGGAGAACACCATGAACAGGGACGTGAAGTAGATGAAGGTCATGGACAAGGCCCACCACACGGCTTTCTCGCGGGCGAGCCCGGCCAGGCCGGCAAAACTGGCTGCCGGTGCGGAAACCGAGGTGGGCATGGCGCGCGCCAGCGCGATGGCCATCAGCAAACAGCCGGCCGCGACCACCAGGAACGGCCATTGCCATCCGAAGCGAAACGCGATCCAGGCGCCCAGCGGCAGGCCGATCACGTGGCTCAGGCTCATGCCGACCACCACCACCGACAGGGCGCGGCCCCGTTGATCCGGCGCCACCATCGCGACGGCGATGCCTGCCGCCAGCGGGGTGAACATGCCGCCCAGTCCCATGAGCGCACGCCCTGCGAGCATCCAGCCGAAATGCACCGCCAGGCCGCAGAGCAGGCTGCCGGCCGCCACGATGAGCAGGCTGAGCAGCATCGTGCTGCGGCGCGGCCAGCGTGCGGTGAGCATCATGCCGATCGGTGCGAGCACGGCGGTGCTCAACGCGAAGGCGGTCATCGTCTGTCCGGCCGAGGCCACGCTGACCTGCAGGCCTTCGCTCACCAGATTGAGGATGCCGCTCACGACGAAGGCGCCGGTGCCGATCACGAGATTGCACAGGGCAAGGAGGTACAGCAGGCGGGGCATCGTCGGGACACGGGCGCGGGGAAGGGGCGACCCTAGCAGAAAGCGCTTGCGTTTGCCGCGTTGCGGGTGTGCGGCGGCGTGCGCCAGTCCAGTCGCCAGCGCGAGCGGGGGATAATCGACGCTTTCCGGCTTTTCGAGTGAGCAGCCCCAGATGGCCCAGTACGTTTTCACCATGAACCGCGTCGGCAAGATCGTGCCGCCGAAGCGTCAGATCCTCAAGAACATTTCCTTGAGCTTCTTTCCCGGCGCCAAGATCGGCATGCTGGGCCTGAACGGCTCGGGCAAGTCGACCTTGCTGAAGATCATGGCCGGTGTCGACAAGGACATCGAGGGCGAAGCCACGCCGATGCCCGGGCTGAAGATCGGCTATCTGCCGCAGGAGCCGATGCTCAACCCGGACCAGACCGTGCGCGAGGCCGTCGAAGAGGGCATCGGCGGCGTGCTGGCTGCCAAGAAGCGCCTGGACGAGGTGTACGCCGAGTACGCCGAAGAGAACGCCGACTTCGACAAGCTGGCGGCCGAGCAGGCCGAGCTGGAAGCCATCATTTCGGCGGCGGGCTCCGAGAACACCGACCTTCAGCTCGAACTGGCCGCCGACGCCCTGCGCCTGGCGCCGTGGGACGCCATCATCGGCAAGCTCTCGGGTGGCGAGAAACGCCGCGTCGCCTTGTGCCGCCTGCTGCTGTCCAAGCCCGACATGCTGTTGCTGGACGAACCCACCAACCACTTGGATGCGGAATCGGTCGATTGGCTGGAGCAGTTCCTGCAGCGCTTCTCCGGCACCGTGGTGGCCATCACTCACGATCGC
>CAZBOF010000287.1:0-2465 GCA_964493285.1 uncultured Rhizobacter sp. | reverse complement strand
CGGCGACGTCTGGTGGGAAGGCATGACCGACACGCCACCCGCGCACCTGATCGATTGGCAAGGCAAGGACTGGACGCCCCAGCTCGCCAAAGAAACCGGCGCCAAGGCGTCCCACCCCAACGCGCGCTTCACCGTCTCCGCGGTGAACAACCCCGCGCTCGACCCCGAGTGGGACAACCCCGCCGGTGTGCCCATCGACGCCATCATCTTTGGCGGCCGCCGCTCCACGACCGTGCCGCTGGTGACCGAAGCGCGCAACTGGGTGGAAGGTGTCTACATGGCTGCCACCATGGGCTCCGAAACCACCGCTGCCGCCATCGGCCAGCAAGGCGTTGTTCGCCGCGACCCCTTCGCCATGTTGCCCTTCGCCGGCTACAACATGAGTGAGTACTTCCAGCACTGGCTCGATCTCGGCAAACGCCTTCAAGCCGAAGGTGCCAATCTGCCCAAGATCTACTGCGTGAACTGGTTCCGCAAGGGAGAAGACGGCAAATTCATCTGGCCCGGCTACGGCGAAAACATGCGCGTCATGAAATGGATGCTGGACCGCGTGGAGGGCCACGGCCAAGGCGTCGAGAACATCTTCGGTGTCAGCCCACGCTATGAAGACCTCACCTGGACCGGCCTGGACTTCTCGCAAGCGCAGTTCAACAACGTCACCAACATCGACAAGGCCGCCTGGCGCAGCGAACTCGACCTGCATGCCGACTTGTTCGACCAACTGGCGTATCGCCTCCCCGCGGAGATGACGGCCACCAAGGCACGACTCGAAGCCCGGCTGGCGGAGTGATCGAGCGCATCTCGCACGAGAAAAGGCCCGCTGATCGCGGGCTTTTTCATGGGCGGCGATCGTTGGGTCGACCCAGCCTCTCAGGGCCCGCCGCTCGCAATGAAATCATGGCTCATCACCGAGCCCTTTTCCCACGCGAGTGCTGTCCGGTGTGTCATGCCCGCCAATTCAGCGCCCGAGTCAATCTCACCCAGCAAATGAGAATGCACGCGCCACTGCCCAGTAGCGCCTCACGGCTAGGTGTGACGCGTCAAGAGGTGTTTCTCGATGAGCCGAGTCTGGACACGGGCGCGAGGCCGCCGATGGCGCTGTGCGGGTGGCCCCAGTTGTGGTGGTGGTGCCAGCTGGCCAAGGTGCGCATTCGGTGGACAGAGTTCTCGTAACTCCACCCACAAGCCCGCTCGCGCAGAGCGCGACTGGATGAGATTCGCTCGGCCTTGCCGCAGGTCTGCGCCCGGTGAGGCCGCGTGAAGCTGTGCTCGATGCTCCATTCGACGCAGGCTGCCCGGGGAAGTCGCGCGAACGGAACGCTGCTGCACCGCTGGACGTCAGCAGCCGCTGCACGGTGATGCCCAAACGGGCGCAATAGGCCACCGCTTCGCGCAGGAACAGGACCGCCTGCGCCGTTCTTCGTCGGGATGCATGGCGGTGAACACCAGCCTGGCGTGGTCATCGATGGCCACGAACAGCGCCTCCCAGCCCGCCCCCCTCCGCCACATCGCGTCGATTGCCTGTGATGCGGTGACTCGGCCGCACAATGCGTCCAAGCCGTCCAAGCTTCTTGGTGTCGATGTGCAGCAGATCACCGGGTGCTTCGTGCTCGTAGCGCGCGACCGGCCCGGCGGACTCCAGGTCACTCAGTCTGGACAGAACCGGCGCGCGCTGGAACGCGACTGACCGTGGACTCCGAAACCCCCCGCTGCGTGCGATGCGAGCCTGCAGCAGCCTGCAGCATCGTCGCTTGCGCAGCTCGACAATGAGCAACGCCTTGCTGGCGTCGATGGCCTTGCGAGAACCCCTCGGCCTGGAAGAGACATCGGCCAAGGTGGCAACGCGGCTGCCAGATAGCGATCAAGCCACTTTCAGAGCCTTGTGCCCCGCGTAGAACTGTCGCTGCGTTGCGCAGCTGCAAGCATCAATCGAATCGCCAAAATCAAATCACCAATAAAACAAACCCCTGTTATCTTTCGATAACAGGGGTTGCTTATTAATAGCCTGACAATGTCCTACTTTCACACGGGAATCCGCACTATCATCGGCGCTAAGGCGTTTCACTGTCCTGTTCGGGATGGGAAGGAGTGGGGCCACCTTGCTATGGTCATCAGGCTTAACCGGTATCGTTTGAGGCAATGAACATACATTATCTCAAACGCAAATTCGTAGAGTCGACTCTATCGATATTGATCGACAGAAAAATAAATCAGCATTAACTTGATCGCGTACAACACACAGACGGTGTAACTTGTACTCTTCAACAATGTCAAAATTATAGGGTCAAGCCTCACGAGCAATTAGTACTGGTTAGCTTAACGTATTACTACGCTTCCACACCCAGCCTATCAACGTCCTGGTCTCGAACGACTCTTTAGGGGGCTCAAGGCCCCGGCAAGACTTATCTTAAGACGAGTTTCCCGCTTAGATGCTTTCAGCGGTTATCTCTTCCGCACTTAGCTAC
>CAZBOF010000286.1:0-2466 GCA_964493285.1 uncultured Rhizobacter sp. | reverse complement strand
CCCCACCCAACCAGCGCGCAGCGAACAAGACCACCGACAAAGCGAACCGCACCCCCGGCGCACCCTCACGCAGTGATCAAGAGAACCCGACAACCAGAACCAACCTCTCGGCGCAGTTTCACGCCGCAAAAGCCACAAAACCCCGCTCAGAACCCCAAACTCGCCAACAGATCATCCACTTCCCCCTGATCCGCCACCACATCCGTGCGCCCAGCCGGGTTGACGACAGGCCCGGCCAGCAGGGAGGGCTCGACTTTCTGCGCCTGCTCGGGCGGCGCCGTCTGCACGAGCAGCTTCACGAGGCTGGCTTCGAGGTCGCCGGCCAGGGCGACGACCTTGGCGACGACCTGGCCGGTGAGGTCGTGGAAATCCTGCGCCATCATGATGTCGGTCAGGTGCCGGTCGATGCGCGCGGTGGCGGCTTCCACGTCGCCGACGAAGTTCATCACCGAGCCGGAAGCCACCGCCTTCACCGGATCGGTGACGATGGCGTCGGCCATGCGCCGGGTTTCCGCCGAGATGGCATGGTGCTCGGCCTTGGCCTGGTCCACCGAGTTCAGCACTCGGTTCGCGGCGTTGCCGGTTTTCTCAGCGATGTAGTTGAGGCGGCTGCGCGCGTCGGGCAGGTTGTCGGCTGCGCTGCGCAGTTGCGGCATGACACCGAGCTGGTTGAGGGCGTCGTGGAGCTGCCGCGTGATGAGGCCGAGCTGGTGAAACACTTCGGCGGGCGTGCCGGGATGGGGCTGCCCCGGAGCCGCCAGCACGTTCATGTTTTCCATCTTCATGCAGTTGCTCCCGTTAGGCGGCAGTGGCCATCTTCTGCAGGATCTTCTGCACCTTCTCTTCGAGCGTTGCCTTCGTGAACGGCTTCACGATGTAGCCAGCCGCCCCTTCCTGGGCGGCCCGCACGATGTCTTCCTTGCGTGCTTCGGCAGTGACCATGAGCACGGGGATGTGCTTGAGCGCCGCGTCGGACTTGACCGCGGCCAGCAGCTCGAAGCCGTTGATGTTGGGCATGTTGATGTCGCTGATGATGAAATCGAACTTGCTGTTCTTCAGCGCGCTGAGGGCGGCAGCGCCGTCTTCGGCTTCTTCGGCGTTGTGGTACCCCAGTTCCTTGAGCAGTCCGCGCACGATGCGCCGCATCGTGGAAAAGTCGTCAACGATCAGGAACTTCAGGTCGGGGGTGGTCATGGCGGTGCCTCGCTGGATGCGCTGTGGCTGTTATCGGCCATTCGATGGCGATGTTGAGGGCCCTTCGGCGTGCGCCGGCGGGTCTTGCTGGGAAGGCGGGGGGCCGATGGCGCCGAGGAAGCGCATCTCGGCATCGCGGTTCATGACGATGATGCTGATGCGCCGGTTGCTGGGGCTGTTGGGGTCGTCGCGGTCGAACAGCACGCTCGCGGCCAGGCCCTGCACCCGCAGAATGCGATCGGGCGGCAGTGAGCCCGCGATGAGTTCACGCCGTGAGGCATTGGCCCGGTCTGCCGACAGTTCCCAGTTTCCATAGCCCAGGCCGTTCTGGTCGCCGGCAAAGGGCAGGGCGTCGGTGTGGCCCTCCAGCGTCAGGCGGTTCGGCACCTCGGCCAGCACCGCGCCGATCTCGCGCAGCAGGTCGCGCATGTAGGGCTTGACGATGGACCGGCCGCTGTCGAACATCGGGCGGTTCTGCTCGTCGACGATCTGGATGCGCAGCCCGTCGGCGGTCATGTCGAGTTTGATCTGGTGCTTGATGGCGTCGAAGGCCGGGCTGTTCGCCAGCATGGCTTCCATCTGCTGCTTGATCTGCTCGAGCCGGCCTTCCTCGCTGGCACGTTGCTCGGCACGCATCGCCGCGAGGTTGATCGTGCTGCGCGTGGCGGTGATGTCGCCTCGCTTCACCTGGCCGCCGGAGCGCGTGAGGTCGGTTCCGCCGCCCTTGATGACGTGCGACGAGTCGCCGGAGCCGCTGCCGCCGCTGAGCAGCGCCACTTTCAATGGCGCCTGGAAGTAGTCGGCGATGCCCTTCTTGTCGCCCTCGGTGGTCGACCCCAGCAGCCACATGAGCAGGAAGAACGCCATCATGGCGGTCACGAAGTCGGCATACGCGATCTTCCACGCGCCGCCATGCGCCGCATGGCCGCCTTTCTTGACGCGCTTGATGATGATCGGCTGAAGCTTTTTGGAATCGCCGGCCATTATGGTGCCCCCACGTCGCTGCGCTCCTGCCCCCCGAGGGGGCGCCTCGCCGCAGGCCCGGCAAAGCCGGCTCCTGGGCGAGTTGCTCGATCAGACGCTTCGCTGCGCTCGCTATGTGTGCTCGCTTCGTGCCTTGCAGGTGAGTTTCTGGTGCTGCGAAGGTGGGGCGCTTGGTGGCGCGGCGAGCCTGGTGCCTGGACGCCATGCGCTCTTGCATGACGGTGGGCGGGGTGCGCTTCGCTGCGCTCGCTATGTGTGCTCGCTTCGTGCCTTGCAGGTGAGTTTCTG
>CAZBOF010000285.1:0-2471 GCA_964493285.1 uncultured Rhizobacter sp. | reverse complement strand
GCGCTCGATCAGGGCTTTGTCTTTCTGGAATGTGGACTCTGCCCAGGATTTGTACTCGGCGCCGGTGCGGTACCAGACCTCCTGGTTGAGCTGCGCCAGCACTTCATGGTGCTTCGGGTCGTCCAGGGCCTTCTGGAACGCGTCGTGCAGCGTCTTGACCACGGCCGGGTCCATGCCTTTCGGGCCGACCAAGCCATATGGCGAGGTGCTGACCACGTTGTAGCCCAGCTCGTACGCGGTGGGCACGTCCGGCCACCGCTTGGTGCGCTGCTCGCCGAAGGTGGTGAGGAGGCGCATCTGGCCGCTGTCGATGAACTTGTCCCAGCCGGTGGCATCGCTGGCCGCCATCACGTGGCCGCCCAGCAGGGCCTGCATCAGGTCGGCGTTGCCCTTGAAGGGGACGTGGTTGAACTCGACCTTGCTGTTGCCGGCCAGCTCCTCGACCAGCAGATGCGGGCTGGTGCCGACGCCGGTGGAGCCGTAGTCGATCTTGCCGGGCGCGGCACGGGCGGCCTCCACGAAGTCCTTGAAGGTCTTGTGGGGCGAATCGGCGCGCACGACGAAGCCGAAGGTGTAGCCCGATACGCCCATGATGAACGTGAAGTCGTTGATCGGGTGCCAGGACACTTTCTGCATGTGCGGAATGCGCAGCATGCCCATCGGGTACTGCGAGATCGTGTAGCCGTCGGGCTTGGCGGTCTGGGCCATGGAACTGGGCCCGAGCGTTCCGCCGGCGCCGGGCTTGTTCTCCACGACGATGTTCTGGCCCAGGTGCTTGCTGGCGATCTCTGCGAGCGCGCGATGGTGCCGATCGGTGGAGCCGCCCGCGGGCCACGGGACGATGAGGGTGATGGGCCGGCTGGGATAGGCCTGGGCCTGGGCGGTGCCAAGCGGCACCAGCGTCGTGACAGCGGTGGCCGCGGCCGTGAGGATCAGGCGGCGCCGGGCAAGGCGCGAAGTGATTGCGTTCAATGGAGTCTCCTTCGATGTGTTGACAACGATGGGGTTTGAGGGCCGCTTGGTGCGGCCTCTTGTTCCTGGCGTTTGCGCCACGGCCTCCTTGCCCGACCCCGGTTGGGGCAAGGAAGACGCGAACACCACGATGCGATGAGTTCTTTCGGTTGACAGAGGCGCTCAGCGCGCGGCGTCGATCTGCTGCGCCAGCGACCAGGCCTGTTCGGCGAGAGGACGTGCTCTTGCGCCCGAGGCCACCGCATGCTCGCTCGATGCGTTGCCTTGCTGTGCGCGATGCGCGATGCCCTGCAGGATGCCAACCAGGCGGAACATGTTGAACACCATGTAGTAGTTCCATTCCGACGTGGGAACGGCATCGGGCCGGCGGCCGGTGTTCAGCAGGTAGGTCGTCAGATACTGGTCTTCGCTGGGGATGTGCAGCGCAGAGAGGTCTGCTCCGCGAAGACCGCGCCCCGCGCCGCCCGACATGCGCCAGGTCATGCAGTGGTAGGCGAAATCGACCAGCGGGTGGCCCAGGGTCGACAGCTCCCAGTCGAGCACGGCCAGGATGCGCGGCTCGGTGGGGTGGAAGATGACGTTGTCGAATCGGTAGTCGCCATGCACGATCGCGGTCTCGTCGCCGCGTGGCATGTGCCGCGGCAGCCAGTCGATCAGTTGGTGTGCGGCGGGGATGGGCACTGTTTCGGCCGCCAGGTACTGCTTGGTCCAGCGGGCGATCTGGCGCGCGAGGTAGGCGCCGGGTTTGCCGAAATCGGCCAGGCCGACCGCGGCGGGGTTCACGCAGTGCAGGGCGGCGATCACGCGGTTCAGTTCGTCGTACAGCGCGCGGCGCTCGCCGGCGGCGACATCGGGCAGTTGCGGGTCCCAGAAGATGCGGCCTTCGACGCACGCCATGATGTAGAACGCGGTGCCGATCACGTCGGGGTCTTCGCACAAGGCATGGGCGCGTGCGACCGGCACCACCGTCGGCGCGAGCGCGCTGATGACGCGGTACTCGCGGTCGATCGCATGGGCCGACGGCAGCAGCACACCGGCGGGCTTGCGCCGCAGCACGTAGTGCTGGCCGCCTGCGCTGAGCTTGAACGTGGGGTTGGATTGCCCCCCCTTGAACTGCTCGACAGTGAGCGTGCCGCGAAAGCCATCCACATGCCGGCGCATGTAGGCGGCGAGCCGATCAACGTCGAAGGCGTTCTGCGGGGCCACCGGCTTCGTGCCGGCGAACAGGGCCGCGGTGGCGTCCTGGGTCATGGCGGGCGAGGCGCTCAGACCACTTCGAACAGGCCGGCGGCGCCCTGGCCGCCGCCGACGCACATCGTGACGACCACGTACTTCGCGCCCCGGCGCTTGCCTTCGATCAGCGCGTGGCCGGTGAGGCGCGAGCCGCTCACGCCGTAGGGATGGCCGACGGCGATCGCACCGCCGTTCACGTTGAGCCGGTCGTCCGGGATGCCGAGCTTGTCGCGGCAGTAGATCACCTGCACCGCGAAGGCTTCGTT
>CAZBOF010000284.1:0-2497 GCA_964493285.1 uncultured Rhizobacter sp. | reverse complement strand
GGCGACCGGCTTTGAGAACCTGGTTCGAGGACCGCAGAACATTGCGAACCCGGCAGGCGGACTGGCGAGCTTTGGTGATGGCGCCAATGCACTCGGCCCGGCGGACGCCACGCCGGCCAACGGCGGACCGATTGTCAGCCTGGGCGACGGCGGCCAGATTACGCTCAGCTTCGCCACCGCGATCACCGATGGACCGGGTTACGATTTTGCGGTGTTCGAGAACGGCTTCGCGGATGAGTTCCTGGAGCTGGCCTTTGTCGAGGTGAGCACCAACGGCACGGACTTCGTGCGGTTCCCCGCCATCTCGCTGACGCCGACGGCCGCGCAGGTTGGCGGCTTCGACCCGGTCGATCCGGATCACGTCGAATCGCAAGAAACGCTGTGGGAGAAGTACCGCCGCTTGCAGGCGGCGCCCGCGGCCTAGCGGGTCGAGGGGCCGCCTCCGGGCTCCGATGGCAGGCCCGGCGGCCGAGGCGGCTTCGGGCGCGGCGGCTTGGCGTTGATCTTCATCGTGGCGCGTTCCATGTCGCCTGCCAGGATCAAGTCGAGCGCGGGCAAGGTCTTGGCCACCGCTTCATGGATCGCCTCGCGGTGCGCCGCGGAGGGTTTGCGCAGCACGTAGTCCACCACCTCGGCCTTCACGCCAGGGTGTCCGATGCCGATGCGCAAGCGCCAGTAGTCTGGCGTGCCCAGTTGGGCATGGATGTCGCGCAGGCCGTTGTGGCCGGCGTGGCCGCCGCCGCGCTTGAACTTCAGTTGGCCGGGTTGGAGGTCGAGTTCATCGTGGGCGACCAGGATCTCTTCGGGGGCGATCTTGAAGAAGCGTGCCAGTGCGGCCACCGATTTCCCCGACAGGTTCATGTAAGTCTGCGGCTGCAACAGCCACAGCGGGCCGTCGGCGGGGCGGTTCACGCGCGCGACGAGCCCGTGGTAGCTGCGATCGGGGAGCAGCGACGCGTTCAACTCGCGCGCCACCGCGTCGATCCACCAGAAACCGGCGTTGTGGTGGGTGCCTTCGTATTGGGGGCCGGGGTTGCCCAGGCCGACAAGCAATCGAATCATCGTGCGGCGGATTATCCGTTCAGCGGCGTGTTCGCCGGGTGGGTGTGGCCTCGCATGGCCGCGCCGGAAAACACGAAGCCAGCACGAACCGGGGTTCGGTGCTGGCTTCGATGGGCCTGAGAGGGGCCCGAAGCAACGCGAAGCGGCTTACTTCTTGTTCTGCTTTTCGCTCTTCTTGCCCTTGGTCGCGGGAGCGGCGGCCACCACCGGTGCTGCCACGATCTCTTCTTCGTCGGCAGGCAGCGAGGTCGAAACGATCACGGGGTTCGGCTTGCCTTGCGTGACCACGGTGATGCCGGCGGGCAGCTTCAGGTCGCTCACGTGCAGCGCCTGGCCCTTGGTCAGCTCGCCGAGGTCGACGGTGAGGTTCTCAGGCAGGGCCGAAGCCAGGCACTGGATGCGCAGTTCGGTCACCACATGGTTCACCAAGCACTTGTCGGTTTTGACGGCCGGCGAGTTTTCTTCATTGATGAAGTGCAGCGGCACCTTCTTCGTGATCTTGGTGGTGGCGTCCACGCGCTGGAAGTCCACGTGCAGCACGATCTGGCGGAACGGGTGCAGTTGGTAGTCGCGCAGCAGCACTTGCTGCGTTTTGCCAGCCAATTCCATCTCGAGGATGGAGGCGTGGAAGGCCTCCTTCTTCAGGGCGTGGAAGAGGGCATTGTGATCGAGTTCGATCATGGCGGGCTCGCCCGCGCCGTACACGATGCCGGGCACTTTATCGGCCAGGCGCAGGCGGCGGCTCGCTCCGGTCCCCTGCTTTGTGCGCTCGTAAGCGACGAATTTCATGAGTTTCTCCAAGAATGGAAGACGCCCGCGACCAGGCGTCGAAAAGAGCCTTGCGGCTCCACGTTTCGGCGCGTTTGAGGCGCGCCGGATGCCAGCGGATCAGAAGTTGCTGTTCTGCTCCGCGAACAAGGAGGTCACCGATTCACCGTCGGAAATGCGGCGGATGGTTTCGGCGAACAGGAAAGCCACCGACAGCTGGCGCACCTTGGTGCATTTCTGGCCGTCCAGGCTGAGCGGGATGGTGTTGGTGATGACCACTTCATCGAGCGCCGAGGCGTTGATGCGCTCCAGCGCAGGGCCCGAGAAGACGGCATGCGTGCAATAGGCGTAGACGCTCTTGGCGCCGCGCTCTTTCAGCACCTCGGCGGCTTTGACCAGCGTGCCGGCGGTGTCGATCATGTCGTCCATGATCACGCAGTTGCGGCCTTCGATGTCGCCGATGACATGCATGACTTCGGAGACGTTGGCCTTCGGGCGGCGCTTGTCGATGATCGCCAGCTCGCAGCCGAGCTGCTTGGCCAGCGCGCGGGCGCGCACCACGCCGCCCACGTCGGGCGACACGACCACCAGGTCTTGGTAGCGCTTGTTCTGCAGGTCGGACAGCAGCACCGGCGATGCGTAGATGTTGTCGACCGGGATGTTGAAG
>CAZBOF010000283.1:2101-2507 GCA_964493285.1 uncultured Rhizobacter sp. | reverse complement strand
AGCAGCGCGTCGACATCGTTCTCGAACGCGAGGTCGGCCACACCGCTTTTCATCGTGTGCGTGCCGGCGCCGCCGAGTTCCTCGGCCGACACTTCCTCATGCGTCACCGTCTTCACCACGTCCGGGCCGGTGACGAACATGTAGGAGCTGTCGCGCACCATGAAGATGAAGTCGGTCATGGCCGGGCTGTAGACCGCGCCGCCAGCGCAGGGGCCCATGATCATGCTGATCTGCGGCACGACGCCGGAAGCCATCACGTTGCGCTGGAACACCTCGGCATAGCCGCCGAGCGAGGCCACGCCTTCTTGAATGCGCGCGCCGCCCGAATCGTTCAGGCCGATCACCGGGGCGCCGACCTTCATGGCCTGGTCCATCACCTTGCAGATCTTCTCGGCATGCGCTTCGG
>CAZBOF010000283.1:0-2091 GCA_964493285.1 uncultured Rhizobacter sp. | reverse complement strand
AGCCGGTGACAACGCCGTCGCCCGGGATCTTGGTGCCGGCCATGCCGAAGTCGTGGCAGCGGTGCTCGACGAACATGTCCCACTCTTCGAAGGTGCCTTCGTCGAGCAAGAGTTCGAGTCGTTCGCGGGCGGTGAGTTTGCCTTTGCCATGTTGCGCGGCGATGCGCTTTTCGCCGCCGCCCAGGCGCGCCAGCGCGCGCTTGGCTTCGAGTCGTTCGAGGATGTCGTGCATGAACAGCAGCTCCTAGCGTGATGAGGTCGGTGTGAACAGTTGGAGCAAGGTGCGCGCGGCAGACGAAGGCGCCGTTCGGGCTTCGTTGACTTCGCGAACCAGCGATGGCAATGCCTCGCGCACGGCGGGGTGCTGGCGGAAATTGCTTTGCAGCGTGCTCTGGATGAGATCCCACATCCAGGCCATGCGCTGGCGCGCGCGCCGGGCATCGAAATCGCCGCTGTCGCGGCGCGCCCGGGCCAGTTGCTCGACAGCGTGCCAGAACGTGTCGATGCCTTCGGCCCTGAGTGCGCTCAGCGGAAACACGCGCGGCCCGGCATGCTGGGCGACGCCGTGGTGGTTGAACAGATGCATGGCGCTGGTGATCTGCGCCTCGGCACGCGTGGCGGCAGCGGGGTCGATGTCGGCCTTGTTGATGAGCACAAGGTCGGCCACTTCCATCACGCCACGCTTGATGGCTTGGAGGTCGTCCCCCGCATTGGGCAGCTGCATCAGGATGAAGAAGTCGGTCATGCTGGCCACGGCGGTTTCGCTCTGGCCCACGCCCACGGTTTCGACGATCACGATGTCGTAGCCGGCGGCTTCGAACACGAGCACCGCTTCGCGGGTTTTCTCAGCCACGCCGCCGAGCGTGCCGGCGGACGGGCTCGGGCGGATGTACGCCGCGTCTTCAACCGACAGGCGTTCCATGCGCGTCTTGTCGCCGAGGATGGAGCCGCCCGAGACCGTGGAAGACGGGTCGATCGTCAGCACCGCCACGCGGTGGCCACGCGCGATGAGCCACAGCCCCAGTGCCTCGATGAAGGTGGACTTGCCCACACCGGGCACGCCGGAGATGCCCAGGCGCAACGCCTTGCCGGTGTGGGGCAACAAGGCATTGAGCAAGGCGTCTGCGCGCGCGCGGTGGTCGGCGCGGGTCGATTCCAGCAGCGTGACGGCCTTGGCCAGCGCGCGGCGCTGGCCGGCGCGTACCCCCTCGAACAGCGCTTGATCGGGTGATGCGGGATCCACGTCGATTCAGGCCTGCGGGAGGCTGGCTTTGATCTGCTCGAGCACGTCTTTCGCGCTCGCGGGGATCGGGGTACCGGGACCGTAGATGCCTTTGACGCCCGCCTCGTAGAGGAAGTCGTAGTCTTGCCGCGGGATCACGCCGCCGACGAAGACGATGATGTCGTCGGCGCCCTGCGCCTTCAGCGCCTGGATGATGGCCGGCACCAGCGTCTTGTGGCCGGCCGCCAGCGTGCTCACGCCCACGGCATGCACGTCGTTCTCGATCGCCTGGCGGGCGCATTCTTCGGCGGTCTGGAAGAGCGGGCCCATGTCGACGTCGAACCCGAGGTCGGCATACGCGGTGGCGACCACCTTGGCGCCGCGGTCGTGGCCGTCCTGGCCCAGCTTGGCGATCATCACCCGCGGGCGGCGCCCCTGCGCCTCGGCGAACTCGGCGATCTCGCGCTGGAGCTGCTCCCAACCTTCGGCACTGTCATAGGCAGATGCATACACACCGGTCACCTTTTGCGTGTCTGCGCGGTGGCGTCCCCACGCTTTTTCAAGGGCGTCGCTCACCTCGCCGACGGTGGCGCGAACCCGCATGGCCTGGATCGACAGGTCGAGCAGGTTGTCGGAGGATGCATCGTCCGCGGCGCAACGCTCAAGGGCTTCGAGCGCGGCTTGAACGGCTTTCGCGTCGCGGCTCTCGCGCACCTGCTGCAAGCGCCGCACCTGGTTCTCGCGCACCGCGTTGTTGTCGATGTCCAGGCTGTCGATGGCATCTTCTTGCGCGAGCTTGTACTTGTTCACGCCGACGATCACGTCCTTGCCGGAATCGATGCGCGCCGCCGAGAAGCAGGCGCGCATCG
>CAZBOF010000282.1:0-2521 GCA_964493285.1 uncultured Rhizobacter sp. | reverse complement strand
GCAGTCGATAAAAAAGCCGCCTGAAGGCGGCTTTTCGCGGGAAAACCTGGTGATCAGACCGTGAAACTCGATCCGCAGCCGCAGGTGGTGGTGGCATTGGGGTTCTTGATGACGAACTGCGCACCCTGCAGATCATCTTTGTAATCGATCTCTGCCCCGGCAAGGTACTGGAGGCTCATGGCGTCGATCAGGAGCGTGACGCCATTCTTGGCCATCTGGGTATCGTCCTCGTTGATGATTTCGTCGAACGTGAAACCATACTGAAAGCCCGAGCACCCGCCGCCTTGGACGAAGACCCGCAGCTTCAGGTCCGGATTGCCTTCCTCGTCGACCAGTTCCTTGACCTTGCTGGCCGCGCTGTCCGTGAACACGAGCGGCACCGGCGGCATGTTGGCGTCAGGGGTTTGAACTTGGCTGGCTACTGCATTCATCTTGCTTTCCTTCCGAACTGAAGCCCGATTATCCTCCCCAACCGCCAAGTTCACACGCCGTTGGAAGCAGCCAACTTGATGAGTGCGGGCTTCTCTTCCGCGCGCAGGGGATGGAGTTCACCTTCAATGGTGGCGCCTTGGTGCATTTCAAGAGCGTCGTAGCGCACATCTCCGACGATCACGGCCTTGGGCTGGAGTTCCAGCAACATGTCCGAGATCACCGGGCCGGATACGTGGCCGTTGATGATCACGTGCCCGGCTTTCACCTTGCCCACCACACGGGCTTTTTCACTGATCACGAGGATGCTCTGCGCATTGGGGTTGGCGATCACATCCCCCTGGACCTCCCCATCGATGCGCAGCCCGTCCGTGAAATGCAGCTCGCCGCGGATCACGGTTCCCTCGCCAATCAGCGTGCGAATGGGAGGCTGCTTCTTCTTCGTGAACATGAATGGCTCCTTGAGGGACGGTTGGTTGGCCAGCTCGGACTGGCATCAGAGTTGAACGGTCTGGCTCGCCTTCAGGCTGCCTTCCTTGTCGATCACTTTCACCTGAACGGACTTCACCACGGCTTCTTCGGGATAGTCGACCAGGCCTTCCAGGCGGGCCGTCTGCTTGACCTGCAGCAGCTTGGGGCCGCCCGGCTGCGTGGCGCTCCAGGGCTTGTCGTTCAATGTGCCAGACAAGACGATGTCGTAGCGGCCGACAAACTCGGGGAGATTCTTGCCTATTTGCATGATCAGAACCTGGAATCGCATGTGCCCCGGCGCGGACGGCTCGGCCTGCAAGGCGCGCACATTCAACCCGCGCGAGGCGCTGGTCGGCAGAAGGCGCTCGAAGAACCCCAGATCCGCCTTCAGGGCCAGGTTCTCCGATTCGACTTCCTTGATCTGCTGGACGAGACGCTCCTGGGCGACCTTTTCGGCTTTCAAGAGACTCTGGGCGGTATTGGCGATCGACTGGGCGCCTTCCCGTTCATCACGCAGCTTGGTCACCTCGACCCGAAGTTGGGCCAGCTCGGCCTTGGCGTCTCGGTCGAGGCCGGCAATGTTCTTGCCGAACTCAAACGCCCACAGGGCAAGCGCTGCCGAAAATCCGAACATCAGCGCAAACGCCACCCAGCGCAAAGGCCATGGCAGGTGGCTGCGAACAATCATGCGCGGCGCGCTGATCGAGAGACGTCGGCGAAGGAGCTTCCAGCGCATACCCGAGAAAGATGAAGGCGTCCGGGGAAGTCCCGGAGGGGCATTGTAGGAGTCGCCGCCCGTCCCGCTTGTTCTAAACCTTGTCGGTGTGTATCTGGCGCTCTCCAATGAAAAAGGCCGCAATGCTGCGGCCTTTTTCACGCGGCTCCCCTTCGGGGAGACTGCAGGGGATCAGCGCTTGCTGAACTGCTTGCGACGACGTGCGCCGTGCAGGCCCACCTTCTTGCGCTCGACTTCACGCGCATCGCGCGTCACGAAGCCAGCATGCTTGAGCGGCGGCTTGAGCGTTTCGTCGAACTCGATCAGCGCGCGAGTGATGCCCAGGCGCACCGCACCGGCCTGGCCGGATTCGCCGCCGCCGTGCACGTTCACCTTGATGTCGAACGCCGCGTCGTTGGAGGTCAGCACCAGAGGCTGCTTCACCACCATGATGGAGGTCTGGCGGCCAAAGTATTGATCCAGCGCCTTGCCGTTCACCACGATCTGGCCGGTGCCCTTCTTGATGAACACGCGAGCCACCGAAGATTTGCGGCGGCCGGTTCCATAGTTCCAATTTCCGATCATCACCGCTCCTTAGATTTCCAGCACTTTGGGCTGCTGGGCGGTGTGCGGGTGGGAGTCACCGGCATACACCTTCAGCTTCTTCACCATCGCGTAGCCCAGCGGGCCCTTGGGCAGCATGCCCTTGACCGCCTTTTCCAAGGCACGGCCGGGATGCTTGGCCTGCATGTCCTTGAAGGTGGTGCCGCGAATGCCACCGGGGAACCCGGTGTGACGGTAGTACACCTTGTCGATGGCCTTGTTGCCCGTGACGCGGATCTTGTCCGCGTTGACGACGACGATGAAATCGCCGGTATCGACGTGAGGCGTGTAAATGGCCTTGTG
>CAZBOF010000281.1:1833-2529 GCA_964493285.1 uncultured Rhizobacter sp. | reverse complement strand
GGTCACGCCGGAGAGCAGCGCCGCGCCGATCAGGAACAGCAGCGAGGCGATCAGGTTGATGGCGATGTAGTGCAGCCCGCTGCGCACCCGCGCGTCGCCGCCGCCGTGCAGCAGCAGGCCGTATGACGCCGCCAGCAGGACTTCGAAGAAAACGAACAGGTTGAACAGGTCGGCCGTGAGGAAGGCGCCGTACAAGCCCATCAGTTGCAACTGGAACAGCGGATGGAAGTGCACCCCTGCACGGTGCCACCGTGCCAGTGAGAACAGCAGCGAACCCAGCCCGACGCTGGCGGCCAGCACCAGCATGAGCGCAGACAGCCGGTCGACGGCCAGCACGATGCCGAACGGCACCGGCCAGTTGCCCGGCAGGTAGATGCCGAAGGCGCCGGGCGCGTCGTTGCGGTCGACCCAGACCAGCAGAGCGATGGCGAGCGCGAGCCCCAGCAGCGACGAGAGGACGTTGATGGAGGCTCGCGTGACATGCCAGCGGTCGCCCACCCACAGCATGAGCGCGGCGGTGAACAGCGGCAGGAGAACCGGGGCGACGATCAGGTGCGACATCGAGAGCGAGTCGATCATCGGCTCGCTCCGGTGCAAAAGGCCGGGGCGCGTTGAAGCGCTCGCGTCATAGGGGCTCCTCCTGGCCGTCCACGTGGTGCTGCTGGCGCTGCGCGGCCTGACGGGCAGCGACCACGT
>CAZBOF010000281.1:0-1823 GCA_964493285.1 uncultured Rhizobacter sp. | reverse complement strand
CGCTGCCCGTCAGGCCGCGCAGCGCCAGCAGCACCACCAGGAACAGCGCGGTGGTGGCAAAGCCGATCACGATGGCGGTGAGCACCAGGGCCTGGGGCATGGGGTCGGTGTAGTGGGTCAAATCGGGAAGGAGCCCAGGCTGGACGATGGGTTCTTTGTCGATCGACAGGCTGCCCACGCTGAAGATGAACAGGTTGACCGCATACGACAGCAGCGACAGCCCGATCAGCACCTGGAATGTACGGGGGCGCATCACCAGCCAGACGCCGGAGGCGGTGAGCACGCCGATGGCGAGCGACATCACGATTTCCATCAGGTGGCTCCTTCTTCGGCCGTGCGCGTGGGGCGCCGCCGCGCGCGCAGCGATTGGTGGGCGAGGGCGGTCAGCGTCAGCAGGGTCGAGCCCAGCACCACGGAGAACACGCCCAGATCGAAGAACGTGGCGCTGGGCAGGTGGAACTCACCGATCACCGGCAGCGTGAAATGCGGCGAGTGTGTGGTGAGGAAGGGAAAGCCCAGAGCGATGGCGCCCAGCCCCGTGAGCACGGCCGAGAGCAGGCCGAACGAGATCCAGCGCGGGGGGTGCAGCGGCATGCGCTCCTCGACCCACTGCGTGCCGCCGGCCATGTACTGCGCGATGAACGCGATCGACATCACCAGCCCCGCCACGAAGCCGCCGCCGGGTTCGTTGTGGCCGCGCACGAACAGGTAGAACGCCACCACGGCTGCCACCGGCAGCAGCAGGCGCACCAGCACCGCCGGTACCAGCATGTAGGTCGCCGCGACACCGTCGGCGTCTTGCGGTCCGGGCAGGTCGGTGTCGCCTTCCAGCGGCACGGCGCGCTGCTGCGCGGGCACGTCGATCGATTCGCGTGGCGGGCGGAAGCGGCGCAGCAGCGCGTAGACCGTCAGGCCCACGATGCTCAGCACGGTGATCTCGCCCAGCGTGTCGAAGGCCCGGAAATCGACCAGCATCACGTTCACCACGTTCGAGCCGCCGCCTTCGGGCAGGGCGCGTTCGAGGAAGAACGGCGAAATGCTCTGTGGCGCGGTGCGGGTGAGCATGGCGTAGGCCACCGCGGACAGGCCCGTGCCGGCCAGGATCGCCAGGATCAGGTCGCGCCCCCGACGCCAGCGTGCCCGCAAGGCCACGCGGGGGTCCTCTTCCTCGATCCGCTTGGGCAGCCAGCGCAGGCCGAGCAGGAACAGCACGATGGTGACGACCTCCACCGTCAATTGGGTCAGCGCCAGGTCGGGGGCCGAGAACCATGCGAAGGTCAGGCAGACGACGAGGCCGACGACGCTGAGCATCGTCAGCGCCGCCAGCCGGTGGAACTTGGCCTGCCAGGCGGCGCCGATGGCGCACAGGCCGGCAATGCACCACAGCAGCACGAACTCGAGCGTGGCCGGCACGCGCACGCGGTCGCCCCATTCCAGCGGGACCACCAGCGCCGAGCCCAGTGCGGCCACCCCGGCGATCGCCAGCAGCCATAGCATCTGCGCCTGGAGATGGCGCGTGCTGGCCTTGCGCGACAAGGTGCGTGCAGAAGCCGTGCCCCAGGCAAGAACCCACTCGAAAATGCGTTTGCCGTCGAAGAAGTGGATGAGCGGGGCGCGCTTGAGCCCGCGGTCCTTGAAGCGTTGTGCAAACGCGAGGTAGATGGCGATGCCGCCCAGCATGGCCACGAAGCTCATCACCAGCGGCGTGTTGAATCCATGCCAGACCGCCAGGCTGTAGGCGGGCAGCTCGCCGCCGACCACCGGCCCGGCTGCGACGTCCAGCACCTGGCCGACCGACCACGCCGGCACGATGCCCACGACCA
>CAZBOF010000280.1:0-2532 GCA_964493285.1 uncultured Rhizobacter sp. | reverse complement strand
TGCGCTCGACCTTCGCCGGGATGCCATCCTTGTTGCGAACGAAGTCGACAACGCGGTAGTGGTGCTTGTGGCCACCGCCCTTGTGGCGGATGGTGATGTGCCCGTTATTGTTGCGGCCGGCGTGCTGGAACTGGGGTTCGAGCAACGACGCTTCGGGTCGCCCTTTGTAGAGGTGCTTGTGCACCACCTTCACGACGGCCCGGCGGCCGGGCGAAGTGGGTTTGACTTTGATGACGGCCATTACGCGGCCTCCCCGGAGAAGTTGAGCTCTTGGCCCGGCTTCAGCGACACATACGCCTTCTTGACGTGATCGCGGCGGCCGATGGAACGGCCGAAGCGCTTGACCTTGCCCTTTTGAACAACGGTTTGCACGGACTCGACTTCGACCTTGAACAGCAGCTCGACCGCTGCCTTGATCTCGGGCTTGGTGGCATCGCGCAGCACCTTGAACAACACCTGGTTGTTCTTTTCGGCAGCCGCAGTGGCCTTTTCGCTCACGATCGGAGCGACCAGGACTTGCGCCAGACGGCCTTCAGCGTGCCTTGGCTTGGAAACCTGCGTGGCGCTCATGCGAACATCTCCTTGAGTTGCTCGATCGCCGCCTTCGTCACGAGCACCTTCTTGAAGTACACGAGCGACATCGGATCGGCATAACGCGGCTCGACAACCAGCACATTGGCCAGGTTGCGCGACGCCAGCGCCAGGTTGTCATCCACCTGATCGGCAATCACCAGCACAGAACTCAGACCCATGGCCTTGAGCTTGCCTGCCAGCTCTTTGGTCTTCGGCGATTCCACCGAAATCGAATCCACCACAGCCAGGCGGCCTTCGCGCGCCAGCTGCGACAAGATGGCGGCCATGCCGGCGCGATACATCTTCTTGTTGACCTTGTGCGAGAAATTCTCGTCCGGGCTGTTCGGGAAAATGCGACCGCCCCCACGCCACAGCGGCGAGGAAGACATACCGGCACGCGCGCGCCCGGTGCCCTTCTGGCGCCACGGTTTTTTCGTGGTGTGCTTCACCTCGGCGCGGCCCAGCTGGGCACGCGTGCCTTGGCGGGCATTGGCCTGGAAAGCCACGACGATCTGGTGCACGAGGGCTTCGTTGTAGTCGCGCGCGAACACGGTGTCCGGCGCCTCGACCTTCGAAACCGCCTGGCCTTGATCATTCAGGAGCTCGAGCTGCATCACTGAGCCCCTTTCTTCGCTGACACCTTGATGGCAGGGCGAACGACCACGTGGCCGTTCTTGGCACCGGGCACCGCGCCGCGCACGAGCAGCAGCTGGCGCGCTTCGTCGATGCGCACGATGTCGAGGTTCTGGATGGTTTTGGTCACGTCGCCAAGGTGGCCGGACATCTTCTTGCCCGGGAACACGCGGCCCGGATCCTGCGCCATGGAGATCGACCCCGGCACGTTGTGCGAACGGCTGTTGCCGTGCGAGGCGCGCTGCGAGGCGAAGTTGTGGCGCTTGATCGTGCCGGCGAAGCCCTTGCCGATCGATGTGCCCTGCACATCGACCAACTGGCCGACAGCGAAGGTGGTCACCGGAACCTGTGCGCCCGGCTTGAAGCCGGAGGCAACATCCGCATCGACGCGGAACTCTTTGAGGACTTCGCCAGCCTCCACGCCAGCCTTGGCGAGATGGCCAGCTTCGGGCTTGGACACGCGCGAAGCTTTGCGCGACCCGAACGCCACCTGAATGGCGCTGTAGCCGTCGGTTTCAGCGGTCTTCACCTGCGCCACGCGGTTGTTGGACACGTCCAGCACCGTCACGGGAATGGCGTCGCCATCATCCGTGTAAATGCGCATCATGCCCACCTTGCGGCCCAGCAAACCGAGACGGTTGCTCAGACTCATGGTTTTTCTCCAGCCTCGAAGAGGCCTTTGTTTCGATACCCGACATCGATTGGCCGGGCTGACTGATGTGAAAGCTGGCCGAAGCCAACTTCCGGAAAAGCCTGCGAGTGTAGCAGATGCCGATTTTGCGGCAACCACCCCCTCGCCGGCATCACTTACTGCAGCTTGATTTCGACGTCCACGCCGGCCGGCAGATCGAGCTTCATCAGCGCGTCCACGGTCTTGTCGGTCGGGTCGACGATGTCCATCAGGCGCTGGTGGGTGCGGATCTCGAACTGGTCGCGCGACGTCTTGTTGACGTGCGGCGAACGCAGGATGTCGAAACGCTGCATGCGCGTGGGCAGGGGCACGGGGCCCTTGACGATGGCGCCGGTGCGCTTGGCCGTGTCGACGATTTCCAGTGCCGACTGGTCGATCAGCTTGTAATCAAACGCCTTCAGGCGAATACGGATCTTTTGCTTTTGCATGACTTGTCCTCAAAGAGCGATGCAATCCATGGATTGCGAGATGAGAAGGCGGCGGGGCTTGCGTGGGCTCCGCCGCCAGAGGCCCCAACGGAGCACCCCCTCAGTAGTGGCCGCCCCGGCCGCCGCCCTGCGGCCAACCGGATGCGCCCGATTCACCTCACTCGAGGATTTTGGCGACGACGCCTGCGCCCACGGTGCGCCCGCCCT
>CAZBOF010000279.1:0-2546 GCA_964493285.1 uncultured Rhizobacter sp. | reverse complement strand
GATCTCGATGTGGCGCGGGCGCGTGACGTAGCGCTCGATCAGCACCGCGTCGTCGCCGAAGCTGTTGCGCGCTTCGCGGCGGCACGAAGCCAGGGCGCCCGCGAAGTCGTCGCTGCGTTCCACGATCCGCATGCCCTTGCCGCCACCGCCCGCGCTCGCCTTGATGAGGACCGGGTAGCCCATGGCATCGGCCTCGCGCTTGAGCAGCGCATCGTCCTGGTCTTCGCCGTGGTAACCGGGGACCAGCGGCACGCCGGCCTGCGCCATCAACCGCTTCGACTCGGCCTTCAGCCCCATGGCCTGGATGGCGGAAGGGGGCGGGCCGATGAACGCGATACCCGCGTCGGCACACGCCTGCGCAAAGGCTTCGTTCTCGCTGAGAAAGCCGTAGCCGGGATGCACCGCCTGGGAGCCGGTGGCGCGGGCCACCGCCAGGATGCGGTCGGCGAGCAGGTAGCTCTCCTTGGGGGAAGACGATCCGATGTGGACCGCCTCATCGCAGGCCAGCACATGCTTGGCTTGCGCATCGGCGTCGGAGTAAACCGCCACGGTGCGAATGCCCATGCGGCGCGCGGTGGCCGCCACCCGGCAGGCGATCTCTCCCCGATTGGCAATCAGAATTTTTGTGAACATGGGGTCTTTACGGTGGGATCGCCTGCACACGCTGCGCGCGCCGGGCGATCTGGTTTCGTTTTCCTGAGTACGTGCAAACCTTCCTCTGATCGAGGGACTCAACGCCAGGCCGGCGGCCGCTTCTGGAGGAAGGACTGCACGCCCTCCTTGCCTTCGTCGCTCGCGCGGATGTCGGCAATGCGCCGCGCCGTTTCGCTGCGCACTTCAGCGCTCAGCGGCTGGCCGGCGATGTCCTGCACGAGGCGTTTGCAGGCGCGCACGGCCATGGGGCCGTTGTTGACCAGCGTGGCCACGATCTCATCGACCTTGGCGTCCAGCATCTCGGCGCTGCACAACTCGTGCACCAGGCCCATGGCGTGCGCCTGCACCGCCGTGAAACGCTCGGCGGTGATGACGTACCGGCGCGTCGCCTGCTCGCCCATGGCGCGTGACACGTAGGGATAGATGGTCGCGGGCATCAGCCCCAGCCGGGCTTCGCTGAGGCAGAAGCCCGCGGCCTCGCTGGCCACCAGCACGTCGCATGCCGCGGCCAGCCCGACGGCACCGGCATAGCAATCGCCCTGCACCCGCCCGACCACGGGCACGGGGCAGCTGTAGATCGTCCAGAGCATGTCGGCCAGCGCCTGCGCGTCGGCACGGTTCTGCTCCCAGCTGTAGCCAGCCATTGCGCGCATCCAGTTCAGGTCGGCCCCGGCGCAGAACGCCTTCCCGTTCGCACCCAGCACGATGACGCGCAAGGTGGCGTCCGCGCCCAAGGTCTGAAACGTCTGGGTCAGCTCGCCAATCACGCCGTCGTCGAAGGCATTGCGCACCTCGGGACGATTGAGGTACACGCGTGCCACGTGACCCTCGCGGGTGACGGACAAGGTGGCGGTGGTGGAAGAGAGTGTGGGCGGTGCGGTCATGAAAGTGTCCGGATTCCGTAAAACAGAAGCGTGGGTCGACCAGGAGGTCACATGCGGAACACGCCGAATTTCGTCGATTCGATCGGTGCGTTCAGACTGGCGCTGAGTGCAAGGGAGAGCACGCGACGGGTGTCGGCAGGATCGATCACGCCGTCGTCCCACAGGCGCGCGCTGGCGTAGTAGGGATGCGCCTGCTCTTCGAACTGATCCTGGATGGGCTTCTTGAAGGCGGCCTCTTCCTCCGGCGACCAGCTGCCGCCCTTGGCTTCAATGCCATCCCGGCGCACCGTGGCGAGCACGCTGGCGGCCTGCTCGCCACCCATGACGCTGATGCGCGCGTTGGGCCACATCCACAGGAAGCGCGGGCTGTAGGCGCGGCCGCACATGCCGTAGTTGCCCGCGCCGTAGCTGCCGCCGATGATGATGGTGAACTTGGGCACGCTGGCCGTGGCCACGGCCGTGACCATCTTGGCGCCGTGGCGCGCAATGCCTTCGCTTTCGTATTTCCGGCCGACCATGAAGCCGGTGATGTTCTGCAGGAACAGCAGCGGCACCTTGCGCTGGCAGCACAGCTCGATGAAGTGCGCGCCTTTCTGCGCGCTTTCGGAGAACAGCACGCCGTTGTTGGCCACGATGCCGATCGGCATGCCCTCGATGTGCGCGAAGCCGCAGACCAGGGTGGCGCCATAACGCGCCTTGAATTCGTGGAACTCCGAGCCATCGACGATGCGCGCGATGATCTCGTGCACGTCGTAGGGCTTGCGGGTGTCGGCCGGGATCACGCCGTACAGCTCCTCGGCCGGGTACAGCGGCTCGCACGGTTCGCGCAGCGCCTGCCGGACTTCCTTGCGCCGGTTCAGCGTGGCCACGGCCTGGCGCGCCAGCGCGATGGCGTGCGCGTCGTTCTGCGCCAGGTGGTCGGCCACGCCCGAGAGCCGCGTGTGCACGTCGCCGCCGCCCAGGTCCTCGGCACTGACGATCTCGCCGATGGCGGCCTTCACCAGCGGC
>CAZBOF010000278.1:0-2577 GCA_964493285.1 uncultured Rhizobacter sp. | reverse complement strand
CAGCTCCAGCTCCAGCTCCAGCTCCAGCTCCAGCTCCAGCTCCAGCTCCAGCTCCTGCTCCTGCTCCTGCTCCTGCTCCTGCTCCTGCGCCCGCGCCCGCGCCCGCGCCCGCGCCTGCGCCTGCGCCTGCGCCTGCCCCTGCCCCTGCCCCTGCTCCGGCCCCTGCCCCTGCTCCGGCCCCCTCTGTGATCCCCCCAGACACCCCACCGGTGTCCCATGTGACGTTCCGGATCGATAGCACCCAGCGCGTACAGCCGATCTCGCGCTACATCTACGGCATCAACGGCAATGAATCCGCCAGCCGGCCACGCAACCTGGCGCTCTTCCGAACCGGCGGCAACCGCGCCACCGCATACAACTGGGAAAACAACGCCAGCAATGCCGGTACCGACTGGTACAACCAGAACGACAACATCTACACGACCAGCACGTCACCCGGTGCGGGCATGACGCGCAGCGTCGATCTGGCCCGTGCGACGGACGCAGGCACCCTGGTCACCGTGCCCATCGTGGGTTACGTCGCGGCCGACGTGAACGGCGGGGGTGACGTGAACCAGACCCCGAACTACCTGGCCACCCGGTTCCGTGTCAGCGTGCCCCGCAAAGGATCGGCGTTCACCACCACACCGAACGCAAACGACGCCTACGTCTACCAGGACGAATGGGTGAACTTCCTCATTCAGCGCTATCCACAGTCGCAGACCGATCCGCTGCGGCCGATCTTCTATTCGCTGGACAACGAGCCCGACCTCTGGTTCCACACCCACCCGCGGATCCGTGGCGATGCCACGGGCAGCTCGGGCACGCCGGTCACCTACGCCGAACTGTTGCAGCGCAATCGCGACTACGCCTCGGCCATCAAATCCGTGGCCCCGCAGGGCCTGGTGTTCGGGCCGGTGAACTATGGATGGGCCGGGATGGTGAACCTGCAGAACGCCCCCGACGCCCAGGGCCGCGACTTCCTCGACTTCTATCTGCAGGAGATGTCGCGTGCCGGCACCCACGCCGGCCAGCGCCTGCTCGACGTGCTCGACATCCACTGGTACCCCGAATCCCTCGGCAACGACGCCAACGGAACGCCCAGGCGCACCACCGAGAACAACAACGCCCCCGGCGTGGTGGCCGCCCGGCTGGCTTCACCGCGTTCCCTGTGGGATGCGTCGTACACCGAAACCAGCTGGATCACGCAGTACAGCACGCAAGGCCCGATACGCCTGCTGCCGCGCCTGCAGGGCAAGATCGACAGCCACTACCCCGGCACGCGGCTGGCGATCACCGAATACAACTACGGCGGCACCAATCACATCTCGGGCGGCATTGCACAGGCCGACGTGCTGGGCATCTTCGGGCGGGATGGCGTCTTCGCCGCCGCCGCCTGGATGCTGACCAACGACAACGGCTACCTGTTCGGCGGCTTCGACATGTTCCGCAACTTCGACGGCGCGAACGGCAGTTTCGGGGACACCTCGGTCTCGTCCACCACTTCCGACAACGGCGTCAACACCAGCATCTACGGCAGCGTCGACGCGGGCAACCCGAACCGCATGGTGCTGGTGGCGATCAACAAGACCGCCACCCCGATGACTTCCGGCATCCAGGTCTCGCACCCCGTGCGCTTCACGCGTGCCGCGGTGTACACCCTCACGAGCGCAGGCAACGCACCCCAGGCCCGCACACCGATCACGCTCACGCAGACCAACGCATTCCAGTACACGATGCCGGCCTACAGCGTGAGCACCCTCGTGCTCACGCCCAATTAAGGCGACGCTGAATCAGGCCCCGCGAGGCGGCGCCGCCCAGCCGGCATCCCCGCCGGCGGCCTGCTGCAGGCGCCACATCTGCGCGTAGCGCCCGTTGCGCGCCAGCAGCTCGGCGTGCGTGCCGCGCTCTTCGATGCGGCCCTGCTCCATCACGAGGATCTGGTGCGCATCGACCACGGTGGACAGCCGGTGCGCGATCACCAGCGTGGTCTTGCCGCGCGCCGCCCCGCGCAGTTCGGCCTGGATCGCACGCTCATTGGCCGAGTCGAGTGCCGACGTCGCCTCATCGAAGATCAACAGCGGCGGGTTCTTGAGCAAGGTGCGCGCGATGGCAATGCGTTGCTTCTCGCCGCCCGACAGCTTGAGACCGCGCTCTCCGACCTCGGTGTCATAGCCCTTGGGCGTGGAGACGATGAAGTCGTGGATGCGCGCCGCTTTCGCCGCCTGCTCGATCTCCGCCTGCGTGGCATCGGTGCGCCCGTACCCGATGTTGTAGGCCACCGTGTCGTTGAAGAGCACCGTGTCTTGCGGCACGATGCCGATGGCTTGGCGCAAGCTGTCCTGCGTGACGCGGCGGATGTCCTGGCCATCGATCGTCACCGCACCGCTGGTGACGTCATAGAAGCGGTAAAGCAGCCGGGCCAGCGTGCTCTTGCCGGCCCCCGAGGGCCCCACCACGGCCACCGTTCTCCCCGCGGGAATCTCGAAACTCAGGTCGTGCAAGATGGGCCGCGCCGGCTCGTAAGCGAAGCTCACCCGCTCAAACTTCACCACCCCGCGCGAGACCTGCAACGCCGCCGCACCAGGGACATCGCGC
>CAZBOF010000277.1:0-2601 GCA_964493285.1 uncultured Rhizobacter sp. | reverse complement strand
AGCCGCGTGGCGCCGACCGGCTCGACCACCGCATGCCCGGACTTCATGCGAACGACCCAGTCGCGCAGCAGGGCGCGGTCCATGCGCAGCACGCTCAGTTCGTTCGCGGTGTTGGAGACGAGCTGGCCATCGGCACGCCGCGCCGGGACCCAGTAGCCCGCGTTGTCGGCATACAGCGCAAGCCAGTCGTCGAAGCGCCGCTGATCCAGCAGCCTGGCCTCGCGCGCCAACAGGTGAGTGGCTTGCGATACCGTGATCGCCGGGGTCACTTGAGGCATTCTTTCGCCATCTGCAGTGCTTTCACGCCTTCGGCGGCGGTCTTCTCGCTGCTCAGGTTGTAGCCGTTCGCCCATGCGGCCGTGCTCACCCCGGCTGCTGCATTGCCGGGCTTGACGTCGAGCCTGCGGCTGTTCACGCGGCCGGTCTCGGCCCATGCCGTCTGGGCTTCGGCGCTGAGCATCCAGTTGATGAAGAGTTTGGCGGCATTCGGGTTCGGCGCCTTGTTCATCAGCATGATGTTTCCCCACTTCGGGAGGATCACTTCGCGCGGATCCTTGACCAGCACGACGCTTTTGCCGATCCCTTGCGCCTGGTACCCATTGAGGGTGGCCGAATCGACGCCGATGGCCACGGGATAGGTGCCGCGGACCACCCAGTCGACCACTTGTTTCGGTGAATCCGACAGCGCGACTTGCTGCGATTGAAGAAGGGCGCATGCCTTCTCCTCGCCCAGCGCCGCAACGACTTGCCGGAATGTGGTGGAGCCGGGTCCGCGCGAGCGGGGGTCCAGGATCGCAATGCGGCCACGCCATTTCGGGTCGAGCAGTTGCTGGTAGTCGAACGCATTGCCGACCACCTCACGGTTGACGAAGAGTCCCGCGGCGAGATCGGCTGCGAACGCGTAGACGTACTTCTGGTCCTTGTCCATGTAGCCTGAGGCAAATCCGCCCAGCCACTTCGAGTCGTCGCGCACGCGGGCGTCCACGATCACGGGTGGCAAGGGGTCGTACCAGCCGGCCGGCACCTGGCGCTCGAAGGTGGTCGAACTCACGCCGGTGATCATCACGTCCCAGACGTGCTTGCCCGCCGTTCTTTCAGCCTGGATGCGCGGCTCGTACGCCTGCGGCGGCATGCCGGAGTACTCGACCTTGATCCCTGGATAGGCCGTTTCGAACCGCGTGATGGCCTCCCGGTGCGCTTGAACGGGCGGCCCGACGACCACGACGCGGCCTTCGGCGCGGGCCGCGCCGGCCAGCGCGCCCATGTCTTGTGCCGAGGTGGACAGGGAGGCACACAGCGCGATGGCGCCCACGGTGGTGGCGGCAAATTTGCGGCCGATCTGTTGATTCATTCGTCTCGCTCCGGTGGACAGCATTGCTTTTTCATGGCTCAGCAAAATTTCGGTAAGTTTAAGAATATCGATAGAATTATGACTCGTCAATAGCTTGATCGAGTCGCAGCATGCGTGAGCCTCTCTTGTGCGTCACCCTCGGTGACATGAACGGCGTCGGGCCGGAAGTCGTGCTGCGGGCGCTGACGACCCTGGGCGGTGCACCTCGCGCGCTGGTGGTGGCGGACGGCACGCTCCTGCGGCAAGCCGCGCAGGCATTCGCGCCCGGCGCGGCATTGCACGCACTGGAGCCGGGTCGCGACCTTGCCTTGCGCCCGGAGCATCTGAACTACATCGATACGGGCACCGGCGCCGGCGCGCACCTCACGCGTGGCCAAGCGTCACAAGCCGCGGGCGTGGAGGCCGTGCGCGCGCAGGACATCGCGTTCTCGCTCGCCCGCAGCGGCCAGGTGGGCGCATCCATCATGGGGCCGGTGAATGCCGATTCCATCGGCATGTCGGGGCTGCGCAAGACGGCAATCGATCCCGAACTCGGCCCGTTCTACCTTTTCCTTGCGTCTGGCTCGCTGCGGATCGCCCATCTCACCGATCACATGCCGTTGGTGGAGGTCTGCACGAACGAAGTCAAGCAGGACCGGGTGATGCGATTGCTGAAGACGCTTCATGCATCCATGGTGGCCTGGGGGCAAGCGGCGCCGCGGATCGCGGTCGCCGGGCTCAACCCCCATTGCCGCGGCAGAGAAGATCGCGACGAGATCGCCCCTGCGGTACGCCAAGCGCGAGAGGATGGCATCGACGCAACTGGGCCGGTGTCGCCAGATGCGGTTTTTCGCGATTGCATCGACGGGCGCTACGACGCCGTGGCGGCGATGTATCACGACCAGGGGCACATCGCGTTGAAAAGCTGGGGGTTCTCCGCGGGTACCACGGTGTTCATGGGCTTGCCGATCCTGCACCTCACGGTGGCGCACGGCAGCGCTTACGACATCGCATGGCAGGGAACGGCCGACCCCACGCCGATGGTCGCGGCCATCCAACTGGCCGGCTCGCTCGCCTCGGGGCGTGGGTTTCTGTGAGCGTGGCTGCGAGAAGGGGGCGGAGCCGGCCGGTACTGGATATTCGCCAACGTCGAATATCTGGCGAATATTCTTGACCTGATCGCCCAAAGAAAAAGGGCCTTGCATCTCTGCAAGGCCCGTATCTATTGGCTCCCCGACCTGGGCTCGAACCAGGGACCTACGGATTAACAG
>CAZBOF010000276.1:0-2623 GCA_964493285.1 uncultured Rhizobacter sp. | reverse complement strand
CCATGCAGTCGTGCACCGGCAGCGGCTCGCCGGCGCGCTCGGCGATCAGGCCGTCATAAGGATCCGGCAGCGTGCTGTCGTGATGAAAGCAGGTCACGGCGCGCCGTTGCAGGATGGCGGCGAGACGCGGATGGTCCTTCACCACGAACTGCCTGCCCAGCGCGTCGCTGGCCAGGCCGTCCACGGCCACGGGCCGCAGGTGCTCGACTTCCAGCTTGAGCAGCGCGACCGCTCCGCAGCCGAAGTGCGCGCGCAAGCTGTTCACCAGCCGCTGCAGGCGCACGGCTACCGGGAGGTCGGCCACCAGATCGGCGAGCAACAGAAGGTGGGTGGTGGCAATGGTCATGGATACCCCGAATGGTATTCGATACCTCTATCGATCAGGGTATGAATGACCTACCGTCTTCTAGTGCACTGATTCATATAGATATTTTTCTGGCATGCCGCTCGCTCAAGAAGTTCGGGCCCGGCACCAAGCCAGGAGCCCACGGTGAACTCAACGCATCTGGTGACGCCTGCGGAACTGCTGCTGCGGACGCCTGACAAGGAGCACGACGATGGAACTCATTGACCAATCGCTGGGGCAGCTCGCTCGGCGCATCTCGGGCGCCGCACGGGTATTCGACGCCCATCAACTGGATTTCTGCTGCAGTGGCGACCGGTCGCTGCGCTCGGCCGCCGAAGCGGCAGGCGTGGATGCGGCACCGATCGTCGAAGAACTGCGCACGCTGCAAAGCCGAACCGCCGCGAGCGGCGAGCAAGACTGGGACGACGCGACATCCGCCGAGCTGGTGGACCACGTACTGACGCGCTACCACGCCGTGCATCGGGAGCAATTGCCCGAGCTGATCCGGCTGGCGCGCAAGGTCGAGCAGGTGCATGCGGACCGCGCCGACTGCCCACACGGCCTGGCCGATCACCTCTCGGCCATGGCGCAGGAACTGGAAAGCCACATGCGCAAGGAAGAGGACGTGCTGTTCCCCTTGATCGCGCGAGGCCATGGCGCAATGGCCGGCGCACCGATTCGGGTGATGCGCATGGAACACAACGAACACGGGGTCGCCCTGCGCCGCCTGGAAGACCTGACGGGGCGTTTCGTGCCGCCGCGCGCGGCCTGTGCCACCTGGCGCGCGCTCTATGCGGGCCTGCGAACTTTCCGCCAGGATTTGATGGCGCACATCCATACCGAAAACAACATCCTGTTCGAGCGCTTCGCGCCGGCAGCCACGCATTGACCACGGAGAAAAAATGGGCGCCTACAAGAAACTCTGGTTCGCACTGATCGGCGTGCTGATCGTCACCTTCTCGCTGCTGGGCTACTACGGCGCCGAGGTGTATCGCGAGGCGCCGCCCATCCCGGCGCAGGTCGCCACGCAGGATGGCCGCGTGCTGTTCACGAAAGACGGCATCCTCGATGGCCAGACGGCGTGGCAGTCGGTCGGTGGCATGCAGTTGGGTTCCATCTGGGGCCACGGCGCCTATCAGGCGCCTGACTGGACGGCCGACTGGCTGCACCGCGAGCTGACGGCGTGGCTGGATCTGGCCGCACAGCAGGCACACGGCAAGCCCTACGCCGCCCTCGACGGGCCGGCGCAAGCCGCACTGCGTGAGCAGCTCAAGGCCGAGTACCGCGCCAACCGCGTCGATGACGCGCAAATACTGAAACTCTCCGAGCGCCGCGTCCAGGCCATCGCCCAGACCGCGGCCTACTACGACCAGTTGTTCTCCGACGCGCCCGCGCTTCAGACAAGCCGCGAGCACTTCGCCATGAAGGAGAACACGCTGCCCAGCGCCGAGCGGCGCCAGCAGATGACCCAGTTCTTCTTCTGGACCGCCTGGGCCGCGGCCACCGAGCGGCCGGGCCAACAGGTCACCTACACCAACAACTGGCCGCACGAGCCGCTGATCGGCAACCAACCCAGCACGGAGAACATCGTCTGGTCGATCGCCAGCATCGTGGTGCTGCTGGCCGGCGTGGGACTTCTGGTCTGGGGCTGGGCGTTCCTGCGCAACCACGACGAGCCGCTGCCCGCGGCCGGTGCGCGCGATCCGCTCACCACCTTCGCGCTGACGCCTTCACAGCGCGGCCTGGGCAAGTACCTCTTCCTGGTCGTGGCGCTGTTCGTGTTCCAGGTGTTCATCGGTGGCTTCACCGCACACTACACCGTCGAGGGCCAGCAGTTCTATGGCGTCGACGTCTCGCGCTGGTTCCCCTATTCGCTGACCCGCACCTGGCACATCCAGGCCGCGCTGTTCTGGATCGCCACCGGTTTCCTCGCTGCGGGCCTGTTCCTCGCGCCGCTGATCCACGGCGGCAAGGACCCGAAGTACCAGAAGCTCGGCGTGGACGTGCTGTTCTGGGCGCTGGTCGTGGTGGTCGTGGGCTCCTTCGTCGGCAACTACCTTGCGATCGCGCAGGTGATGCCGCCGGCGTGGAACTTCTGGCTTGGCCACCAGGGCTACGAGTACGTGGACCTGGGCCGGCTGTGGCAGATCGGCAAGTACGTCGGCATCCTGCTGTGGCTGGTGCTGATGCTGCGCGGCGTCGTGCCGGCTTTGTTGAAGAAGGGTGGTGACAAGAACCTGCTGGCGTTGCTGACAGCATCGGTCGGCGCCATCGGCC
>CAZBOF010000275.1:972-2671 GCA_964493285.1 uncultured Rhizobacter sp. | reverse complement strand
TCAAGAGCCCCGACGTTCTCTTCATCCAGGAGATCCAGGACAACACCGGCGCCAACCCCAATGCCGACAAACTGGTGCCCGAAGGCATTGAGGGCCGCGTGCCCTACAAGGGATCGCTGGTCAGCATCGTGTTCCAGATGGCGGGCGGCTTGCGTGCGTCCATGGGCTATTGCGGGTGCGCGAGCATCGATGACATGCGCACCAAGGCCGAGTTCGTGGAGATCACGGCGGCCGGCATTCGCGAGAGCCATGTGCACGACGTGCAGATCACCAAGGAAGCGCCCAACTACCGCATGGAGTGAATGGCGCCCCTTGGCCGGCGGGGCGTCGACCGATCCCCCGGGTGGATCGGGCCGGCTTGGGGCGGCCCGGCGCTCGGCCCGCCGTTCCGCTGCCAACCCGCCCGCCTTGACGTGAAGTGAATCCCGCGTGACCTCCTCCCCGAACCCGACGCAAACGGCCGCAAACCGCCCGGCGGCGATGCGCTTCATCATGTTGGCGGTGCTGATCGACATGGTGTCGATCGGTCTCATCATTCCGGTGCTGCCGGAATTGGTGGGCCAGCTCACCACCGACCGATCGCAGCAGGCGTTCTGGTACGGCGCCATCATGTTCACCTTTGGCGTCGCGAACTTCTTTTGTGCACCGATCCTCGGCGGCCTGTCTGACCGCTATGGCCGCCGGCCAGTGCTGCTGATCGGCTTTTGCGGGTTCGCGTTCAGCTTCTTCGGCACGGCACTCGCCACAGAAATGTGGATGCTGATTGCCATCCGCATCGTGAGCGGCGCGCTTCAGGCCAATGCCGGTGTCGCGAATGCGTATGTCGCCGATATCACGCCGCCAGAGAACCGTGCCCGGCGATTCGGGCAACTGGGGGCGATGTTCGGCGTGGGCTTCATCCTCGGGCCAGTCATGGGCGGCCTGCTCGGCGCCATCGACATCCATTTGCCGTTCTATGCGGCCGGGGTGCTGGCGCTCCTGAACCTCGTGTATGGCTACTTCGTGCTGCCCGAGTCACTGCCGGTTTCGCAGCGCCGCCCGATGTCCTGGCGCAGTGTCAATCCGATCCGCTCGCTGGTGTCCCTGGGCCGTCTGCAGGGCGTGGGCGCGTTGGTGGTGGTGATCGGCTTGGCTTCCCTGGCCCAGTTCGTCTTGCACACCACCTGGGTGCTTTACACCGGGTTGCGATTCGGCTGGGGGCCGATGGAGAACGGCTGGTCATTGTTCGCCGTGGGTTCCGTCTCGGTGCTCGTGCAGGGCTTTCTCTTGAAGAAAATGCTGGCCCATTTCGGTGCCACCCGGCTGGCCACCATCGGCCTGTTTTCCGGCAGCGTGGCCTACTTCTTGTGGGGCATGTCCACCGAAGGGTGGATGATGTATGCCGTGATTGCCTTCAACCTGTTCGGGTTCGCTGCAACGGCGGCGATGCAATCGCTGGTGTCCAACGCCGCAGATGCCACTGCGCAGGGCCAGACGATGGGTTCTCTCGCCGCATTGAACAGCCTCACCGCCGTCATCGCGCCGACGATCGGGGCCACGCTGCTGGGCGTGGTGTCGCACCTTCCGCCGAGCGACTGGCGGGTGGGCGCACCGTTCTTCTTCTGTGCCCTGCTCATGACATTCGCCACTGCCGTTGCGCTGTGGCACTTCTCCCGGCGCCCGCAAATGGTGCCGTCACAGCCGCTTGCCTGAATCGCCA
>CAZBOF010000275.1:0-962 GCA_964493285.1 uncultured Rhizobacter sp. | reverse complement strand
CGACAAGATCCTCATCCTCGATTTCGGTTCTCAAGTCACGCAACTGATCGCCAGGCGCGTGCGCGAGGCACATGTCTATTGCGAGATCCACCCGAACGACGTGAGCGATGCGTTCGTTCGTGAGTTCGCCCCCAAGGGAATCATCTTGTCGGGCAGCCATGCGAGCACCTACGAGGACCACCAACTGCGCGCACCGCAGGCCGTATGGGATCTCGGCGTGCCGGTGCTGGGCATCTGCTATGGCATGCAGACGATGGCCGTGCAACTCGGTGGCAAGGTCGAGTGGAGTGATCACCGCGAGTTCGGCTACGCCGAAGTGCGTGCGCGCGGCCACACGCATCTGCTCAAGGGCATTGAGGACTTCGCCACGGCCGAAGGCCATGGCATGTTGAGGGTGTGGATGAGCCATGGTGACAAGGTCACCGAGTTGCCGCCGGGTTTCCAGCTCATGGCGTCCACGCCAAGCTGCCCGATTGCCGGCATGGCCGACGAGGCGCGCGGCTACTACGCGGTTCAGTTCCATCCGGAAGTCACGCACACGGTCAAGGGGCGTGATCTCCTCAACCGCTTTGTGCTGGAGATCGCCCAGGCCAAGCCGGATTGGGTGATGGGCGACTACATCGAGGAAGCCGTGGCCCGCATCCGCGAGCAGGTCGGCGATGAGGAGGTCATCCTCGGCTTGTCGGGCGGTGTCGATTCGAGCGTGGCGGCGGCCCTCATCCACCGCGCCATCGGTGATCAACTGACCTGTGTCTTCGTTGACCATGGCCTGCTTCGCCTGAACGAAGGCAAGCTGGTGATGGACATGTTCGTCGGGCGCCTGCATGCCAAGGTCATCCACATCGATGCGAGCGACCAGTTTCTCGGCCATCTCACCGGCGTGAGCGACCCCGAGCAGAAGCGCAAGGTCATCGGCCGCGAGTTCGTCGAGGTGTTCCAGGCCGAAGCCAAGAAGCTCACCA
>CAZBOF010000274.1:0-2747 GCA_964493285.1 uncultured Rhizobacter sp. | reverse complement strand
GCTTTGCGGCGCTGCTGATGGCCGGCCTCGACGGCGTGGAGAACAAGATCCACGCGGGTGAAGCCGCCACCAAGGACCTGTACCACCTGCCGCCGGAAGAGGACGCGAAGATCCCGACCGTCTGCCACAGCCTGGACCAGGCGCTCGAGTACCTCGACAAGGACCGCGCCTTCCTGACCAAGGGCGGCGTGTTCACCGATGGCTACCTCGACGCCTACATCGAGCTGAAGATGCAAGAAGTCACGCGCTTTCGCATGGCCACCCACCCGGTCGAATTCGACATGTACTACACGCTCTGAACCTGCAGGGGTTCCGGCGCTCCAAGGGGGACGGCATGGCCGTCCCTTTTTCGTTGCCTGCGGTGAAAGCGTCGGTTATGTTGGGCGATCGGACACAATTCGACCGGCCTGACCTGTCTGCCCGGCGCGTCGGCTCCTGCGATTCAGACCTTGAGGTGAACATGATTCCTGCCCCGTTCAAGATGTGCCTGGCCCTCTTGGCCGCGGTTTCCTTCGGAGCCGGGGCGCAGTCGGAAAGCGGCAAGCCGGTGTACCGGTGTCCGGGTAACCCCGTGCTCTACACCGACACGCTGTCGGCGAAGGAGGCGCGCGAGAAGGGATGCCGTACGCTCGAAGGCGCCCCCATCACGGTGATCCAGTCGACCCGGCCGCGGGCTGCCGCGGCGCCGGTGCCGGCGGCCAGCCGCGCGCCCGGCTCGCGCATCGACCCCACCGACCAGCGCGCCCGCGACAGCGATGCCCGCCGGATTCTGGAGTCCGAGCTGCGCAAGGAAGAGGGAGAGCTTGCCGCGTTGCAAGGGGAGTACAACAACGGCGAGCCGGAGCGCCGCGGCGACGAGCGCAATTACCAGAAGTACCTTGACCGCGTGGCCGAGATGAAGGCCGTCATCGCGCGCAAGGAAAGCGATGTGGCGGCGCTCAGGCGCGAGTTGAGCAAGTTGCCGTGAATTTCCCGGCTGCACCCGGCCCCGACACGGGGCAGCCCGGCGCCTACGACGCATTCGACCACCTGGCCACCATGGTGGCCGTGGTGCGTGCGGATGGGCAGTGCGTGTTCGTGAACGCCGCGTTCGAAGACGTGCTGGGCCTGTCGCGCCGCAGCGTGCAGCGCAGTTCGCTGTTTGACTGGTTCGCCGACCCCCATGCCGTGCGCGACACGGTGGCGGCCGTGGCCGGCAACGAGTACGCGACCAGCCGCTTCGTGGCATTGCTGCGCCGGCCGGTTCTGGGCTACGTGCTGCCGGTGCATGTCATCGTGAACCAGATGGATCACAGCGACTGCATGGTGGTGGAGCTGGTGGAACTGGAACATCAGGCGCGGCAGGACCGCGAAGAGCGTGCACTGGGCCAGGCCCAGGCGAACAAGGAGCTGATCCGCAACCTGGCCCATGAGATCAAGAACCCGCTGGGCGGCATTCGCGGCGCGGCGCAACTGCTCGAGATGGAGATGACCTCGCGCGACCTGACCGAGTACACGCAGGTCATCATCAAGGAAGCCGACCGCCTGCAGGCCTTGGTGGACCGCCTGCTGGCGCCCCACCGAAAGCCGCACGTGGTGAGCGACGTGAACATCCACGAGGTTTGCGAACGGGTGCGCTCGCTGATCCTGGCGGAGTTTCCACGGGGATTGGAAGTCGAGCGCGACTACGATATTTCGATCCCTGACTTCCAGGGCGATCGCGAGCAACTGATCCAGGCGGTTCTCAACATCGCCCACAACGCGGCCTTGGCGCTTGCCGAACGCGTGTTGCAGGGCGATGCCCGCATCGTGATGCGCACCCGCGTCTGCCGGCAAGTGACTGTCGGGAAGCAGCGCCACCGGTTGGCACTGGAATTGCATATCGAAGACAACGGCCCGGGTATCCCGGAATCGATCCGGGATCGCATTTTTTACCCCTTGGTATCGGGGCGCGATGGCGGATCGGGACTGGGGCTCACACTGGCGCAAACTTTTGTTCAGCAGCACCAGGGTTTGATCGAGTGCGAAAGCGAACCGGGCCGGACGCTTTTCAAGATCGTGATTCCGTTGCCGTGAGCCTTCTGGCTTGGCGGCGGACCCAACCACAGGCAGGGCATGAAACCCATCTGGATCGTTGACGACGACCAATCCATCCGATTCGTGTTGGAGAAGGCGCTGGCGCGCGAAGAACTCGCCGTGCGCAGCTTCACCAACGTGCGCGATGTGCTGGCCGCTTTAGAAACCGACTCGCCGCAGGTGCTGGTGTCCGACATCCGCATGCCCGGTGGCTCCGGCATCGAGCTGCTGGGCAAGGTGAAAGAACGCTCGCCAGGCCTGCCCGTGATCGTGATGACCGCGTATTCCGACCTCGACAGCGCGGTCAGCGCGTTCCAGGGCGGGGCCTTCGAGTATTTGCCCAAACCCTTCGACGTGCCGAGGGCTGTGGAGCTGATTCGCCGTGCGCTCGACGAGAGCATGCGCGAGGAGGTGGGTGACGTGGCGCAGGCCCAGGTGCCCGAGATGCTCGGCCAGGCGCCGGCCATGCAGGACGTCTTCCGAGCCATCGGGCGCTTGAGCCAGAGTACGGTCACGGTGCTGATCACCGGTGAATCGGGCTCGGGCAAGGAACTGGTGGCGCACGCGCTGCACAAGCACAGCCCGCGTGCGAGCGGCCCGTTCGTGGCGATCAACACCGCGGCGATCCCGAAGGATCTGCTGGAGTCCGAACTCTTCGGCCACGAACGCGGCGCCTTCACCGGCGCGCAGAC
>CAZBOF010000273.1:2533-2779 GCA_964493285.1 uncultured Rhizobacter sp. | reverse complement strand
TGTGGAGCTGCCCGAGCTTCAACCAATTGGCCCGGGATGGCCAGGACGTGGAGCGCTGGAACCTGCTGCACCCGACCGAGACGCCGCGCGTGTCGTTTGTGGCGCAGCAACTGGAGAAGTACGCCGGCCCGGTGATCGCCAGCACCGACTACATGAAGAGCTACGCCGACCAGATCCGCGCCTTCTTGCCGAAGGGGCGCACCTTCCGTGTTCTGGGCACCGACGGCTATGGCCGCAGCGATTTCC
>CAZBOF010000273.1:412-2523 GCA_964493285.1 uncultured Rhizobacter sp. | reverse complement strand
AGCTGCGCGAGCACTTCGAGATCAACCGCCACTACATCGTGATTGCCGCGTTGAAATGCCTGGCCGATGAGGGCACCATTCCAGCCACCAAGGTGGCTGACGCCATCAAGAAGTACGGCATCGACACTGAAAAGCTCAACCCGCTCTACGCCTGAGCGGCGACGCACGAAGAAAGAGACACGACATGGCCCTGGTGCAAGTGACCGTCCCCGACATCGGTGACTTCAAAGACGTTGAGATCATCGAACTGCTGGTGAAGGCCGGCGACACAGTGAGTCTCGATCAATCGCTGGTGACGGTGGAAAGCGACAAGGCGTCGATGGAGATTCCCTCCACGCACGCAGGCGTGGTGAAGGAACTGAAAGTCAAGCTTGGCGACAAGATCAACCAGGGTTCGCTGCTGTTGACGATGGAGTCGTCCGGCGAATCCGCGGACGACGCTGCTCAGAGCAAGGCGTCAGCGCCCGCGCCGGACGCCACCCCGGCGCCGGAAGCGGCGACGGCGCCCGCCAGCGAGCCTGCACCTCCCGCTCAACAAGCCGCCGCTTCAGGCAAGCGCGTGGCTCCGACGGCCTCGCTGCCGGTGCATGAGCCGTCAGCGCCGAAGGGTGACCTGCCGCATGCTTCGCCTTCCATTCGCAAGCTGGCGCGTGAACTGGGCGTGCCGCTGGAAGAAGTGAAGGGCACCGGCCCCAAGAGCCGCATCACCCACGACGACGTGCACGCCTTCGTCCAGAGCGTGATGGCCGGCGACACCGCGACGCGCGCCCAGCAAGGCAAGGGTGGCGTGGCCGGCGGTGCGATGCCGGGTTTGCTGCCGTGGCCGCAAGTGGATTTTGCGAAGTTCGGGCCGGTCGAGCGCAAGGATCTGTCCCGCATCCAGAAGATCAGCGGCGCCAATCTGCATCGCAACTGGGTGCTGATTCCGCATGTCACGAACCATGATGATGCCGACATCACCGAGCTGGAAGCCTTCCGTGTCCAGTTGAACAAGGAGAACGAGAAATCGGGCATCAAGGTGACGATGCTGGCGTTCCTCATCAAGGCGTGCGTTTCGGCGCTGAAGAAGTTCCCCCAGTTCAACGCATCGCTGGATGGCGAGCAGATCGTGCTCAAGCAGTACTTCCACATCGGGTTTGCCGCGGACACGCCGAATGGCCTGGTGGTGCCGGTTCTGAAGGATGCCGACAAGAAGGGTGTGCTGCAGATTTCGAAGGAAATGGGCGAGCTGGCCGCCAAGGCGCGCGAGGGCAAGCTGGCCCCAGCCGACATGACGGGCGGCTGCTTCTCGATCTCGTCGCTCGGCGGGATCGGCGGCACCTACTTCACGCCGATCATCAACGCGCCTGAAGTGGCCATCCTGGGCGTGTGCAGATCGGCCATGCGGCCGGTGTGGGACGGCAAGGCGTTCGAGCCGCGCTTGATTCTGCCGCTGAGCCTGAGCTGGGACCACCGGGTGATCGACGGCGCCACGGCGGCGCGGTTCAACACCTACCTGTCCCAGATCCTCGCCGACTTCCGGCGTGTCCTTCTCTGACGACACGTCCTGCGCAACTCCATCCAACCAGGTAAACCTTCAGCATGGCAGCGATCGAGATCAAGGTTCCGGACATCGGTGACTTCAAGGATGTGGCCATCATTGAAGTGCTCGTGAAGCCGGGCGACACCATCAAGGCGGAACAGTCTTTGGTGACCGTCGAAAGCGACAAGGCATCGATGGAGATTCCGTCGTCGCATGCGGGCGTCGTGAAAGACCTGAAGGTGGCCTTGGGCGACAAGATCAATGAAGGGACGGTGATCTTGACGCTGGAGGCGGCCGAGCAAGTCGCTTCGGCGCCGCCGCTTGCGCCGGCGGCCGAGAAGGTGTCCGAACCGAAAGCCGCCGTACCCGCGGCGAAGCCCGCGCCAGCAGCCAGTGACCTGGGTGCCGATCTCGAGTGCGACATGCTGGTGCTGGGGGCTGGGCCGGGAGGCTATTCCGCTGCGTTTCGCGCGGCCGACCTCGGCATGAAAACGGTGCTCGTGGAGCGCTACGAGACCCTGGGCGGTGTTTGCCTGAATGTGGGGTGCATTCCATCCAAGGCCCTGCTGCACGTGGCGGCGGTGATGGA
>CAZBOF010000273.1:0-402 GCA_964493285.1 uncultured Rhizobacter sp. | reverse complement strand
GGGTCGTTGCGAATGCACATGTGGCATGGTCAGTGAAGCATTTCGACGCCCTGGGCGTGAGCTTCGGTTCGCCCAAGGTCGATCTGGACAAGTTGCGCGCGCACAAGCAGAAGGTCATTGGCAAGCTGACCGGTGGCTTGGCCGCAATGGCCAAGATGCGCAAGGTGACGGTCATTCATGGGCAGGGCGAGTTCGCCGACCCGCATCATCTGCGCGTGACGGCCGCGGGTGGCAAGAGCCAGCTCGTCAAGTTCAAGAACGCGGTCATCGCGGCGGGTTCAGAGGCTGTGAAGTTGCCCTTCCTGCCGAAGGATGATCCGCGGGTGGTGACCTCGACCGGCGCCCTGGAGCTGAAGTCGATTCCCAAGCGCATGCTCGTCATCGGCGGCGGCATCATCGGCC
>CAZBOF010000272.1:0-2806 GCA_964493285.1 uncultured Rhizobacter sp. | reverse complement strand
TCCCCCGAGGGGATGGCGCCCGGCTTCGGGCGGCCGGGCGCTCGGGCGCCTTGTGTCAGCCCCTCGTCCGCGCTGCCGCGCAGCCGATCCCCCGAGGGGATGGCGCCCGGCTTCGGGCGGCCGGGCGCTCGGGCGCCTTGTGCCAGCCCCTCGTCCGCGCTGCCGCGCAGCCGATCCCCCGAGGGGATGGCGCCCAGAGAAGGCAGGTCACAGCTCATCGTTTCCATCATGTCGCTACCTCGTCCGGCGCAAAGCCGGGCTTGTTGTGCGGGTCCAGTTCAGGCGGCACGCTCAGTTCGGGAAGGTTCGCCGCCATGGGCATGCCGCCCGCCAGCGCAGCACGCAGTTGGTAGACATAGGCCAGCACCTGGGCCACGGCGGAGAACAGGGCCGCCGGAATCTCGCGGTCGATCTCGGCATGCGCATACAGCGCCCGCGCGAGCACCGGCGCCTGCAGCACCGGCACTTCGGCACCGGTGGCGATTTCCTTGATCTTCATGGCCAGCAGGTCGGCACCCTTGGCCACCACGCGCGGCGCACCCATCTTGGCTTCGTCGTACTTCAACGCCACGGCATAGTGGGTCGGGTTCATGACCACCAGGTCGGCGTCGGGGATCGCCGCCAGCATGCGCCGGCTGCTCATCTCGCGCATGCGGGCGCGCAGCTTGGCCTTGACCTCGGCATTGCCTTCGGTTTCCTTGTGCTCCTGCTTCATTTCCTGGTGGCTCATCTTGAGCCGGTTGGCATGCAGGTACTTCTGCAAAGGCAGGTCGACCAATGCAAACGCGGCCAGGGCCAGCAGCAGCAGCGCCATGCCGAAGACGATGGCCCAGCCGGCCTGGGCCAGCGCCGTCGGCAACGGCATCGCAAGCACGCCGCCGAAGGTGTCGACGTTGGCGCGCAGGTACATCGCGCCGATGGAGCCCAGGATCAGCGCCAGCGCCGAGGCCTTGAGGGCATCGATCAGCTGCTGCTTGGAGAACATGCGCCCCACCCCGGAGATCGGATTGAGCTTGGACAACTTGGGCTGAATCGTCTTGAAGGTCCAGACCCAGCCGCCTGCCGCGACTCCCACGCCTACCGCAACCAGCATCAGCATCACGCCGAGCGGCACCACGATGCACAGCATCAGGAACGCCAGCTCGACCAGGCGCTCGACCATGAAAGAAGGGCTCTTGACCGCAGCGGCATTGAAGGTGAGGCCCTGCGCCACCATCCGCTCGATCCAGCGTGCCATCACGGGGGCCAGCACCGTCAGCGCGGTGCCGCCGGCTGCGATTGCGGCGAAGTGGCCCAGATCGCGGGAACGCACGGCCTGGCCGTCGCGGCGCGCTTTGGCGAGCTTGCGAGGCGTGGCAGGTAAGTTGCGGTCTTGGTCAGAGGCGGCCATGGCAAAGGAATCTTCAGGCCGCTCTATTGTTTCGGGGCGCCCGCCGAACTTGAGCCGGATAAGCGGGGTAAGCCCGGCCCTGTTCGGCGTTTGATGTCAGATCGGGACCGTCTTCCTCGGCCAAGAAGCCCTTCCTACTGGAAGTACGCCAGCATCTGCTCCAGCACCATCACGAACGGCGCCTGCATCAGCGGCAGCGTGAGCAGCATGCCCACCAGGCCCGTGCCGACCGTGATCGGAAAGCCGATGGCGAAGATGTTCATCTGCTGCGACACGCGCGAGATGATGCCCAGCACCAGGTTCACGAACAGCAGCATCGTCATGATGGGCAGTGCGATCCACAGGCCGAGCTTGAAGATCTCGGCGCCCCACACCTGCGGCTGCAGCGCGCGCAGGAACGCAAACGGCTCCGGCCCCACCGGGAAGACGTGAAAACTCTGCACCAGCGCCATGATCAGCAGCAGGTGCCCGTTGATGATGATGAACAGCCACGACACCGTGGTGCCGAAGAAGCGGCTCACCGTCGTGCCCTGCGTGCCGCTGCCCGGGTCGAAGAACCCGGCGTAGTTCAAACCCATCTGCAAGCCGATCAGCTCGCCCGCCAGTTCGATCGCGGCGAACACCAACCGCGCCGCGAACCCGATGGTGACGCCAATCAGCACCTGCTGGATCACCACCAGCACCGCCTCCGAGGACCCCAGCTCGATGACCGGCATCTCCGGCAGCGACGCCTGGGCGCACACCGCGATCAGAAAGGCCAAGCCCACGCGCGCGCGCAGCGGCACGTTGCGCCGCGAGATCACCGGCGCCAGCGTGAACAGGGCCAACATGCGCAGGAATGGCCACAGGATCGGCGAGACCCAGGCCATCACCTGGGCTTCGGTGAAGGTCAGCATCGGCGTGGGAAGGAACTGAACAGGCCCTAGCCGACGACCGACGGAATCGCGGCGAAGGTGCGTTGCAGGTACTCGACGAGCGTGGTCAGCATCCACGGCCCGGCCACGGCCAGCACCACCACCGCGGCGATCATCTTCGGCACGAACGACATCGTGGCCTCGTGGATCTGCGTGGCGGCCTGGAACACGCTGACCATCAGGCCGACGCCCAGTACCGTCAGCAGCACCGGTGCGGCCACCGTCAGCAGGAGGTACAGGCCTTGCTGCCCGTAGTTGAAGGCAAGTTGCGAATCCATCTGGGTTTCCGTGGGAGGTTTGAGGCGACGCCCTGCGTCAGGTGGCAAAGCTGGAGGCAAGCGAACCCAGCAGCAGGTTCCAGCCATCGGCCAGCACGAACAGCATCAGCTTGAACGGCAGGGCCACGAGTACCGGGCTGAGCATCATCATCCCCAGGCTCATCAGCACGCTGGCGACGATCATGTCGATCACGAGGAACGGGATGAAGATCAGGAAGCCGATC
>CAZBOF010000271.1:0-2812 GCA_964493285.1 uncultured Rhizobacter sp. | reverse complement strand
GCCCGCCGCCTTTGGTGAAGACGATGTGCGGAATGCGCTGGCCTTCGTGCTCGCGCTTCACCTGGGCCAGCACGCGGCGCGTGTAGTCGAGGCTGAACGCCTGGTAGGCCCCATCGGCCAGCACCCCGCCCCAGCTGTCGAACACCATGATCGCCTGCGCGCCGGCATCGATCTGTGCATTGAGATAGGCCGCCACCGCATCGGCATTGACGCGCAGCATCTGGTGCATCAGGTCGGGGCGCTGGTACAGCAGGGTCTTGACGAGGCGGTAGTCGTCCGAGCCACCGCCTTCCACCATGTAGCAGGCGAGCGTCCACGGGCTGCCGGAAAAGCCGATCAGCGGCACGCGGCCGTTCAGCGCTTTGCGGATGGAGGTGACTGCATCGAACACGTAGCGCAGCTTCCCCAGATCGGGCACCGCCAGCTTCGCCACGGCCGCTTCGTCGCGCACCGGATGGGCGAACTTCGGCCCTTCTCCGAGCGCAAAGCTCAGCCCCAGGCCCATGGCGTCTGGCACGGTGAGGATGTCGCTGAACAGGATCGCGGCGTCGAGGGGATAGCGCGCCAGCGGCTGCAAGGTCACCTCGGTGGCGTAATCGGTGTGGGTGGCCAGGCCCATGAAGCTGCCGGCCTGGGCGCGGGTGGCACGGTATTCGGGCAGGTAGCGCCCGGCTTGGCGCATCAGCCACACCGGCGTGTGGGTCACGGGCTGGCGCAAGCATGCGCGCAGGAAAGTGTCATTTTGGAGCGTTGGGAACATGAAGAATTATGTCCCGCGCCCCGGCGAGCGCATTCGAGCAGCGAAGGCCATTCTTTTGCGCCCATAATTTGCGATCAACGACGGGAGACTTGCATGCTGGCCCAGAACATCTTGCAAACCATCGGCAACACGCCGCACATCCGAATCAATCGCCTGTTCGGTCGTTCGCACAACGTGTATGTGAAGAGCGAACGCGCCAACCCGGGCGGCTCCATCAAGGACCGCATCGCCCTGTCGATGATCGAAGCGGCCGAGCAAAGCGGCGTGCTCAAGCCCGGCGGCACCATCGTCGAGCCGACCTCGGGCAACACCGGCGTGGGTCTCGCCATGGTGGCGGCGGTGAAAGGCTATGACCTGGTGCTGGTCATGCCGGAGAGCATGAGCATCGAGCGTCGCCGCCTGATGCTGGCCTATGGCGCACGCTTCGAACTCACCCCGCGCGAGAAGGGCATGAACGGCGCGATCGCCCGCGCCGCCGAACTCGTCGCACAGACGCCGGGGGCCTGGATGCCGCAGCAGTTCGACAACCCCGCCAACATCGATGTGCACGCGCGCACCACGGCGCAAGAGATCGCTGCCGACTTCCCCAGCGGCGTCGAGGCGCTCATCACCGGCGTGGGCACCGGCGGCCACATCACCGGCTGTGCCAAGGTCCTCAAGGCCATGTGGCCGAAGCTGAAGGTGTTCGCGGTCGAGCCCACGGCCTCGCCGGTCATCAGCGGGGGCAAGCCCAGCCCGCACCCCATCCAAGGCATCGGCGCCGGCTTCATTCCGAAAAACCTGCACACCGACCTGCTCAATGGCGTGATTCTGGTCGAGGCCGATGCCGCCAAAGACATGGCGCGCCGCTGTGCCCGCGAAGAAGGATTGCTGGTGGGCATTTCTTCCGGCGCCACGCTGGCAGCCATCGCGCAGAAGCTCCCCGAACTGGCATCCGGCGCGACGGTGCTCGGGTTCAACTACGACACCGGCGAGCGTTACCTGTCGATCGAGGGGTTCTTGCCGGCGGAATGACCCCCCTCGCCCGCCGGCCGGGCCGGGGCGGTCCCCCGGCTGCGGGCTGAGGCCGCCCACCCCATGACATGAAACCGCGGATATTGATCGTCGAGGACGAGCCCGGCATCGCCGACACGCTGCAGTACGCGCTGCGCACCGATGGCTTCGAGCCGGTCTGGGTGGGCACAGGCGCCGAGGCGGTGTCTCAGATGCGATCCGAGGTGCCCGCGCTGGTGATCCTCGACGTCGGCCTGCCCGACGCCAGCGGCTTCGAGGTGTTCAAGCGCCTGAGGGAAGTGGCCGACGTGCCGGTTGTGTTCCTCACCGCCCGCAGCGATGAGATCGACCGCGTGGTCGGCCTGGAGCTTGGCGCCGACGACTACGTGCCCAAGCCGTTCTCACCGCGCGAACTCGTGGCCCGCGTGCGCTCCGTGCTGCGCCGCAGCGCCCGTCCCGCCCCGGTGGCGCCCGCGCTGCCGTTGTCGGTGGACGAAGGCAAGCGCCAGATCCGCTTCTATGGCGCACCGCTCGAACTGTCGCGCTACGAATTCGGCTTGCTGCAGGCCCTCGCATCGCGCCCTGGCCATGTGTTCTCGCGCGACACCTTGCTCGACAAGGTGTGGGACGCCACCGACAGCCTCGACCGCACCGTCGACGCGCACGTGAAAACGCTGCGCGCAAAGATGAAGCTCGTCGCCCCCACGCTCGACCCGATCCGCACCCACCGCGGCACCGGCTATGCGCTGGCGGAAGACCTGCCGGAAGCGCTGCCGTGATCGGGAGGCCGCCCGAGCGCCGGGCCGCCATCGGCCAGAGTCCGATGGCCTTCGGCAGGCGGCAAACCGTCCGCAGGGACGGTTTGCGTCCGGCCTCAGCCCCAAGCCGGGCGGCATCCCCTCGGGAAGCCGTCCAGCGCACCCGGCGGACGGGCGCGCATCACCACTCCCTCCACGCAGTGCCGCAGCCGCCCGAGCGCCGGGCCGCCCCAAGCCGGGCGGCACCCCCTCGGGAAGCCGTCCAGCGCACCCGGCGGACGGGCGCGCATCACCACTCCCT
>CAZBOF010000270.1:0-2820 GCA_964493285.1 uncultured Rhizobacter sp. | reverse complement strand
GAGCGGCGCCCTTACAAGGCGTAGGTCGGGGGTTCGAGCCCCTCAGCACCCACCAACGAGACACGGCCGGCGCGAGACATCCACGATTCGACGTTGGCTAGAATCTCCAGCTGTCTACCCTTCAAAGGCGAACTCAGGTTCGCCTTTGTTGCATTTGAAGCGGCCTGATTCGTTCATGGCCGTTGCGCTCCAACCCGAGGTTTCCGATGTTTGAATTCATACGCAAGCACACGCGCGTCGCTTTGTTCGTCTTGGTGCTGCTGATCATTCCGTCGTTCGTGTTCTTCGGCATCGAAGGCTACACCCGTTTCTCCGATGGAACGACCGCACCTGTCGCTTCAGTGAATGGCGCGAACATCACGCAAGCCGAACTCGACTTCGCTCACCGTGAGCAGGTCGAGATGCTGCGCCGCCAGATGCCCAACATCGACACCCGCCTGCTGGACACGCCTCAGATGAAGGCCAACACGCTCGATGGCATCGTCCGTGAGCGGGTGCTCGTCGCCGCGGCGCATGACCTCGGTTACGTGACCAGCGATGCCCGGCTCGAGCGTGCGTACCGCACCGACGGGCAGTTCGAGTCGTTCCGCAATCCGGATGGCAGCCTCAATGTGGCAGCCCTTGAATCGGTCCTCGCCATGCAGGGCATGAGCAAGCATGGTTTCGAGCAGCGCGTGCGGCAAGACCTGGCTGTGCGGCAGGTCCAGCGCGGTATCGCCGGGACGGTCATCGGCTCGGAAGTCGCGGCGGCGAGTGCGATCGATGCGTACTACCAGCAGCGCGAAGCGCAGGTGCTGCGCTTCAATGCGAGCAACTACCTCAGCCAGGTCAAGCCCACCGACGCAGACATCGAGGCTTACTACAAGGACCCCGCCCACGCCGCTGAATTCCGAACCGCGGAGACGGTCGACATCGAGTACGTGGTTCTTGACCTCGAGGCCATCACGAAGAGTATTCAGGTGTCGGAAGACGACCTGCGCAAGTATTACGCCGAGAACGAAAGCCGCTACACGTCGCCGCAAGAGCGCCGCGTCAGCCACATTCTGGTCAAGGCGGGCGCCGATCAGCCGGCCGAAGAACGGCGTGCGGCGAAGGAGAAAGCGCAAGAGCTGCTGGCCGCGGTGACCCAGGCGCCGGCCTCGTTTGCCGATGTGGCGCGCAAGAACTCGCAAGATGCCGGATCTGCCGAGCGGGGCGGTGAAGTCGACATCTTCATTGGCCGCGGCGACACGGAGAAGGCCTATGAAGACGGGTTGTTCGCATTGAAAAAGCCGGGCGATCTGAGCCCGGTTCTGGAGACCGCCGAAGGTTTTTACATCCTTCAGCTCAAGGCGGTTCGAGGCGGGGAGACGCGAAGCTACGAGAGCGTGCGTGCGGAGATCGAGGCGGCCCGCCGCACAGAGCTTGCCCATGTGGAATATGCGCGCGCAGCCACCGAATTCTCGAATCTTGTGTACGAGCAGTCCGACAGCCTGAAGCCCGTTTCTGATGCGTTGAAGTTGTCGCTGCGCACCGCGCAAGGCGTGACGCGTGCACCGGCGCCAGGCGCCGAGGGGCCATTGGCTTCGCCCAAGTTGCTGGAGGCGCTCTTCGATGCGGAAACGCTGCGAAGCAAGCGCAACATCGACGCCATGGAAACGGCGCCCAGCACGCTGGCCGCAGCCCGTGTGGTCCAGCATCACCCGTCGGTGATGCAGCCGCTGGCCGATGTGCGTGCAGGGGTGCAGGAGCGCGTGGTGGCCCGGCAGGCGGCGCAGCTGGCGCGTGCAGCTGGTGAAGCGCGCCTGGCCGCGGCGCGTGAGGCGCTTGGCAATGACCTCGGTGTGCCCGTGCAGCTTTTTTCTCGCGCGCAAGGCGGCAATTCGCCCAGTGCTGTGGTCGACGCCGTGTTGAGGGCGCCGTCGAACTCGCTGCCAGCGGCATCTGGCGTTGACCTGGGTGCTGAAGGCTACGCGGTCGTGCGTGTCGTGAAAGTGATCGGACGCGACCCGGTGGCAAGCGATGCGTCCCGGGTGGCAGCTCAGTATGCGCAAGTGTGGGGTGCTGCGGAGGCCGCCGCGTACTATGCCGCGCTCAAGACGCGGTTCAAGGCGCAGGTGAAGTCGCCCCCGGTGGCGGCCAACGTTGCGGCTGACTGAACGAAGCGTTCGCCTTCGCTATAATGCGCAGTTCTGCGGTGGCTGTAGCTCAGTTGGTAGAGTCCAGGATTGTGATTCCTGTTGTCGTGGGTTCGAGTCCCATCAGCCACCCCATCAACTTGCGATCGTGAACGGCCCTTCGGGGCCGTTTTCATTGGTGCCGGCCTGAATCGGAGATCACCGCAGGCCGATCAAAGATGGGCGCATGAAGAGAGACGCTGGCCGGGTGGTTCGCATGAACGCCTGGGGCAGCGATCGCGCTCCCGCGAGGTCTCTTCCGCGATGCCGCAGCGCGCGCCCTTCGCCCCTGTGTCCTTGCGTCCCACGCGCTTTCGCGGCCAGTCTGCCGGCCACGCGCGTGGTCGATGTTTTCAGCGGCATGGATGCTGTCCGAAGCGGGTGCTGTCGCATGCACCCAGGTCCAGCGTGTTCCGCGGGCGGGGATGGCCCTGTGGCCGTCACCCGTTCTTCATGGCTTGCCGGTGTGGTGAACGCGTCCGCCGAGCCGGGGAGCTGGCAACCCCAGTCGGCGGCGAGATTCAGTCTCCACGGGAGATGCAGCGTGGCTGCGAATCGGTTTGACGCCGCCTTGCCTGTGCGTTTGAACGGCCCGTCGCCCCGGCGACACCGTCGCAGCCGTCGCAGCCGTCGCAGCCGTCGCAGCCGTCGCAGCCGTCGCAGC
>CAZBOF010000269.1:0-2838 GCA_964493285.1 uncultured Rhizobacter sp. | reverse complement strand
CGGCACGCCCACCATCTCCGACGGCATGGCCATGGGCACCGAGGGCATGAAGTACAGCCTCGTGTCACGCGAAGTGATCTCCGACTGCATCGAAACCTGCGTGGGTGGGCAGTGGATGGACGGCGTGCTCGTCGTCGGCGGCTGCGACAAGAACATGCCCGGCGGGATGATGGGCATCCTGCGCGCCAACGTGCCTGCCATCTACGTCTACGGAGGCACCATCCTGCCCGGCCACTACAAAGGCAAGGATCTGAACATCGTCAGCGTATTCGAGGCAGTCGGGCAGTTCAGCGCCGGCAACATGAGCGAGGAAGATTTCTGCCAGATCGAACGCCGCGCCATCGTGGGCAGCGGCTCGTGCGGCGGCATGTACACCGCCAACACGATGAGTTCCGCCTTCGAGGCCTTGGGCATGAGCCTGCCCTACTCGAGCACGATGGCGAACCCGCACGAAGAAACCGCCACCTCGGCCGCCGAAGCCGCGCGAGTGCTGGTCGAAGCGGTGCGCAACAACCTCACCCCGCGCGAGATCGTCACCCGCCAATCGATCGAGAATGCTGTGGCCGTGATCATGGCCACCGGCGGCTCCACCAATGCCGTGCTGCACTTCCTGGCGATTGCCCATGCGGCGGAAGTCGAATGGACGATCGAAGACTTCGAGCGTGTGCGCAAACGCGTCCCCGTGCTGTGCAACCTCAAGCCGTCGGGTGACTACCTCGCGGTCGATCTGCACAAGGCGGGCGGCATTCCCCAGGTCATGAAGATCTTGCTGAAAGCCGGTTTGCTGCATGGCGATTGCATGACGATCACTGGCAAGACCGTGGCCGAGAACCTGGTCGACGTCCCCGACACACCTCGCGCCGACCAAGACGTGATCCGCGCCATCGACAAGCCGCTGTACGCCGAAGGCCACCTCGCGATCCTGAAGGGAAACCTCTCGCCGGAAGGCTGCGTGGCGAAGATCACCGGGCTGAAGAACCCCGAAATCACCGGGCCGGCCCGTGTGTTCGACGACGAGCAGTCGGCGCTGGCCGCCATCATGGCCCAGAAGATCAAGGCCGGCGACGTGATGGTGCTGCGCTATCTCGGCCCCAAGGGCGGCCCCGGCATGCCGGAAATGCTCGCCCCCACGGGCGCGCTGATCGGGCAAGGACTGGGCGAATCGGTGGGACTCATCACCGATGGGCGCTTCTCCGGCGGCACCTGGGGCATGGTGGTGGGGCATGTGGCGCCGGAGGCCTATGCCGGCGGCAACATCGCATTGGTGCACGAAGGCGACACCATCACCATCGACGCGCACACCCTCAGCCTGCACCTGCACGTGAGCGATGACGAGTTGGCCAAGCGCCGCGCCGCCTGGAAGGCGCCGGCGCCCCGCTACACGCGCGGCGTGCTGGCGAAGTTCGCCCGCGCCGCAGCCAGCGCCAGCGCCGGTGCCGTACTCGACAAATTCGAGTAGGCGCCCGACCGGCAGCGCATGAAGAAAAGCGGCCCTCGAGGCCGCTTTTTCCTGGAGAACCGAGCCAACAGCTCAGGATTTCCGCTTTTGCCGGCGGCCTCGCGTGTCCATGCCGAGCTTCGCCAGGTTCTCGGCGCGCCGCTTGGCGACGCGCTCGTCCATCTTGTCCATTTCACGGCGCTTGGTGTAGCCGGTGGCATCCGCCCACCACCACCAGACCAGCGCCGCCGCCCAGGGCCACAAAACGGCCCACCAGGACCACAGCGCCACAGGCCCGTAGTCCGTCGCTTTCATGATCAGCAGCACCAGCCCGAGAATCACAAAGTACATGGAACAACCTCATGGAACGATGAGAGCCGCCGGGGCGTGTCAACCCCAGCCACCTAGAATGCGTTGAATCCAGCAGTGCTGGAAATGTAAATCACGTTCTGTCCCCAGCACCGAAAGGAAGTCATGAAGTCAACGGTTTCAATGCTTTTTGCCGCGACCGCGCTGATTGCAGGACCTGTCTTCGCCAATGCCGACCTGGCTCAGAAAAAGAACTGCATGGCGTGCCATGCCGCAAACCAGAAGCTGGTCGGCCCGTCCTACAAGGACGTGGCGGCAAAGTACAGCGGCCAGCGCGATGCCGCCGACATGCTGGCGCAAAAAATCGTCAAGGGCGGCGCCGGCGTTTGGGGCCCGGTTCCCATGCCCGCCAACCCCCAAGTGTCTCCTGCCGAGGCCAAGCAACTGGCGCAGTGGCTGTTGACGATCAAGTGACCGCTGCGCGCCGATGCGCACAAGAAAGAAGGCCCCGCATGCGGGGCCTTCGTGTTTCTGCGAACGCTGCGGCGCCGCTCAGTGCGCCTGCCCCAGTTGCTCCAGGATCGCAGGGTTCTCCAGCGTACTGGTGTCCTGGGTGACGGCTTCCCCCTTGGCAACTGAACGCAGCAGGCGCCGCATGATCTTGCCCGAGCGCGTCTTGGGCAGGTTGTCGCCAAAGCGGATGTCCTTGGGCTTGGCAATCGGGCCGATTTCGCGTCCGACCCAATCGCGCAGTGTCTTCGCGATGGCCTTCGCTTCGTCTCCGGTTGGGCGCGGCCGCTTCAGCACGACAAATGCGCAGATCGCCTCTCCGGTGGTGTCGTCAGGCCGCCCCACCACCGCGGCTTCGGCCACGAGTTCGGTACAGGACACCAGCGCCGATTCGATCTCCATCGTTCCCATGCGGTGGCCGCTGACATTGAGCACGTCGTCAATCCGCCCCGTGATCGTGAAGTAGCCCGTCTTGGCATCGCGCACCGCACCGTCGCCGGCAAGGTAGTACCGGCCCTTGAAATCGTCGGGGTAGTAGCTCTTCTTGTAGCGCTCGGGGTCGCCGTAGATGGTGCGGATCA
>CAZBOF010000268.1:2528-2863 GCA_964493285.1 uncultured Rhizobacter sp. | reverse complement strand
GACAGCGGCGCCGGCAACTACGACCAGCTCTGGCTCACCACCAGCCTGCGCGGCAACGTCACCGGCACGCTGAAGGTCGAGATCCTCACCGAAGGGGTGCACTCGGGCGATTCCAGCGGCCTCGTGCCGTCGAGCTTTCGCATCCTGCGCCAGGTGCTCGACCGCCTCGAAGACAGCCGCACCGGCGAGCTGCTGCCCGCGTTCTTCCACTGCGACGTGCCGGCCGAGCGGCTCGCGCAGGCGCAGGCCACGGCGCAAATCCTCGGTGATGAGGTGTGGAAGCGCTTTCCGTGGGCCTGCGGTGCCGACGGCGCCGCCGCCCTGCCCACCACCAC
>CAZBOF010000268.1:0-2518 GCA_964493285.1 uncultured Rhizobacter sp. | reverse complement strand
CCACCACCGACCCGACCCAGGCCCTGCTCAACCGCACCTGGAAGCCCACGCTCAGTGTCACCGGCGTCGATGGCTTTCCCGCGCTGAAAGATGCGGGCAACGTGCTGCGTCCCTACACGGCGTTCAAGCTCAGCCTGCGCCTGCCGCCGCTGGTCGACGGCAACGAGGCCGCGCAGAAGCTCAAGGCCTTGCTCGAAGACAACGCGCCTTACAACGCCCGCGTGACCTTTGCCGCCGACGGGCGCGTTGGCGCGCAGGGCGCCAGCGGCTGGAATGCCCCCACGCTTGCGCCCTGGCTCGACGACGCGCTTCACGCCGCGTCCGCGGCCCACTTCGGCGCGCCGTGCGGCTACATCGGCCAAGGTGGCACCATCCCGCTGATGAGCCTGTTGCAGCAGAGCTTCCCGGCCGCGCAGATGATGGTCTGCGGCGTGCTCGGCCCTAAGAGCAACGCGCACGGCCCGAACGAATTCCTGCACGTGCCCTACGGCAAGAAGCTCACCGCGGCCGTGGCGCAGGTGATGGCCGCCTGCCCCCAAGGCTGACCGGGTGGGCATCGATTCGCAGGTCTATGGGGTGCCAAGTGCTGCTATCAGTCCTCGTAGAGATCGGTTTCGATCAGGGGTCACTATCGTTGGCAAGCGTTCTCACTGAGCCTGGCCAACTCAAGGCGTAGCCCTTGAGCGGCTGGTACAGAAACCAGTACTTTCTCCACCGCGCTCTCCGGCGTTAGCACCTCGATGCCGAATGCAAGCAGTTCCTTTGCGTGGCCGAGGATTCCTCCGGGCTGCCTTTTGGACTTGCCGTCCATCGTTATCAAAGGCCACTGGAACCGTTCAGCCTCATAGACGATGCGCGCGTCGTTGATCTGAGTCTTGTCCTTCGCGCCACAGGGGAACATGATCTCTGAAACTGCATGGCGAACGTCTTCGTTCTCCCCCCACTTGTTGGTGCCCACCCAGGAGAACTCGGCAGCCTTTGCTGCTCTTGCATCTGACTTGTAGGATGCCTCGGCGTGTGCAACATCCGTGTAGCACAGGTGGATGAGGCCGTGATCGTGCCAGATCTCCAGTTGATTCATGGCGCAGTTGTTTTGTCGCGCGTTGATGCAGTTCGTATCAAGCAAGAAGATCAAATATTGGCAGTTCATCGGGGTCCTTTCTGTGAATTGCTCGTACGTGGGTGCTCCAGAAAGTGTCTTATGGAACTCCCTGAAGTCAACCGATGAGAGGCCGTGTGCGGTTCGGGCCAGCACTCCAATTGTTTCGGAGGGGCTGGGTGCCTTTTGTCAGGCTGCTTTGTTTTCCGGTTTAGGTGTCGTTGAGGCCAACATCACCATCCTTGAGAGCCTCGCAGGCTCTCCTCGCCGATCGCAATCCACCCCAGCGCGCCATGAAGACGTTGCAGTTATATTGATTCGCCGCGTTGGTTTTTCGTTCTCTGCGCGTGGCGCCCGACAGGAGGTCGTCCATGGCCGTTGAAGGTTCAGCAGGTGAATTGATCAAGGTCGTGGCGCTGCTGGGCGCCGCCGTCGTGGCGGTGCCGCTGTTCAAGCGGCTCGGCCTGGGCTCGGTGCTCGGCTATCTCGCCGCCGGGTTGGTGATCGGGCCCTTCGGCCTGGGCCTGTTCACCGATCCGCAGAGCATCCTGCACACCGCCGAGCTGGGCGTGGTGATGTTCCTCTTCATCATCGGGCTGGAGATGCGGCCGTCTCACCTGTGGAGCTTGCGGCGGCAGATCTTCGGGCTGGGCAGCCTGCAGGTGGTGCTGTGCGGCCTGCTGCTCACGCTCGTCGGCATGGCATTCGGCTTCTCGCTGGCCGTGTCCTTCGTCAGCGCGATGGGCTTCGTGCTCACCTCCACCGCCATCGTGATGCAACTGCTGGCCGAGCGCGGCGATATCGCCGCGCCGCGCGGCCAGCGCATGGTGTCCATCCTGCTGTTCGAAGACCTGCTGATCGTGCCGCTGCTGGCGATCGTCGCGTTCCTCGCGCCGGCGGGCGGGGCCGAACAGGCAGCGCCGTCGCGCTGGGCCAGCATCGGCATTGCCGGGGCGTCGCTGGCCGCGCTCGTGGCGGTGGGCGTGTGGCTGCTGAACCCGCTCTTTCGTGTGCTCGCGAACGCCAAGGCGCGCGAAGTCATGACCGCGGCGGCGCTGCTGGTCGTGCTGGGGGCCGCGCTGCTGATGGATCTGGGCGGCCTGTCGATGGCGATGGGGGCATTTCTCGCGGGCGTGCTGCTGTCCGAGTCCACCTTCCGCCACCAGCTCGAAGCCGACATCGAGCCCTTCCGGGGCCTGCTGCTGGGCCTGTTCTTCATCGGCGTGGGCATGGCGCTGGACCTCGGCGTGGTGGCGCGCAACTGGCACATCATCGTGGCCGGCGTGGTGTCGATGATGGTGGTGAAGGCGCTGTGCATCTACGCCGTGGCACGCCTGGCCCGCAGCTCGCGCGCCGATGCGCTCGACCGCGCGGTGCTGATGGCGCAAGGCGGCGAGCTCGCGTTCGTGCTGTTTTCCG
>CAZBOF010000267.1:0-2919 GCA_964493285.1 uncultured Rhizobacter sp. | reverse complement strand
CTACTACAACATCATCTACGACGCGGTCGACGATGTGAAGGCGGCCATGACCGGCATGCTGGCACCCGAGCAGCGCGAAGAGATCATCGGCACGGCCGAGATCCGCACGGTGTTCGTGGCGTCGAAGATTGGCACCGTGGCCGGTTCGATGGTCACCTCGGGCCTGGTGCGCCGGAATGCGCGCTTCCGCCTCCTGCGTGACAACGTGGTGGCCTACACCGGCGAAATCGAATCGGTTCGCCGCCTGAAAGACGATGTTCGCGAAGTCGCAGCCGGTTTCGAGTGCGGCATCAAGCTGAAGAACTACAGCGACATCAAGGAAGGCGATCAACTGGAATTCTTCGAACTGAAAGAGGTCGCCAGAACGCTGTAACCGGCTTCAACTGCACCGGCCCGGTGCCAGGCAGATTCCTGGCCCGGGCCACGCAGACAACCCAGCCCGTCAACCCCGCCCAGCTGTATCAAGGCGGGGTTCTTGTTTCCGGGCGAACGAAGGAACCCAGATGCGACACAAGCGATCGATTCCCAACCGCGGCTTCCGTGTCGCCGACCAGATCCAGCGGGATCTGGCGGAGCTTATTCGCGAGCTGAAGGATCCACGCATCGGCATGGTCACGCTGCAGGCGGTCGAGGTGACTCCCGACTACGCTCACGCGAAGGTCTATTTCTCGGTGCTGGTGGGCGATGTCGAGGAGTCGGAAGCCGCATTGAACGAGGCCGCGGGCTTTTTGCGCAACGGCCTCTTCAAGCGATTGCAGATTCACACGGTGCCTACGTTGCGCTTCGAGTTCGATCGAACCACGGAGCGCGCGGCGGAGTTGACGGCGCTGATCCAGCAGGCCAATGCCACGCGGGCGAAGGACGATTGAACGTGTTGCCCGTCCGTTCTGCCGCCAAGCCAGGTCTCGCGCCATGCCGCCCCATGGAGGCGCGGGGATGAGCGCGCCGCGCGCACGCATTCCCAGGCGCCCGGTCCACGGGGTGCTGCTGCTGGACAAGCCGCTCGGCCTGTCCAGCAACGATGCCTTGCAAAAGGCCAAGCGTCTCTACCGCGCCGAGAAAGCAGGGCACACCGGTACGCTGGACCCATTGGCCACCGGCCTGCTGCCGCTGTGTTTTGGCGCGGCCACCAAGTTCTCCCAGGTCAGCCTGGATGCCGACAAGCGCTACCAAGCCACGCTGAAGCTGGGCGTGACCACGCAGACCGGCGACGCTGAAGGCGACATTGTTTGCGAACGCGAGGTGGTGGTCTCGCGTGAGCAGGTGGAAGCCGCCTGCCACCGGTACACCGGCCCCATCGACCAGATCCCGCCCATGCATTCGGCGTTGAAGCACGAGGGCAAAGCGCTCTACGAGTACGCCAGGGCGGGGCAGGAGGTGGTGCGTGAAGCACGCAAGATCACCATCCATTCGATCACCGTGCTCAGCCTGGACGACACCGAACTGTCGATCGACGTCCACTGCAGCAAGGGAACATACATCCGCACCTTGGCGCAAGACATCGGCGAAGCCTTGGGTTGCGGCGCGCACCTCAAGGCACTGCGGCGCACCGGCAGCGGTGCATTGACGCTCGACTGCGCCTGTTCGCTCGATGCGCTTTCGGCCCTGGACGAAGCGCAGCGCGATGCGCGCCTGCTCGGTGCAGACACACTGCTGGCCGGCTGGCCCATGGTGCGGCTGAACGATGACGATGCCGGGCGATTCTTGAGCGGCATGCGCCGTCGGCTGGGCTTGCCGGATGCGCAACAAGTGCGTGTCTACGGCCCGCAACCGAAGGCATTTCTAGGGAGTGGCCGCATCACCGGCGGCGAACTGATATCAACAAGGCTGCTGAGCCCGGTGGAGGTGCAAGGCCTCCTGAACGCAGAGACCCACGTATGACACGACAGATCCGCAACATCGCCATCATCGCTCACGTCGACCATGGCAAAACGACGCTGGTTGACCAACTGCTTCGCCAAGGCGGCACGTTCCGCCAAAACGAGAAAGTGGCCGAACGCGTCATGGACAGCAACGATCTCGAAAAGGAACGTGGCATCACCATCCTGGCGAAGAACTGCGCCGTGGAATGGAAAGGCACCCACATCAACATCGTCGACACCCCCGGGCACGCCGACTTCGGCGGTGAAGTCGAGCGCGTTCTGTCGATGGTGGACAGCGTGCTGCTGCTGGTCGACGCGGTGGAAGGGCCGATGCCGCAAACGCGCTTCGTCACCAAGAAGGCGCTCGCGCTGGGGTTGCGCCCGATCGTGGTCGTCAACAAGGTAGACCGCCCGGGATCGCGCGTGGACTATGTCGTCAACGCCACCTTCGATCTGTTCGACAAGCTTGGCGCCAGCGACGAGCAGCTCGATTTCCCGGTGATCTACGCTTCCGGCCTCAATGGCTGGGCCACGTTGGAGCACGGCGCCATCGGCACCGATCTCGCGCCGCTGTTCGATGCCGTGCTTCAGCACGTGCCGCCGCACCAGGGCGACGCCAATGGGCCGCTCCAGCTGCAGATCTGCTCGCTGGACTATTCCACCTACGTGGGGCGCATCGGCATCGGGCGCATCAACCAGGGCATCCTCAAGCCGATGCAGAACGTGGCGGTCTACAGCGGGCCGGATGAGCCGCCGTTCAACGCGCGTGTCAACCAGGTTCTGAAATTCGAAGGGCTGGAGCGGCAGCAAGCCACCGAAGCCGGGCCCGGCGACATCGTGCTGATCAATGGCATCGAGGACATCGGCATCGGCGTGACGCTCACCAGCATCGACGATCCGAAGCCGTTGCCCATGCTGAAGGTCGACGAGCCCACGCTGACCATGAATTTCTGCGTCAACAACTCACCGCTGGCAGGGCGCGAAGGCAAGTTCGTGACCAGCCGCCAGATCTGGGATCGCCTGCAGCGCGAACTGCAAAGCAATGTGGCGTTGAAGG
>CAZBOF010000266.1:0-3016 GCA_964493285.1 uncultured Rhizobacter sp. | reverse complement strand
GCCATTTTGGGTTCCTAGATAGATAGGTAAAAGTTTGCGGGGATCGTCGGGGCGGCTCAGGCTGCGGCGGTGGCTTCGGCAGCGGGCGCTTCTTCAGCACCCTCTGCAGGACCACCCTTGGCTGCAGCAACTGCACCGATGACGCGTGCGAAACGCGCAATCGGCGACTGCAGCAGGCCAGCGACCTGGGTCAGCAGCACTTCGCGGGAAGGAATGGATGCCAGCGCTTTCACGCCATCTGCATTCAATGCCTTGCCGCCCATGGCGCCGGCCTTGACGATCAGCTTGTCGTTGCCCTTGGCAAAGTCGGAGATGACTTTGGCCGCGGCGACAGCGTCTTCCGAAAATCCGTAGATCAGCGGGCCAACCATGCTCTCCGCGACCACTTCGAACGGCGTGCCAGCCACGGCGCGGCGAGCCAGGGTGTTCTTCAAAACATGAAGGTACACGCCCTTTTCGCGCGCCTGCTTGCGCAGCGCGTCCAAGTGAGCGACGGTGAGGCCACGGTATTCAGCCAGCGCCAGCGTCTGCGACCGCGCCACTTGGGCCGACACATCCGCCACCACGGTTGCTTTCTCGTTGCGATTGAGACTCAAGGTCTACTCCTCACATCACGTGTCCGTTGGCACTGCTGCCGCCAGACACACCACAATCAGCGACCTCTATCCAGGAATCCGTATTCCTTGGCTAGCGGGACCGCCATCTGCGCGGGCTTCGGTTCGGGCTTGCGCCCTCGCCTTGATTAAGCAACCTGCGTTGCACCTGCGGTCTTGGATGACCCGAACCCCGACTTGCCTGCCCAGGCCCCGCAGCTCGCAAGCTCCGGGACTTTTGCAAGGCACCCAGCGGCCCGAGGGCGCTGGGTATCTGGGTTCAGCCCACCAAACTCATCGAGAACCCGCGCCAGACACGCGCGAGCCCCTTGTTTTTCATCAGGCCGAGGTTGGCGCGGCATTGATCGATGCCACATCCACCCGCGCACCCACGCCCATCGTCGACGACACCGCGACCTTGCGCAGGTAGACCCCCTTGCTCGTCGCCGGCTTGGCCTTGTTCAGCGCCTCGATCAGCGCGCGCAGGTTGCCCGCGAGCTTGTCGGAGTCGAACGAGCGACGGCCGATGGTCGTGTGCACGATGCCGGCCTTGTCGACGCGGAACTGCACCTGGCCCGCTTTCGCGTTCTTGACCGCCGTGGCGACGTCGGGCGTGACCGTGCCGACCTTCGGGTTCGGCATCAGGCCGCGCGGGCCCAGCACCTGGCCGAGCGTGCCGACGATGCGCATCGTGTCGGGCGAAGCGATCACGATGTCGAAGTTCATGTTGCCGGCCTTGATCTGCTCGGCGAGGTCTTCCATGCCGACGATGTCGGCACCCGCCGCCTTGGCTTCCTCGGCCTTGGCGCCCTGGGCGAACACGGCAACGCGCTTGGTCTTGCCGGTGCCGTTGGGCAGCACGACAGCGCCGCGAACCACCTGGTCGGATTTCTTCGCGTCGATGCCGAGCTGCACCGCGACGTCAATCGATTCGTCGAACTTGGCCGTGGCGCACTCTTTCACCAAGGAAAGAGCGCCGTCCAGCGGATACAGCTTCGTGGTTTCCACCTTGCCGGCGAGGGCCTTCTGGCGCTTCGTCAATTTGGCCATGATCAAGCCCCTTCCACAATGACGCCCATGGAGCGGGCAGTACCCGCCACCGTGCGGACGACGGCGTCGAGATCGGAACCGGTCATGTCTTTTTGCTTGACCTTGGCGATCTCTTCGATCTGAGCGCGTGTCAGCTTGCCGACCTTGTCGGCGTGCGGACGGGCTGAGCCCTTGTCCAGCTTCAGCGCCTTCTTGATCAGCACCGCAGCAGGCGGGCTCTTCAGCACGAAGGTGAAGGACTTGTCGGCGAACGCGGTGATCACCACCGGCAGCACCAGGCCCGGCTCAACGCCTTGCGTCTGGGCGTTGAACGCCTTGCAGAACTCCATGATGTTCAGACCGCGCTGACCCAGCGCCGGGCCGATCGGGGGAGACGGGTTGGCTTTACCCGCCGGGACTTGCAGCTTGATGAAGCCGACAATTTTCTTGGCCATGTGTTTCTCCTGGAATCACGCCGACGGCCACGCCGGTGTGATCGAGTGCAAACGCCTTACCGGGCACATGCGAAACGGGCGTCCGCCGGCCTTTCGGGCTCCTCATGCCGCGATCTCGTCCGCGGCTGGTACGGCAAGCAGGTCTTTTTGGGGACCTGTTCGGCTGAATTTTGCGATGCAAAGCGCAGCCGCCCCTCTGCAAGGGGGAAAGCCGGCGATTGTAGGCTGCTTTTTGGGGACTTGGCAAGCCCCTTTGGCGGGCAAGGGCTAGAAAGGGTGGGTTCAGGAAAAAGAAAAGGCTCCGTGCGGAGCCTTTGACTGCGCGGAGGGCGCGTCAAATTTTGCCTGCGGGCCTGATCTGGCGATCAGGTCCTCGGCGAAATCTGATGTCCCCCGGACATCAGATTTTCTCGACCTGCCCGAAATCCAGCTCGACAGGGGTGGCGCGACCTAAGATCGTGACCGACACGCGCAGCTTGGACTTGTCGTAGTTGACTTCCTCGATCGAGCCGTTGAAGTCGGTGAAGGGGCCTTCCTTGACGCGCACGACCTCGCCCACTTCCCATTCGACCTTGGGACGCGGCTTTTCGATGCCCTCTTGCATCTGGTTGACGATCTTCATGACCTCGTCTTCCGAGATGGGCACCGGACGGTTCTTGGCGCCGCCCACGAAACCGGTGACCTTGGAGGTGTTCTTGACCAGGTGCCAGGTGTCGTCGCTCATGACCATTTCGACCAGCACATAGCCGGGGAAGAAGCGGCGCTCGGTCACGGACTTCTTGCCGTTCTTGACCTCGACGACTTCTTCGGTGGGCACCAGGATGCGACCGAACTGGTCTTGCATGCCGGCGCGGTCGATGCGTTCACGCAAATTGCGCTCAACCGCCTTTTCCATGCCGGAGTAGGCGTGCACCACGTACCAGCGCAGCGGTGCGGTGG
>CAZBOF010000265.1:1965-3062 GCA_964493285.1 uncultured Rhizobacter sp. | reverse complement strand
AACCTGCGACCCCTGCCGTGTGAAGGCAGTGCTCTACCGCTGAGCTAACCGCCCGATCCGATCGGGAAGCCCAGGATTATGTCACAAGCTGGCGCCACAGCGTTTTGCCGCCCGAAGCCTTGTCAAGTTCGGCCAGCACCGCGTCGTGACCGGCCAGTTCAGCCTCGCCCGCGCGCAGAACGGGGAGCTGGAGTTGGCTGAGGTCGACGTGGATGATCACGGTGTCGCCGGACGTGCTCTCATGCGCGTCGATCACCAACGAATCCTGGCCGCGCGTCATGCGGATGTAGACCTCGGCCAGCAAGCCGGCGTCGAGCAGCGCACCGTGCACGGTGCGGTTGGAGTTATCGACTTCCAGCCGCTTGCACAGCGCATCCAGCGAATTGGACTTGCCAGGGAACATCTCGCGCGCCATGACCAGCGTGTCGGAGATCTGCGCCACGCAGGTCGGGAACTTGGGGCGGCCCAGACGCCGGAGTTCCTCGTTGAAGAAGCCGACGTCGAAGTGGGCGTTGTGCGCAATGACTTCGGCGCCGCTCAGGTACTCCATCAACTCGTCCGCCACCGCGGCGAACAGCGGCTTGTCGGCGAGAAACTCATCGGTGAGCCCGTGGATCTTGACCGCGTCTTCGTGGTTCGGGCGTTGAGGATTGAGATAGAAATGCTTGTTGTTGCCGGTCAGCCGGCGGTTCACCATCTCCACGCAGCCGATCTCGATGATGCGGTCGCCGGACTCGGGGCTCAGGCCGGTGGTTTCGGTGTCGAAGAAGATCTGTCTCATGCGCCCACTCCCTCGGTGCCCCGGCGCCCGGCCCACCACCACAGCACGGCGCCGCCGAGGATCATCGGCACGCACAGCCACTGGCCCATGCTCATGTTGAGCGCAAGCAATCCCAGGAAGTCATCGGGCTCGCGGAAATACTCGGCAATGAAGCGGAAGACGCCATAGCCGGCGATGAATGCACCGGTCACCTGCCCTCGCGCGCGCGGCTGGCTCGCATACCACCACAGCAGCACGAAGAGCAAAACACCTTCCAGCAGGAACTGATAGATCTGTGAAGGGTGCCGTGGAACATTGCCCGCATTGGGAAACAGCA
>CAZBOF010000265.1:0-1955 GCA_964493285.1 uncultured Rhizobacter sp. | reverse complement strand
CCTGCCGTGGGCGATGCTGTTTCCCAATGCGGGCAATGTTCCACGGCAGGCTGGGGTCGGCGGCACGCCCCCACAGTTCGCCGTTGATGAAATTGCCGATCCGCCCCGATGCCAAGCCCAACGGCACGCACGGTGCGATCAGGTCGAAGACCTGGAGTACGGGACGCTTGCGGCGCCAGGCAAAGAGGGCCATGGCCGCGCCCACGCCCAACAGCCCGCCATGGAACGCCATGCCGCCCTTCCAGACCGCCAGGATCTCCAGCGGGTTGGCGAGGTAATAGTCGGTCTTGTAGAAAAGCGCATAGCCCAGACGCCCGCCGATCACCACGCCCAGCACGCCGTAGAACAGCAGGTCTTCCACGTCGCGCCGGGTCCAGCCGGCCGCGGCAAACTGCGGTTTGCGCACGCGCAGGGAGGCGAGCCAGAGGAACAGGCCAAAAGCGACCAGATAGGTCAAGCCGTACCAATGGATGGCGATCGGGCCAAGCTTGACGGCAACGGGGTCGAATTCAGGGTGGACAAGCATGTGTTCTGAAAAGGTGCGGGCAGCGCGAACGATAACCCAGCAAGCCGGCGCCGCTCATGCGGAAGGGGCGTCCTTCACCGTCCGCGCCACGTAGTCCGCAAAGCGCTGGACCACCGGCCCGGCGTCACGCGGCCAGATGAGGCTGGTTTCCGCGCGGGGAGCCCCGGTTTCCAGTGCAAGCGGCAGGCGCCGATAGACCACGCCGGGCCGCTGCAACTGCGTCACCGACTGGGGCACCCACGCCAGGCCCAGCCCAGCCGAGACGAGGTTGACGATCGTCTGCATCTGGATCGCTTCCTGTGCGATCACCAGCGAAGCGCCGTGGCGGTGATAGAACGCCAGCACCGCGTCGTAGAGCGACGGCGCGATGCTGCGCGGGAAGATGATCAGCGGCTCGGCCAGGATCTGCGCCAACGTCAGGCGGCGTGCCGTGGTGAGTGCGGAAGCCTCGGGCACGGCCAACACCATCGGCTCCACCCCGACCGACAGGCGCGCCAACCCGAGCGCCCCGCCCTCCGGCCCCATGCCGGGCGCATGGAGCACCAGGCCCGCATCGGCGTCGCTTTGCTCGAAGGCACGCAACTGCACGTCGCTGGTGGCTTCACGGAGCACCATTTCGACGCCCGGCGCTTCGTCACGAAACCCGCGCAACCAACCCGGCAGCGGCCCGAAGCCGACCGTCGACACGAAACCGAGCCGCAGGCGGCCGACTGCACCCTGCCCGGCAGAACGCGCAATCCCGGGCAGCGAAGCCGCCTGCTGCAGCAACTGGCGCGCCGGCTCCACAAGCGCCTGCCCGGCAGGTGTGAGCGCCACGTGCCGGCGCGACCGCTCGAAAAGCGCCACCTCCAGCCGCGCCTCCAACTGCTGGATGGCGAGTGTCAGAGGCGGCTGAGTGATGTGCAGGCGCTGGGCTGCGCGACCGAAATGCAGGGTCTCAGCCAGGACAACGAACTGGCGCCACACCCGCAGCTCAACCTGAGGAAGATCATTCATATGCAGAGCATATCAATCAACGATCATGAATATATTGGACGGACCGTTCACCTTGAAAGGATACTTTCGCTTTCCCCGCCAATCCGCCAGGAGACAGACACCATGAGCATCAACCGCCGCTCCAAGAACATCACCGAAGGCGTTGCCCGGGCGCCCAACCGCTCGATGTATTTCGCGCTCGGCTATGAAGAGGGCGATTTCAAGAAGCCGATGATCGGCGTGGCAAACGGCCACTCGACGATCACGCCGTGCAACTCCGGGCTCCAGCGCCTGGCCGATGCGGCCGTGGCCGGCATCGAAGCCGCGGGTGGCAACGCGCAAATCTTCGGCACGCCCACCATCAGCGACGGCATGGCCATGGGCACCGAAGGCATGAAGTACTCGCTGGTCAGCCGCGAGGTGATCGCCGACTCCGTGGAGACCTGCGTGCAGG
>CAZBOF010000264.1:0-3068 GCA_964493285.1 uncultured Rhizobacter sp. | reverse complement strand
GGGCCTGCGCATCGAAGGCACGCTGCGCTTCGCGCGCAAGAACGTGGCGCTCACGGCGGGCTACATCGACATCACCGGCGCACTGGAGATCGGCACCCCGGCCTCGCCCTATGCCCAGCAGGCCACCATCACCCTGACGGGAGCGCCGCGGTCCAACAACGATGGGGTTTCGCGCGGCATCAATGTGCGCAGCGGGGGGCGACTGGCGCTCTACGGTTCGCCGCCCCGGCCCACCTGGACCAAGCTCGGCAACGATGCCAGCGCCGGGGCGACCGCGCTCACGCTCAAGGAGGGCACCTCGGGCTGGCGCGCGGGCGACACCATCGCCATCGCGCCCACCGACTTCTATGGCGCCACCGCGACCGAACGGCTCACGCTCTCCGGCGCCAGCGGGACCCAGCTCAGCCTCAACACGCCGCTGGCCCGGTTCCGCTGGGGCCGGCTGCAACACATCACGCCCAGCGGCATGAGCCTGAGCGCCGACCCGCGCTTCGTGCCGCCCGCGAGCCCGGCCCCGACCGAGCTGGACCAGCGCGCCGCCGTGGGCAACCTCACCCGCAACATCGTGATCCAGGGGATCGACGACGATGCCTGGCGCAACACCGGCTTCGGCGTGCACGTGATGATCATGGACCTGGCCTCCAAGGTCGAAGTCGACGGCGTGGAAATCCGCCGCGCAGGCCAGGCCGGCGTCATCGGGCGCTACCCCTTCCACTGGCACATGCTGAGCTACAACGCGCAAGGCCAGTTGATGGGCGACGCCATCGGCCACGTCATCCGCAACAGCAGCGTCTGGGACTCGTCTCAGCGCTGCATCGTGGTGCACGGAACCAACGGTGTGCAGGTGCTCAACAACATCTGCCAGGACATCGCCGGCCATGCCTTCTTCCTCGAAGACGCGGTGGAACGGCGCAACGTGTTCGACGGCAACCTCGCGCTGAAGATGCGCACCCCGCCCGCCGCGCGGCGCCTGCAGGTGCACGAAGGCGAGGTCCACGAAGCCGGTCCGTCGGGTTTCTGGCTCACCAACCCCGACAACATCGTGACCAACAACCTCGCAGGCGATGCCGCGGGCAACGGGTTCTGGCTGGCATTTCCGCCCAAGCCGCTCGGCTTGTCGGCCAGCGTGCCGATGAACCCGTCCCATCTGGCGCACGGCGTGTTCGAGAACAACACCGGCCACAGCTCGCGCGGCCCGGGCATCTTGCTGGAGCACGTGCCCATCGACAGCGCGGGCAACATCACCCCGCACTACTACATCCCCACGGCCAACGGCGCCGAGAACGGCCCGCGCGTCAAGTTCACGCTCAAGCGCGTGACCTCCTACAAGAACCTTGGCGGCGCCTACCGCAACCGCGCCGTCAACCCGCAATATGTCGAATGGATCACGGCCGACAACGTGGGGACGCACTTCGCCGGCGCCGTTCAGGAAGGCGAGCTGCTTCGTTCGCTGGTGATCGGCACCAGCCTCAACACGGCAACGCCGTACCCGTCGCAGGAACCGCCGGTGGCCTTTGCGAGCTACCACTCCACGCTGGCGATGCGCGGCAACACCGTCGTCAACTTCCCGTTCGTCGACGGCAAGTCCAGCGGCGCGTTCAAGACCGACGACTACTACCTCAACCCGGTCGACAAGGGCCCGGTGCGCAACGCCGACAACCTCCTGATCAACAGCTCGCCCGGCTACCGCACGCTGCCCCCGCACATGGACGGCCAGCCCTTGGCCAGGCGGTACTGGACCTACGCCGGCGCCCTGTGGGACCCGCACGGCTACTGGGGCCCGAGCGGGAACTACTGGGTCTTCGACGTGCCCTTCCTGACCGCCGGCGCCAACTGCCAGTGGGTGGCGCCCGCGGGCCGCAACGGCCGCAGCTGCGATGGCGAGTACTACGGCGTCGGCGCCTTCAAGACCGACTTCGATCCGAGTGACTGGAGCTTCATGTCAGCCGTCGAGGCCACACGCCTGGATGCATCCGGCAACGCGATCGGCACCTGGGCGGTGGCCGACGGCAACAACGCGACGATGCTCGGCCACATGCGCCACTTCTCGGCGCGCAACGGCGGCCGGTACGTGCTGCGCTTTCCGGGCCGCCCGGCGCCCCGGTCCCTCGAACTGAGCATCACCAACGTCTACCGCCACACCGACGCGTTCATCCTGGCGGTCAGCTTCGACGGGGGGCTCAACGCCACGGGCTACCTCACGTCGTGGAGCAACCGCACCGAGCCGAGGTCGTGGAACGTCAACACCCGGCCCGACCACGTGCGGCGCTTCAGCGCCGCCGGCAGCTATGGCGAGATGCTCAATTCGTCGGGCAACCTGATCTGGCAGGACCATGCCAACCACCTCGTCTGGGTCAAGGTGCAGGGTGGGCTCACGCCTTCCACCGGCCCTGCGCTGTCCGACCAGGACCTCTATCGCACCTACGGCTTGCTCCTCTACCCGAGATGAAGCAGGCGCAACTCGCCTCGGCCCCTGGCATCGCGGCGCGGCGCAAGCCCGCGTCCTTGGCGGAGTTGTCGGTGTTGCTCGGCCCAGGCTGACACCGCCCGGGCGCGCCGCGCGCTATGACGCCGCCGCGATCACACCGCCGCCCAGGCACACCTCGCCGTCGTACACGACAGCCGACTGGCCCGGTGTCACCGCCCACTGCGGCTGATCGAACGCGAGACGAAACCCGTCGGTGTCCGGCGCGAACTCGCAGGCGGCATCCGCCTGCCGGTAGCGCGTTTTCGCCGCCACGCCTGCGGCCTCAGGCGGATGACCGGCAACCCAGCTCGTGTCGGCCGCCTTCAATGCATGCGACAACAGCCATGGATGGTCGTGGCCCTGCACCACATGCAGGGTGTTGGCGGCCATGTCCTTGCGCGCCACGAACCAAGGCGCATGCGCACTCCCGCCCTTGGCCGCGCCGCGCTCCTTCAAGCCGCCGATGCCGATGCCTTTGCGCTGGCCGAGCGTGTAGAAGCTCAGCCCCACGTGTTCGCCGACCGTGCGGCCGCGGTCGTCCAGGATCGCCCCCGGCGTGTTCGCCAGATAGCGGTTCAGGAATTCACGGAACGGGCGCTCG
>CAZBOF010000263.1:0-3072 GCA_964493285.1 uncultured Rhizobacter sp. | reverse complement strand
TCATCAGTTCGACGTCGGTCGGGTTGCGCTTCAATGCCGTGAAGGCGTTCACCAGGTAGTCGATCTCGTCGTCGCTCAACGCGAGGCCGAAGGTGCCGTTGGCCGACACCAGCGCAGCGCGGCCGGCACCGGTGACGTCCACGTGCTCCATCGGCTTGCCGGGCTGCTCGTCGAACAGGTGCCGGGCGTCGTCGCGCGCCAGCAGCACGCTTTCGGTCATGCGATCGTGCAGCAGCTCCGCCGCCGCCCGCAGCTCGTCAGCCGTCAGGGGCTTCGAGCCGCCCAGCAGCCCTGTCTTCAAGCTCAGGCGGAATTCGGTCACCCGCTCGACGCGCTTGATGGCCAGCCCGCAGTTGTGGGCGATGTCGGTGGCTTTCGACGCCCAGGGAGACACCGTGCCGAGACGCGGCGCCACCACGATCAGCGCACCCTCGCCGGGGCCGCTGTACGCATCGCCGTAGCGCAACAAAGCCGCCACCTTGTCGACCGAGGCGGCAACCAGCGGCGCCTCGCTCCACACCCAGTGCACATGGCGCGCATGCACGCCCGTGATGCGCGGGCTCAGCGCCTGCAAACGCGCCAGCAAGGCCTGGGCACGGAAAGCGGACAAGGCGTTGCCGCCCTCGAAGTGCAGAAGATGCTGGGGGGTGGAGGTCACGCTGGGGGCTCGTTACGAGATGGCGAAAGGCATGCCCGCGACAGGGCCCGCCCGTGAAAACCCGCCATTTTACGGCGCGGGTCGGGCCCGCCGCCCCCGCTGGCGACAACCGCACCCGCCGAGGCGATAATTGCGCCCATGACGATCACGATCAAATCTGCCGCCGACATCGAAGCCATGCGCGTGGCCGGCCGGCTCGCCTCGGAAGTGCTGGATGTGCTCACGCCCCATGTGAAAGCCGGCGCGACCACCGAGGAACTCGACCGCATCGCCCACGAGCACATCGTGAACGTGCAAGGCGCGATTCCCGCCCCCCTGCACTACCAGCCGCCGGGCTACACGCCTTACCCCAAGTCCATCTGCACCTCGATCAACCACCAGGTGTGCCATGGCATCCCGAACGACCGCCCGCTCAAGAACGGCGACATCGTCAACATCGACGTCACCGTGATCAAGGACGGCTGGCACGGCGACACCAGCCGCATGTTCGTGATCGGCGACGGCTCGATCGCCGCCAAGCGGCTGTGCCACCTGACCTACGAAGCCATGTGGAAAGGCATCGCCATGATCAAGCCCGGCGCGCGGCTGGGCGACATCGGCCACTCCATCCAGGTGTTCGCCGAGCATGCGGGCTTTTCGGTGGTCCGCGAGTTCTGCGGCCATGGCATCGGAACGAAGTTCCATGAAGAACCCCAGGTGCTGCACTATGGCCGGCCCGGCACGCTGGAAGAGTTGGTGCCGGGCATGGTGTTCACCGTGGAGCCGATGATCAACGCCGGCCGGCGCGACATCCGCGAAGCCGGCGATGGCTGGACCATCGTCACCCGCGACCGCTCGCTCTCGGCGCAATGGGAACACACCGTGGCCGTGACGGAAACCGGCTACGACGTCCTGACGCTGTCGGCCGGCAGTCCGCCGCCGCCCGCGTTCGTGAGCGCCGCCGCGCCCGCCTGAGGCACGCCGGAGCCCGCCCATGGCCAATCCGGCCAACGCCCCGCAAAACCTCAAAGGCATTCCTCGCAGCATCACCGAGCAGCGTGCCCGCTTCCGCGAAGGCAAGGCGGCGCTGCTGGCCGAGTTCAGTGCGTCGCGCCCGCTGGCGTCTGCCGCAACGCATCTGGTGCGGGCACTCGCGCGCCATGTCGATGACATCCTGGCCGATCTCTGGCTGCACGCACTGATGCCCCCCGGCGCCGCCCTCGTGGCCGTCGGCGGCTACGGGCGCAGTGAGCTGTATCCGCATTCGGACATCGACGTCCTCGTGTTGCTGCCCCAAGGCGACCAGGTCACGGCCTTGCGGCTGGGCCACCCGAAGGCGGGCAACGATGCGCTGAAATCGTCCGTCGAAGGGTTCATCACGGCCTGCTGGGATATCGGCCTGGAAATCGGCTCCAGCGTGCGCACGGTGGATGAGTGCATCTCTGAAGCGAAAAGCGACGTGACCGTGCAGACCGCCTTGCTGGAATCGCGCTTTCTCTGCGGCTCGAGGAACCTGTTCAACACCTTCCGCCGCGCCCACGCCGCCGGGCTCGACGCCAAGGCGTTCTTGCGAGCCAAAACGCTGGAGATGCACCAGCGGCACCAGAAGTACGAAGACACGCCCTATTCCCTGGAGCCCAACTGCAAGGAAAGCCCGGGCGGGCTGCGCGACCTGCACATGCTGATCTGGGTGGCTCGCGCCGCCGGGCTGGGCAAGAGCTGGTCGGAGCTGGCGTCCAAGGGCCTGATCACGCCATTCGAGTCGAAGCAGCTGCAACGCAACGAAGGCCTCTTGCGCCTGATCCGGGCGCGGCTGCACGTCGTGGCGGGGCGCCGCGAAGATCGCCTCGTTTTCGACCTGCAGACCGCCGTGGCCGAAAGCTTCGGCTACCGCGCCACCCAGGGCCAGCGCGTCTCCGAAGTGCTGATGAAGCGCTACTACTGGGCTGCGAAGGCCGTGACCCAGTTGAACCAGATCCTGGTGCTGAACATCGAGGAGCGCGTCAACGGGTCGCAAGACGCGCCGATGCGCCCGATCAATGAACGCTTCCTCGACCGCGCCGGCCTGATCGAGGTCGCCAGCGACGATCTGTACGAGCGCGAACCCCACGCGATTCTGGAAACCTTCCTGCTGTTCCAGAAAACGCACGGCATCGAAGGGCTGTCGGCGCGCACGCTGCGTGCCCTCTACAACGCACGCGAAGTGATGGGGGCCGCGTTCCGGCGCGACCCGGTGAACCGCGCCATCTTCATGCAGATCCTGCGAGAGCCCGAGGGGCAGACGCACGCGTTCCGGCTGATGAACCAGACCAGCGTGCTGGGCCGCTACCTGTGGGTGTTCCGACGCATCGTGGGCCAGATGCAGCACGACCTGTTCCACGTCTACACGGTGGACCAGCACATCCTGATGGTGCTGCGCAACGTGCGCAGGTTCT
>CAZBOF010000262.1:0-3089 GCA_964493285.1 uncultured Rhizobacter sp. | reverse complement strand
TCGACTGCCGGGGCCGTGTCTCCCTCCGGGGAGGCCGTGTCAGGCAGGGTACAGCGCGCCGAGGATGCGGGGGCCGGCAGCGCCCGTCACGCTGCTGAGATTGCCGGGCTGCCCGGTCACATGCCGGTAGGCGAGCCAGGCAAATGCGGCCGCTTCGACGTGCTGCGCAGGCACACCCAGTTCATCGCTGGTTCGCACTGTCGTCCCTGGCAGGTGGTGCGCCAGGCGGCCCATCAGATGGGCATTGAGGGCGCCGCCGCCGCACACCACCAGTTCGCGTGATGCGGTGGCATGGGCCTGAAGGGCGGTTGCACAGGTCACGGCGGTGAGTTCGCACAGCGTCGCTTGAACGTCTTCGTTGCGGAACTTGGTCTGCGTGTGCCGCTGAAGCTGCTGCTGCAGCCATTCGGTATTGAACAAGTCACGCCCGGTGCTCTTGGGAGGCGGCAAGGCGAAGAAGGGCTCTTGCAGGAACGAGGTCAGCAGCCTGGGCTGGATGGTTCCGCTGGCGGCCCATGCCCCGCCGCTGTCGTAGGCCTGGCCTGTGTGCTGATGGCACCAGTGGTCGAGCAGCACGTTGGCCGGGCCGCAGTCGAACCCGGTGGTGGCATCGTCTTGGCTGAGGACGGTCAGGTTGCTGATGCCGCCCAGATTGAGCACTGCCAGGGGCGCGCGCGCATGGTGTCCGAACAGCGCACGGTGGAAGGCGGGGACCAGCGGCGCCCCCTCGCCGCCGGCAGCGATGTCGCGGCTGCGGAAATCGGCTACGACGGCGATGCCGCAGCGCTCGGCCAGCAGGGCCGGTTGATTGATCTGCCAGCTGTAGCCAAGGTCCGGCCGATGCCGCACTGTCTGGCCATGGCTGCCGATGGCACGCACCGCCGAGGCGGTGGTGCCGGCATCGGCGAGGAGGGTCCGGATGACGCGGGTGTACAGCTCGGTCAGCGCTTGCGCGGCCAGGGCCGCACGGTGGAGTTCGTCGGGGCCGCTCTTGTTCAGTTGGAGGAGCGTTTCTTTCAGCGCGTCCGAGAACGGCTGGTAGGCATGGGCGATGACCTCGGGCGGCCCCTCGGCAGGAAACTTGGCCAGGACGCCGTCCACGCCGTCGAGCGACGTGCCGGTCATCAGGCCTGCGAAGAGTTCCGTGTTCACCGGCAGGGGCGAGGGCGACCCGGCGGCGCTATTCGAAGCTGCCGGCGAGGTGCTGTATGTTGTCGGAGGCCAGATCCAGCTGCATGCGCAACTGCTTCGCCGCGACATCGAACGTCGGGCGTGAGGCGGGTGCCAGCGCCACCGCCTCCGACGACTGGGCCATGATCATCGGATTGCGGTGCTCGCCGTTGACGTGGAACTCGAAATGCAGGTGCGGGCCGGTGGCCCAGCCGGTGGCGCCGACGGCACCGATGCGCGAGCCTTGGTCGACGCGCTGGCCGCGCCGCACGTCGATGCGGCTCAGATGGGCGTACAGCGTCGTCCGGTTGTTGCTGTGGCGGATCTTGATCACGTTGCCGTAGCCGTTTTGCCAGCCGGCGAAATCGACGGTGCCCTCGCCGACGGCACGAACCGGTGTGCCGGTGGGGGCGCCGTAGTCGACCCCTCGATGCGCACGCACGCTCTTGAGGATGGGGTGCATGCGCATGGCGAACCCGGAGGTCACGCGCGAGAACTCGAGCGGGCTGGCCAGGAAGGTGCGGCGCTTGCTTTCGCCATCGAAGCCGTAGTAGCCGCCTTTGGTGCTGGCATCCTGAAACCACACGGCCGAATAGGTGCGGCCGTTGTTGACGAACTCGGCCGCCAGCACACGCCCCGACGCCTGGTTCCAGGCCACGGGCTCGCCGTCGGCGGTCAGGGCTTCATAGACCACGGTGAATGTGTCGCCCTTGCGCAGTTCGCGGCGGAAGTCGATGTCGGTGGAGAAGATCTCGGCGATCTGGATGGCCACGGGGTCGGGGATGCGGGCTTCATCGGTCGCGGCGAACAGGGAGCTGTTGACCGTGCCGCTGCCCAGGCGAACTTCGGTGGACAGCTCGGCGGTCTCTACGATGGCGCTCAGGCCGCCGTCGGCCGAGGTGATGCGCAGGCGCGAGAAATGGGTGCCGTACCTGGACGCATCTTCGGCCGGATAGCGTGCCAGCAGTTCTTCCAGTGCGCCGGTGTCGGTCGTGCTGACCTGCACCATCTTGCCGGCCCGGCCTTCGAGCAGTTTGCGCGCCACGGGGTCGCTGCGCAGGAAGGCGGCAGCCCGGGCATCGGACACGCTGAGGCGTGAAAGCAGGCTGTCGGCGGTGTCGCCGCTGCGCGTGACGTCGGTGCGGTAGAACCGGCTCGCATGGCTGGCCAGCGCCTCCAGTTGCGCATTCACGTCGTCCGGGGTGACGATTTCTGTCACCAGGCGTCGCGGGAGGTCGGCCGCGTCGGGCGCCATCGGCGCGATACCGAAGGCGGCGACGCCGAAACCCATGAGGCCTGCGACGAGAACGGAGGTGAGGGTTCGAGGGTGGCGGCCCACGAAACGGGTGACGCGCGAGGTGGCCGGGGCCAACGCGCGTTCAATGGAATCCAGCGTGCTCAATTTGGCGTCGTGGGCTGAGAGGCCCTGTTTGCAAGCGCGGCGATGAGGAGTGCCACGCTCTGGTTTGTCGTGCGCCTGAGGGCGTCCACTAGAATCGTGGCCGTCCTTGCAGGCCCCCTGTGCAGGGCCATCCGGCGGGAGAGCGACGAACAGTATAAATCGCTCACCTGGTGTCCTTTTCCGGAATTCCCCCGAGATCTCCCCACTTTCTATGCTGAAGCCAGAAAATCAGACCCTTGCGGCCGACGGAAAACCCGCTGCCGTCAACCCGCCGTTGTCTGATCAGGTGCGCGAAGCCTTGGCGGTGACGCTCCGCGGCTGCGATGAACTGCTGCCCGAAACAGATTGGGTGGCCAAGCTGGTCCGATCAGAAGCAACAGGCGTGCCACTGCGGATCAAGCTGGGGCTGGATCCGACGGCGCCGGACATCCATCTGGGGCATACGGTCGTGCTGAACAAGCTGCGCCAGCTCCAGGATCTGGGGCACACGGTCATTTTCCTGATCGGCGACTTCACC
>CAZBOF010000261.1:0-3206 GCA_964493285.1 uncultured Rhizobacter sp. | reverse complement strand
CCCAGCATCATGGGCTGGCTGGGGCCGTAGATGTCGGCGTCGAGCACGCCGACACTGGCGCCCTCGGCGGCCAGGGCCAGCGCGAGGTTGGCCGCCGTGGTGCTCTTGCCCACGCCGCCCTTGCCGGAGGCGATCGCCACGATGTTCTTCACGTCCGGCAGCAGCTGGACGCCGCGCTGCACCGCATGCGCGACGATGTTCACGCGCAGGGTCGGCTCAACCGACGCCACGCCGGGTACCTGCGACACCGCGTCCACGAGCGCCTGGCGCAGCGCCGCGATCTGGCTCTTCGCCGGGTAGCCCAGCTCCACCTCGAAGCGCACGGCGCCGCCGTCCACCGCCAGCTTCTTCAGTTGGCGCGTGCTCACGAAGTCTTGCCCCGTGTTCGGATCGATGACGGCCTGGATGGCTTCGGTGACGGCCTGTTGGGTGGCTTGCATGGGCGGCGTGGACGGCTTGGGGAAACGGACCAGTCTAGCGCGTGGCTTGCGGTGCGGGCACAAGCCCCGCCTACAATCGCGCGCTTTGTGCCCTCGACCGCTGGCGTCGACAACCTTGTGTCCTTTCGGATACCGCATGCGCCTTGACGCCACGCCCGCGACGCCCCCCGTCACGACCATTTCTTCACTGACCAGCCTGCGCTTTTTCGCAGCCTTGGCGGTGGTGGTTCTGCACTACCGTGATCTGCTGGGCCCGATGCCGGATTGGCTGATGCGCGCCATCGTCGGCGGGCAGTACGGGGTCACCTTCTTCTTCGTGCTGAGCGGGTTCATCCTCGTCTACAACTACCAGAGCTGGTTCGCTCAGGGCGTGAGCGACGCTCGCTACTGGCGCTTCCAGCGCTTCCGCCTGGCCCGCCTCTACCCGATCTACCTGCTCGGGCTGCTGCTCGATACGCCCTGGCACCTGATCGAACGCCTGCAGGTGGGGCAGCTGGCGGAATCCGGCCACCTCTACTGGGCCTCCTGGCTGATCAACCTCGTCGGACTGCAGGCGTGGGTACCTGCGGTGCCGTATGCCATGTTCTGGAACACGCCGGCCTGGAGCGTGGCGGCGGAGTTCTTTTTCTACGCCACCTTCCCGTTCGTCTGCGCCCGCCTGGCGCGGCACGCAGCGCGTCCGGCGCGGCTGGTGGCCACATTCCTCGTCGTGGTCGCCCTTGGCGCCATGGCGTATGCCCTCGTGATCTACGCCATGCTGAACTGGTTCCGGGCCGGCTCGGAAACGCAGTACATCGTGATGGTCTACAACCCGCTGTTGCGTTACAGCGAGTTTCTCGCCGGCTGTCTGGCGGGACAGTTCTTCATGTCCGCGCGGCACGTGCGCCTGATGCAGAGCCGGCGCGCGCGCAACATCCTCGTCATCGCCAGCCTGGCCGTGGTGGCGCTTCGCATCGCCTCGTCCGATTACACCGGGCCCAGCTTCGCGCTCTGGCTGGCCGACGTGTCGGTGAAGTACGCCATCTTCATCCCGCCATTCGCGCTCATCATCCTGGCGCTGGCGAGCGGCCCGACGTTCCTCAGCCGCCTGCTGGAACACCGCACCCTGGTGCTCCTGGGAGAAGCCAGCTACGCGCTCTACATCATCCATTGGCCGGTGACGAGCTTCCTGCGCATGGGCTTCTTGGGGACCCTGGGCACACCATGGGTGCACGGGCTGTTCCTTCTGGGCACCGTGGCCTTGTCTGTGTTTTGTTACCGCTGGATCGAGGTGCCCTGGCGACGAAGGCTGCGCGGCGCCCCGGCCTGACGCTAAGCTCAGCGACACGCGGACGGCACACGCCGCCTCCCGCCAACCGACGCTTTGCCACCATGAGCCCAACCTACGATCCTGCTCCCAGACCGGTCACCCACATCCCGCTGGACGAGGGCTGGGTGCAATGGATCGCCGAGAACCGCCTTCGCAACTGCAGCCCGGAGTCGATGCTGGTCACCATGACCTCCAGCGGGCTCGACGCCGCCGAGTGCGCCAGCGCCATCGCGGCGATGGAGAGCAACCCCGTCTTCCTGGCCGCGCGCAAGATCCAGCAGTTGCAGCGCAAGCTGGAGTCGGTGATGGCCAACCAGCAGAAGCTCTGGGAACAGGCACCGCGCTATGGCCAGGTGGAAAAGCGCAAGCACGTCCCCAAAGCGGAATTCATCGACCGCTATGTGCGCGGCGGGCGGCCGGTGGTGCTCACCAGCCTCACCGCCGACTGGCCCGCGATGAAACGCTGGTCGCCCCGAGACCTGAAGGAGCGCTTCGGGCACCTCGACGTGCAGATCCAGGCCGAGCGCAGCGCCGATCCGAAGTACGAGCAGAACAAGCTGAACCACCAGCGCCAGGTGCGCCTCGGCGATTTCGTCGACCAGGTGCTTGCCGGCGGCCGCACCAACGACTACTACCTGACCGCGAACAACGAGGTGCTGCGCCGCCCCGAGTTCGCTGCGCTGCTGAAAGACATCGGCACGCTGCCCGACATCTGCAACCGCGCCGAACTCGCGCAGCGCGCCTCCTTCTGGTTCGGCCCGGGCGGCACCGTCACCCCGCTGCACCATGACACCCTGATGCTGTTCCACACCCAGGTCGTCGGCCGCAAGCGCTGGCGCTTCATCTCCCCGCTGCAAACGCCGCACCTGTACAACCACTACGACGTCTACAGCCCGATCGACCTGGACGCGCCCGACCTGCACCGCTACCCGGATTTCAAGAACGCCACCGTGCTGGAAGTGGTGGCCGAGCCGGGCGACACCGTCTTCCTCCCACTGGGCTGGTGGCACCAGGTGGCTTCGCTGGACGTGAGCCTGTCCTTTTCGTACTCGAATCTGGACGTTCCCAACACGTACACCTACGCCAATCCCACGATCCACAACTGGTAAGAACTTGCCTGCAAATAGGCGGGGGCGGCTGGCTCCTAAAATGACGGATTCACCCGCTGGAACCCCGCCGATGTCCTCCCCCGCGATCCGCTCGCCCCGCAAGCTCTTCGTCACCACCGCCCTGCCCTACGCGAACGCGCCGTTCCACGTCGGGCACATGATGGAGTACATCCAGGCCGACATCTGGGTGCGCTTCCAGCGCATGGTGGGCAACGAAGTGCATTTCGTCGGCGCCGACGACGCCCACGGCGCGCCGATCATGATCGCCGCCGAAAAGGCCGGCAAGACACCCCAGCAGTTCGTGGCCGAGATCGCCGCCGGACGCCAGCAGTACCTCGACGGCTTTCA
>CAZBOF010000260.1:0-3329 GCA_964493285.1 uncultured Rhizobacter sp. | reverse complement strand
GGGAAGCGAAAGAAAGTGAGTCGGCTGTCGGGACGACATCCCGACTCGGCCTCACGCAGTGATCAAGATCACCGACAAAGCGAACCACACCCCGAGCACGCCCTCACCCAGCAATCAACCGCAACCCCAAAGCGAACCCAACCCCACCCAACCAACATCGCACAACCCAAAACCACCGCCGCAAAACAAACAAATCCAAGTACAAAACAAAAACGCCCCATCTCCCAAAAGAGACAGGGCGCCCAACCTGAACAAGAGACATCACCAGCCAGCCAAAGCCGCCGGTGACGTCACGCCATCAGCGCAGCAGCGACAGCACTTGCTGCGGCATCTGGTTGGCTTGCGAAATCATCGCCGTGCCGGCCTGCTGCAGGATCTGAGCACGCGACAGGTTCATCGTCTCGGCCGCGAAGTCGGCGTCCATGATTCGGCCGCGGGCAGCGGAGAGGTTCTCCGCCGAGATCGCCAGGTTGGCGATCACCGAGTCAAAGCGGTTTTGCACGGCACCCATGTCAGCGCGGCCGGTCGTCACTTCGATGATGGCGGCGTCCAGCGCGTCGATCGCGGCCGTGGCGCCGGTGGCATCGGCACCGGAGATGTCGAGCGCACCGACGGCGGTGACCGTGGCGCTCAAGTCCACCGAGTCCACGCTGATCGTGTCGGTCGGGTCAGTGCCCGCACCGACCTGGAAGGTGAACGTGGCAGCGGCGTTCAGCAAGTTGGTGCCGTTGAACTTGGAACCACCAACGATGCGGTCGACTTCGGCGTTCAGCTGCGAGAACTCGGCTTGCAGATTGCCGCGGTCCTCTTCGTTGTTGGTGCCGTTGGCCGCCTGCACCGCCAGCTCACGCATGCGCTGCAGCGCATCGCCCACCTTGGCCAGCGCGCCTTCGGCGGTTTGAGCCAGCGAGATGCCGTCGTTGGCGTTGCGCGAAGCGACGTTCATGCCACGCACTTGTGCATTCATGCGCTCGGCGATCGCAAGGCCGGCCGCATCGTCCTTGGCGCTGTTCACGCGCAGGCCGGACGACAAACGCTGCATCGAGGTCTGCAACGCGTTCTGCGTCGCCGAGGTGTTGCGCTGGGCATTCAAGGAAAGAATGTTGGTATTGATCGTCATTGCCATTTAAAAATCTCCAGTACGGTTGAAGTGACTTCCGGCAAGCATTGGCATTGCCGCCGCAGTCGCTGCGCCTTGCAGGCCTCGCTTCTGCTGAACTGCCCTCGGTCGAAGCCTTGGGCCTGCTGCGTCCGGCGCTCGCTTTCCTCAAGCTCCGTGAAGAACACTCGCTGGAATGTGCTTCTCGAAGCGCTCGGTCTTGCGTCGAACCCCGGTTCCGATTTCTCTTCCCCGTTGGGATGCTTATCGGATGTGCCAACTCGGAACTTTAGAAAATTGTCAAGCGTGAAGTAGGCGATGAAGTGGATGCTGTTGATCGCATTGATCTCCCCATCCTTCCTACATCGGTGCGCCCTCGCCCAGCTTGAGGGCCGGCAGGCACGGCGCCCGCGCAAACCGGCAATGCACCCCGCTTCGAGGCCAGCCCGCCTGCCATCGGCGGGGTCGGTGCGACAAACCACACACCGGCGCCGCTGCAGCGGCCCGCTTGTCATCCTTCTTCCTACACGCCGCATGGAAAAAACTGGACTCAAGCCACAGAAGCGACCTGATGCCCCGGCCTGCGGGGCCTCTCCACAATCCGTTCCACGCTGAAGCACAAAGCACCCAGCACCCAACGAAAGAGGAACAGCATGAATGCCGACCAAATCCTGACCGAGATCCGCGAAGCGAATCTGTCCTATCTGATGCTGGCGCAGAGCCTGATCCGCACCGACCGCGAACAAGCCTTGTTCCGTCTGGGCATCAGCGAAGAAAGCGCGGGGATGATCGACTTGCTGACACCTGCACAGATGATGAAGATCGCCGCAGGCAACACGCTGCTGTGCCGCTTCCGCATGGATGACGACGTGATCTGGAGCCTGCTGACCAACCATGGCAAAAGCGCAGCCAACGACGTGACGAGCCGCCTGCACGCCAGCATCCTGATGGCCGGCCGCCACCAAGAAGCCGCCTGAGCCAGGCGCACCCCGATCCCCTCGACCCACAGGACCCGACGCCATGCGCATCAAAAGCATCCTCACCGAAGCCAAGCAGATCGATCGTGCGGTGACGCTGATCCACCTTGGCGCTCGCCTGCAGGTGCTCGAATCCGAGACCGACCTGAGCTACGAACGCTTGCTGCGCCTCTACAAGGAAGTCTCGGGCAAATCGCCCAGCAAGGGCCAGCTGCCCTTCTCGACCGACTGGTTCATGACCTGGCAGCCGAACATCCACGCATCGCTGTTCCTGAACATCCACGAGTACCTGAACAAAGTTGCCGAGCTGGACGAGATCGACACCGTGATCAAGGCCTACCAGCTCTACCTCGAACAGACGCAGGCGCAGAACCTGGAAGCGCTGCTGTCGGTGACCCGTGCCTGGCGCCTGGTGAAGTTCGTGGACAACGGCATGCTGACCATGACACGCTGTACCCAGTGCGGCGGCCACTTCGTGAGCCACCCGCACGAGATCTCGAAGAACTATGTCTGCGGGCTGTGCAACCCACCGGCGCGCGCCGGCAAGGGCAAGTCGTCCGGCGGCATCCAGATCCACTGAGCCGCCCTCAAGTTTTCGCCGCGCACGCCGATAGTTCCGGCGAACGGCATCGTTTTCTTGCTTGTCTCCTCCTGGCACCGCGGGTGCTTTGAACGGACCTCACCAGGTCCGTTTTTTTATGCCCGAAGCACGGGCCATATGTGAGGACTGACACAGCCACTTGACACATACCGTGCCTCAAGCACGCCTTCATGGGGCCGATAACGAACCAACTCCCGTTGTTGAACGCGTCCTTCGCGACCAACCACCTCACAGATCATGTTTGTTTTCATCGGTTATGGCGTCGCCCTGGGTTGCATCTTCGGGGCCTACATCATTCACGGAGGCAACATCTCCGTGATTCTCAAGGCGCTGCCCACGGAATTGATGGCCATCGTGGGCGGTGCCATGGGCGCCTTCGTCGTGGCCAACCAGCCCAAGGTGCTCAAGGCCACGTTGTCGGCCCTGCCCAAGCTGCTCAAGGGCTCGAAATACACCAAAGAGCGCTACATGCAATTGCTGGCGCTGCTGTACGAGATTCTTCAGAAAGCTCGCAAGGAAGGCCTGATGGCCATCGAGAAAGACGTGGACGCGCCGCACGAGTCGGCCATCTTCAACAAGTACGAATCCATCAGCGCCGACCACCACGTGGTGGAGTTCATCACCGACTACCTGCGCATGATGGTCTCGGGCA
>CAZBOF010000259.1:0-3366 GCA_964493285.1 uncultured Rhizobacter sp. | reverse complement strand
GCCGGCGCCGCCGAACAGCGCGTCGATCACCGCGAACACCAGCGTCGGGTCGCACACGATGAGCCCGGAGCCGCGCAAAGGCCGCACCGACAGGATGTTGAAGTTGGTCGGCACCACGATCTCGCGCAGGAACGCGCTGTACTTTTGTACCTTGATGCCGCCGATCGAGATCTCCGGGCTGCGCCGGATGAAGTTGAACAGGCCGATCCGGATGTTGCGTGCAAACCGCTCGTTGATGATTTCCATGGTGGGCATGCGCCCACGCACGATGCGTTCCTGGCTGGCGAGGTCGTAGTCGCGCACCCCGCCCTGCTGAACCTCTTCGGCTTCCAGCTTCTGGCTCTCACCCGTGATGCCTTGCAACAGCGCATCGACTTCGTCTTGCGACAGGATCTGCTGGTTCATGCCTGAACTCTCATGCCATCAACCGCGACAACGCCAGCGGCGTTGAACGCCGACATCACGCTCCACCCCGGGGACGGGTTTCCCGGCCCGGCGGGTGGCGCCCCTTGGGGGCCGAGCCCGGAGGCAAACAGTCCCGTGGACTGTTTGCGCCTGGCGAAGGGCTGGGCCTTCGGCTCGGCGTGGCTTGCCAGGCGGTGGTGAAACGACTGGGAGGCCATCACTGCACGATGAAGTTGGAGAAATGCACCGCGGTCACCGGGCTGTGCTCGGCGACCGGACTCTTGCGGCGGCGCGCATCGGGATCGCGGTCGTCGTAGCCGGCACGCGCCGGCGCCGCAGCGGCCACATCAACGCGAATGCCGAGCGGAAGCACCGACTCGCGCATGATCTCGCGCGCCAGGGCGAGCTTTCCTTCACGCTGCAGCAGTTGCTCCGAGGTCTTTTGCGACAGCACCATCAAGATGCCGTTGCGAATGGCCGGCATGTAGGTGCGCAATTCTTCGGCCGCTTTCGCGTTCGTCACTTCGAGCGTGACCCCGATCTGGGCGAAGCGGTCCGACTCGCGATCGGCGAGGTTCACCACGAACGGGTCCAGCGGCAGGAAGGTCGGCGGGTTCTTCTGGCGCTCCTTGCGCAAGGCATCGGCCGCGGCGGCGTCCTCGGCATAGGGGTCATCGTCTTCCATGTCGCCGGCAAGCGCCGCGGCGGCAGCGGCGCGCTGCTTGAACACATAGGCCGCGGCGCCACCACCCGCCAGAACGAGCACCAGCGCGATCAAGAGGATGATGATCGTCTTCTTCTTGCCTTTCGGCGGCATCGCATCGCCTGCGTCGACATCGGCAGTGGCGTGGGACATGGAATCTCCTTCAAGTACGGCTGGCGGCACCGCCCGGTGCGCACCGCACGCACGCTGACATGAAGGAAATTATGGAAAACGGCCAGCAAACCGAAGAGCCGATAAGCGGGTGGAAAGCCCGCCTTCCCCGCGCCGCTCAGGCGTAGAGATCGACCCCGCCGGTGAGGACCCGGGCTCGCACGGCAGCCGCGGGAGCGGTTTCGGCCTCGGGCGCCCCGCCCGGCCCCTGGCCCGCACGGCCGCTTGGCCCGTCGCCGTCGCGCCCCTGGCCACGGGCTTGCTGATGGACGCCACCGCCCGACAAGGTGAATCCGGCATCCCGCAAGGACGCGGCCAGCTCGGGCAGCCCGCCTTCGATGATCTGGCGGGTGGCGGCCGAGTCCGCGCCGAAGTTGACGTGGGCCTGGGTGCCGTCGAGCGCAATGCGCACCGAGATCGGCCCCATGTCGGCCGGGTTGAGATGGATCTCCGCTTGCTGCACGCCCTCGCTCGCCAGCATGCTGATCTGCACGCCCAATGCCTGGGTGAACTGCGGGCTCTGGACGGGCGTGGGCACGTGCACTGCTGCGGCAGGCGCCTGCGCGCCGCCGCGCGATGCCAGGGCCGCTGCCGACGTGGCCAAAGCCATCGGCGTCACCGCGGGGGTTTCGGCGCGCACCGGCGTCTCGATCGCCGCCACGCGCTGTTCGGTCACCGCCTGTGCGACGGCGTCGCCCGCCTGCCCCGCGCGAGCAGGCGCGTCGGGGCGTGCGGCACCAGCGCGAACGGCAGCGCCCCCGCCAGTGGATGTTTCATTCGCCACCCGGGAGAGGTTGCGGTCTCGCAGGCCCTTGCGGGGCGCGGCGGCGGGATCTTCCGGCGCATCGGCCAGGTCGCCGCGGGTCGCCGCCTCGGCATCCACGGCAGGCGGCGCCGGCAGCGTCAAGGCGGCCAGCCATTCGGCGATGGCGGGGTCGATGACGTGCTCGTCCTCACCGGGCTTGGCCTCGGCGGGCGCCACGGCCTGGGCCTCGTCGGCCGCCGACGTGGCCTGCTTCTGCGCGTCAAGTTCGGCTTGCGGCTGGCCTTCGGCCTGCGCGCGGGCTCCCGGCTCGGCCGCGGGCTCGGCGCCCATCGACTCGCGGCTCAGCAGTTCCGAGAACCCGGACGGGTTCGTGGGCGCAGCCTGCGAAGGGGCTGGCGGCGCGGCAGGTGGCGAGGGCGAAGAAATGGCAGGTGTCATGGGGCGGTGGCTCGGGGCGGCGGGGCGTCAGGGCACGAAGGGCTTTCGCCGCTCAGGTGGGCAAGGGACGGGCATGGGCGCCGTTCCACGCGGCGCGGGCCGCGAACTCGTCGGTCTGCTTCTGCTCGCGCCGATCGGCCGCCTGGCGGATCTCGCGCAGCCGGCGTTCGAGCAACTTGCGCACCGAGGCCACGCGCATCTCGTGGTCGGCCAGTGCGATGCGGTCCTGCATCATCCGCTGATCGGCGCGCACGGTGATCTGCTGCTGCTGCTCGATGGCCTGGCTCAGCCGGGCACTGAAGCCCTGGTAGCACTGCAAGATGCCGATGGAGCTGTTGCGCTGGAACTGATCCTTGAAGCGGGCTTCGTACTCGCCACGGTAGGCCACGAGCTGGTCGGCCTGCGCCTTGGCGGCGCGGTGCGCGTCGATGGCACGCTGCAACTGCGCAAGCGCCCCGTCGCGTTCGCGCTCGGCTTGGCCCAGCAGGGTCATGAGCGGGTCGAGGGCGGGATGGCGGGCACTCATCATTCAGGTCCTTCCGGGATACGGCATTCAGTGGTTCACGAGACCGCGCAGCTCGCGCAGGCTGTCGTGAAGCGACGCCGGCTGGTGCATGCCCTGCTGCAGCAGCTGGGTCATCTGCGGATGCAGGCGCACCGCGGTGTCGAGATCGGCGTCATGGCCCGGCGCATAGGCGCCGAGCTGGATCAGGTCGCGCGCCTTGTTGTATTTGGCATGCAGCTGGCGGAAGCGGCGCGCCTCGTCCACGTGTTCGCTGGGCGTGACGTTGTTCATCACCCGCGAGATCGAGCGTTCGATGTCGATCGCCGGGTAGTGGCCGGCTTCGGCCAGTTCGCGCGAGAGCACGATGTGCCCGTCCAG
>CAZBOF010000258.1:2625-3401 GCA_964493285.1 uncultured Rhizobacter sp. | reverse complement strand
TCGACGGCAGCTTCAAGGGGCTGTACTGCGAGGGCGAGGACATCGTGCAGTCCGACCCCGACACGCAGCATGTGGCCAAGGCGCTGGAATCGATGGAGTGCATCGTCGTGCAGGACCTGTTCCTGAACGAGACCGCGAACTACGCCCACGTCTTCCTGCCCGGTTCGTCGTTCCTGGAGAAGGACGGCACCTTCACCAACGCGGAGCGCCGCATCTCGCGCGTGCGCAAGGTGATGCCGCCGAAGGCGAAGTACGCCGACTGGGAGGTGACGATGCTGCTGTCCAACGCGCTCGGCTACCCGATGAACTACAGCCACCCCAGCGAGATCATGGCCGCGCTCACGCCCACGTTCTCCGGCGTGAGCTACGCGCTGCTCGACCAGCTGGGCAGCGTGCAGTGGCCTTGCAACGCGCAAGCGCCGCAGGGCACGCCGACGATGCACATCGACGCCTTCGTGCGTGGCAAGGGCAAGTTCTTCATCACGCAGTACGTGGCGAGCGACGAGAAGGTGACGCGCAAGTTCCCGCTCATCCTCACCACCGGGCGCATCCTGTCGCAGTACAACGTGGGCGCGCAGACACGGCGCACCGACAACAACCTGTGGCACAGCGAAGACCGGCTGGAGATCCACCCGCACGACGCCGAGGAGCGCGGCATCCGCGATGGCGACTGGGTCGGCATCCAGAGCCGCGCGGGCGACACGGTGCTGCGTGCCACGATCAGCGAGCGCATGCAGCCGGGGGTGGTGTACACGACCTTCCACTTCCCTGAATCA
>CAZBOF010000258.1:0-2615 GCA_964493285.1 uncultured Rhizobacter sp. | reverse complement strand
CTGTGCTCGCGCTGCCACTGTGAAGGTTGAGAGACAGGCATCACCTGCACCACCGACAACTCCGACTGGGCCACCAACTGCCCGGAGTACAAAGTGACGGCGGTGCAGGTGATGCCTGTCTCTCAACCTTCACAGTGGCAGCGCGAGCACAGCCGCTTTGACAAATTGCAGGCGGAGCTGCTCAAGCAGGGGCATGCCGCTGAAGCGGTGGTCGGCAAATGACGCGGGACGAGTTGCCGCCGCCCGCTGGTGCTCGCCTTGCATCGGTGGTCCGCTGGCGTGACCATCAACGCCAGGTGGTGGACGACTGGATCACGGAAGAGGTGCCTGTTGCGCTGCAGTTCAACGGCGTGTCCCATGCCGTGATGCTTGCCACGCCGTCCGATCTGGAAGACTTCGCCCTCGGGTTCAGCCTCAGCGAAGGTATTCTCGAATCGGCTGCCGAGCTGTATGACTGCGAAGCCATGCCGTCGGCCGAAGGCATCACGCTCGCCTTGACGGTGTCGACCCGCAGTTTCGAGGCACTGAAGCTGCACCGCCGCACGCTTGCCGGGCGCACCGGCTGCGGCGTGTGCGGCACCGAAAGCCTGTCGCAGGTGATGCGGCCCGTGCCGGTGGTGCGCGCCGCCACCGAGGTGCGCGCGTCGGCCATCGCCCGTGCGATGCGGGAGCTTCGAGAACACCAGGTCCTGTGCCAGGCCACTGGCGCGGCCCATGCGGCGGCCTGGTGTGCGCTCGACGGCACCGTGCAGCAGATGCGCGAGGACGTCGGGCGCCACAACGCACTCGACAAATTGGTGGGTGCGATGGCGCGCGCACGCACCGATGCGGGCCAAGGGTTCATTGCCGTGACCAGCCGCGCCAGCGTCGAGATGGTCCAGAAAACCGCAGTGGCCGGGGCGCCGGCGCTGGTGGCCGTGTCCGCACCGACCACGCTGGCCATGTCAACCGCCGATGCCGCGCAGATCAGCCTTGTGGGCCTGGCGCGTGATGACGACCTGGTGATCTACGCGCACGCCGAGCGAATCATCCTGGATGAGCGGAACACGATCGGCCCATGAACAACGACAACCTGATCCGCATGGTCAACCGCATCGGCGCCTTCTTCGCGTCCATGCCCGACCGTGAAGAAGCGCTCGAAGGCATTGCCCAGCATGTTCGCCGCTTCTGGGAACCGCGCATGCGTCGGCAATTGCTGGCGCACGTGGACGAGCGCCAAGGGGAGGGCATTGATGAGGTGGTGCTGGTCGCGCTGAGGCGGTATCGGGAGATGCTGTAGGGCGTAGAAGAGATGGTGCCTCGGGAGACATCCTGGAAAAAGTGTGATCCTGTCCCCGAATCAGTACCGCTCAGAAGTAGAAACTTCCGGCACCTCTGACATCGCCGTTGCTGCTTGCAAGCAGCAACGGCGGGCGAAATCGGCGGGTGTTGCCCACCCCAGCAGAGTGGGGACGACTCTCGTTGTAGTCCTGGCGCCAAGCCCCAATCTTGGCCTGTGCGTCGGCCAGTGACAAGAACCAATGTGCGTTCAGGCACTCCTGCCGAAGCCTGCCGTCGAAGCTCTCCACGGCTGCGTTGTCGGTGGGCTTGCCTGGTCGGCTGAAGTCGATCTCCAAACCTCTCTCATAAGCCCATTTGTCCATCACCTTGGAGATGAACTCGCTGCCGTTATCGGTCTTGATCGTATCCGGCAGGCCACGCTGCGCCGCGATCTCATTGAGTGTTCTCACAACATCCTCCCCCTTGAGGCTCTGGCTGACTTCGATGGCCAGACACTCGCGCGTGAACAGGTCCACCACCGTGAGCATGCGCAGCTTGCGGCCGTCAAAAAGCGCATCGGCGACGAAGTCCATGCTCCAGATCTCGTTGATGGCGCGGGCCAGCTGCTTGGGCTGCCTGAGCTTGGCCGCCTTGTTGCGCCGCGGCCGCTTCAGGCGCAGTGACAGCCCTTCTTCCCTGCACAAGCGGTAGATCCGCTTGACGTTGTCTGTGTGGCCTTCGCGGCGAAGCAGAACGTGCCAACGGTAGCCGTAGTGCACGCGCGTGTCGGTGATCTCCTTGATCCGCATCTTCAGCGCCGATTCGTCCTTCTTGGCGGGCTTGTACAAGTAGGTCGATGCCGACATCTTCACCACGCGCAAGGCGCTGCGCTGGCTGCATCCAAAACGCTGAATCAACTCGGGTACCAGCGCGCGGCGCTGCGAAGGCCTCAGAGCTTTTTTGCAACCACCGCCTGCAGCATGGCCTTGTCCAGGCTCAGATCCGCCACGATCTGCTTGAGCTTGCGGTTCTCCTCTTCGAGCTGACGCAGACAGCGTAGCTCGGACGGCCCCACGCCTGCGTACTTCTTGCGCCACACGTAGACGGTCGAATCGCTGATGCCCATCTTGCGACACACCTCCTCAACGCTCGTGCCCAGCTCGGCCTGCTTCAACGCAAAGGCAATCTGATCTTCAGTGAACTTGCTCTTCTTCACGACATGCTCCTGGCCCTTCTCGGACCTTCATCATGCCGGCCGTTTCTGTAAATGAACGGTACGGAAACTTGGGACACGGTCAATGCCCGGGTGCTGCCGTTCAGGGTCACGCTGGTGCGGTTGCCGTTGGCGTCGTAGC
>CAZBOF010000257.1:0-3430 GCA_964493285.1 uncultured Rhizobacter sp. | reverse complement strand
GAATTCCGCGAAGGCACCACCGGCCGGTTCGTCGGCGTGGGCATCGAGATCAGCATGGAAGACGGGCTGGTCAAGGTGGTTTCGCCGATCGAAGGCTCGCCCGCCTTCCGCGCCGGCATCAAGAGCGGCGACCTCATCACCAAGATCGACGACACCGCCGTCAAAGGCCTGTCGATCGACCAGGCCGTCAAGCGCATGCGCGGCGAGCCGAACACCACGGTCGCGCTCACGATCTTCCGCAAGGCGGAGAACCGCACCTTCCCCGTGTCCATCACCCGCGAGGAAATCCGAGTGCAGAGCGTGCGCGCCAAGGTCGTCGAACCCGGCTACGCCTGGCTGCGCGTGAGCCAGTTCCAAGACCGCACGGTCGACGATTTCTCCCGCAAGCTCGAAGAACTGTTCAAGGAAGACCCCCAGCTCAAGGGCCTGGTACTCGACCTGCGCAACGACCCTGGCGGCCTGCTGGAAGCGTCGGTCGCGATTTCCGCCGCGTTCCTGCCGGCCGACGTCACGGTGGTCACCACCAACGGGCAGATCGCCGAATCGAAGGCCGAGTTCAAGGCCCGCCCCTCCGACTACATCCGCCGTGGAGGCAACGACCCGCTGCGCCGTCTGCCCGCAGGCGTCAAGACAGTGCCGCTCGTAGTGCTCGTGAACGAAGGCTCGGCTTCGGCGAGCGAGATCGTGGCCGGTGCGCTCCAAGACCACCAGCGGGCCACCATCATGGGTGCCCAGACCTTCGGCAAGGGCTCGGTGCAAACGGTGCGCCAACTCTCGCCGGACACCGCATTGAAGATCACCACGGCGCGCTACTACACACCCAAGGGCCGCTCCATCCAGGCCAAGGGCATCGTGCCGGACGTGATGCTCGACGAAACCGCCGAGGGCAACCTCTTCGCGGCCCTGCGCATGCGGGAAGCCGATCTGCAGAAGCACCTGCAAAGCGGCCAGGGCGCCGAGGAAAAAGACCCGGCACGCGAGAAGGCCCGCGAAGAAGCGCGCAAGAAGCTCGAAGCCGAAGCGGCTCGCACCAACGCGGCGCCCAAGCCCCTGCCGGAGTTCGGCAGCCCCGAGGACTTCCAGCTCCTGCAGGCCCTGAACCAGCTCAAGGGCAACCCCGTGCTGGTGTCCAAAACCGCGGTCGAACGCAAGCCCGACGCGACGACAACGAACTGACCTGCATCGCGCCACCCTCACCAGACGCCCGTGCGAACCACGGGCGTTTGCCTTTGGACGCCATGAACGACAACCAATTGCTGCGCTATTCGCGTCACATCCTGCTCGATGCGATCGGCATCGAAGGACAGCAGCGCCTGCTGGATGCGCACGCGTTGGTGATCGGCGCGGGCGGCCTGGGCTCCCCGGTGGCGCTGTACCTCGGTTCGGCCGGCGTCGGGCACATCACCATCGTCGATGACGATGCGGTGGATCTCACCAACCTGCAACGCCAGATCGCGCACGGCATGTCCCGCCTCGGGCAAGGCAAGGCCGCGTCTGCCGCGGCATCCATCCACGAGATCAACCCCGAAGTGCGCGTCACCGCACTGCGCGAACGCGCCGATGCTGCTCGTCTGCGCGCGCTGGTGGCCCAGGCCGACGTGGTGCTCGATTGCAGTGACAACTACCTCACCCGTCACGCCGTCAATGCGGCCTGCTGCATTCACCGCACGCCCCTGGTGTCCGGCGCGGCGATCCGTTTCGACGCCCAAGTGGCGGTGTTCGACACCCGACAAGACGATTCACCCTGCTACGCGTGTCTGTTCCCGCCCGACCCGCCCCCTGAAGAAGCCCAATGCGCGACGATGGGTGTGTTCGCCCCGCTGGTGGGCATCGTGGGCAGCATGCAGGCGGCCGAAGCCTTGAAGCTGCTGGCCGGCACCGGCACACCGCTGTCGGGTCAATTGCTGATGCTCGACGCGCTGCACATGGCATGGACGCCACTGCGCATTGCGCAACGCGCCGATTGTCCGCAGTGCGGTGGATATCGCCACAAATGAACGATTGCCACGGCCCATCGGGCCGCGATTTTTTCTCTCACAAGGTTAAGCTGCACGCATGAGCAAGCGAAATCATCTGACAGCACGCAATTTCCCTCCGGCCAAGAAAGAGGTCGAGCAACAGAGCCCGCCCCCGTCCATCTACGAGGGCCCCGAGAGTTCCTACCAGCTCGCGTTCACGGACTCCAAGTTCCTTCTGCGCGAAGACCTGCGCCCGGTGCGCATGCAGCTCGAGCTGCTCAAACCTGAACTGGTGCAAGCCGAACTCGGCGTCAAATCCACCATCGTGATCTTCGGCAGTGCACGCATCGTGCCGCCCGATGTCGCCCAGCGCCTGCTGATCGACGCCACCGCGGCCGGCGACCCGACCGCGCTGCGCATCGCCAAGTCGCACGTGGAGATGTCGCGCTTCTATGAAGAAGCACGGCGCTTCAGCGCCCTGGTGACGGAGAAGTCCCGGACCATGGCCTCGCCGATCTACGTCGTCACCGGCGGAGGGCCGGGCATCATGGAAGCGGGCAACCGCGGGGCCTTCGAAGTGGGCGGCAAGAGCATCGGCTTGAACATCGTGCTGCCCCATGAGCAGGCACCCAACCCCTACATCACGCCGGAGCTGTGCTTCCAGTTCCACTACTTCGGCCTGCGCAAGATGCACTTCCTGATGCGCTCGATCGGGTTGCTGTGCTTCCCGGGCGGCTTCGGCACGCTCGACGAGATGTTCGAGGCACTCACGCTGATCCAGACCGGCAAGTGCCGCCGCCGCCCCATCATGCTGTTCGGCCGCGAGTTCTGGAGCCGGCTGATCAACTTCGATCTGCTGGTCGAGACCGGCATGATCAGCGCGCTCGACCTGGAGTTGTTCCACTACGTCGAATCGGCGGAAGAAGCGTGGGACCTCCTTGAGGCCGAATACGGCTTCGACCTCGCCGAGGCCGAAGCCACGCAGGTCGCCACCTCGGCGGCCCAGGCCTGAGAAGCCCATGCGCCGGCAGATCGCGGTCGTCGGCGCCCCCACGGACGTGGGCGCAGGCACCCGTGGCGCCAGCATGGGGCCCGAGGCACTGCGCGTGGCCAACCTCGTGCCAATGCTGCAGGCCCGCGGGCTCGACGTGATCGACCGCGGCAACCTCACCGGCCCACCCAATCCCTGGCAGCCGCCGGTCAGCGGCTACCGCCACCTGGCCGAAGTCACCGCCTGGAATCAGCTCGTGCACGACGCGGTGCACGCCGAACTGGCGGGCGGCTGCCTGCCCGTCCTGCTGGGGGGCGACCACTGCCTGGCCATCGGCTCGATCAGCGCCGTGGCGCGGCATTGCCGCGCCACGAACAAGAAGCTGCGCGTACTGTGGCTCGATGCGCACGCCGACTTCAACACCGATGTGCTCACGCCCAGCGGCAACCTGCACGGCATGCCGGTGGCCTGCCTGTGCGGC
>CAZBOF010000256.1:0-3446 GCA_964493285.1 uncultured Rhizobacter sp. | reverse complement strand
GCTGCCGCCGCCCTTGGCGGCGATCTGCACGTCCACCGTGTTGCCGGGCACGACGCTCATGTGCACCACGGCCGGCGTGTTGTCCTTGGTGTTCTTGCGGTCGAAGTGGGGGTCGGCCACGATGCTGGCGCGCAAGGTGTTTCCAGGGTCGCCGTAGCCTTGGCGCACGCCTTCGTTGATCGCGTCTTCGATGCTTCCCGGGAAGCCTTCAAAACGCACGTTCATGCCGATTTTCAGGAAGACATTCACAATCCCCGTGTCCTGGCAGATCGGGCGGCGGCCTTCTGCGCACATCTTCGAGTTGGTGAGGATCTGCGCGATGGCGTCCTTCGCAGCCGGGCTCTGCTCGGCGGCATACGCGCGCGCAAGGTGCGCGATGTAGTCGGCCGGGTGGTAGTAGCTGATGTACTGCAAGGCTGCGGCAACGCTCTCGACGAGGTCGGCGTGGCGAATCGTGGTCATGTGAAGCTCAATAGGCGCGGGAAGCCTGAAGTTTACTCAAGGGGGTGCAATTGGCAGGTGCAGCGTTTCGCCGGTTCCTCACGCTCGCGGCAGCGGGTGGGCTGGTCACCGCGGCGGCCATCGGCTTGGCCATTGGGATGGCGCAGTCCTCCGCAGCGACGCGCTACCACGCGTTGCTGGGCTCCACGGGGCTGTTGCAGATCGACGCGCTGGGGTTGACGCTCGCATGGCCATTGGCTGGTTGGATCACCGAGCTGTGGATGGCGGTGTTCTTCCTGGTCGCAGGCCTGGCGCTCAAGCGTGAAGTGTTGGCCGGCTCGCTGTCGTCACCTCGCCAAATGTTTCTGCCGGTGGGGGCCGCAGTGGGGGCCGCCGCAGGCGCAGCTCTGGTGGGCGCGCTGACCTGCACCCTGTTGGAGGTGAGTTCCCAGCCGGTGCCCACGCAGCGATGGGCCATCTGGCCGACCGATCTGGCCTTGGTGCTGGCGGCACTGTGGCTGCTTGGGTCTCGGGTGCCGTTGTCGCTCAAGTTCTTCATCGGGGCGCTCGCGTTGTGCGAAGCGGTGCTGGTGGTCTTCGTCTCGGCCGTCAGCGTTCAGCCAGACCTGCGTCCCTCTCTGTGGGGCACGGTCGGGCTGGGCGCGGCGCTGCTGGTGGCGCTGAACCGCTACAGGCTGTCGAGCGCTTTGCCGTACCTCGCGGCCGGCTTGCTGCTCTGGCTGGGTCTCGCGCAGGCAGGCGTGCCTGCCGCGCTGGCGGGGGCGCTGACGGCCGTCGCGATCCCGTTGCAGACGCGCGACGAGAGCCGGTCCCCGCTGGTATCGACTTTGAACGCGGTGGCACCTTGGGTGTGGCTCGGCGTCTGGCCTGCACTGGCGTTCGCCTTGGCTGGCCAGGCCTCGGCAGCGCAAGGAATTCAGATCCCGCTTGCGATCGCAACGGGCTTGTGGCTGGGCAAGCCCCTGGGGGCGTTCGCCGCGTCGCTGCTGCTCGCCCGGTGGGCTGGCTGCGAGCTGCCGCCCGGGGCGAACCGCTGGCAGTTCTTTGGCGTTTGCGTGATGAGCGGCGTGGGCGGCACGCTCAGCCTGTTCGCCAGCGGACTGGCTTTCTCTGCCGCCGGTCACGCGCCCGCAGCAAAGCTGGGCGTTCTGGGCGGCTCGCTGGTGGCCCTTGTCGTCGGCGGGCTGATCCTGCTGCTCGCCGAGCGGCGCGGCCCGGCGCGCCGCCGGCAGCAGATGCGTGCAGAAGGTCAGTGATCGCGCGGGTGCGGCGCGCTCAGGATCCGATCGGTCCAGGCGATGGCCAGTGCCGAGAACAAGAACGCCACGTGAATCACCGTTTGCGAGATGAGCACGCGGTCGCTCAGAGCGTCGGCGTTGATGAATGTCTTGAGCAGGTGGATCGACGAGATGCCGATGATCGCCGTGGCCAGCTTGACCTTCAGCACCGAGGCATTCACATGGCTGAGCCATTCGGGTTGGTCCGGATGCCCTTCCAGTTCCATGCGCGAAACGAAGGTTTCGTAGCCGCCGATGATCACCATGATGAGGAGGTTGGAAATCATCACCACGTCGATCAGCCCGAGCACGACGAGCATGATGGTGGTTTCGGTCAACTTCGCGCTGGCGGGGTCTGCGCTGGTCACCCCCACCGAACTGAAGATGGCTTGCAATGCCGTCTTGTCGCCAAAGGCCGCTTCGATCAGGTGCGCCAACTCCACCCAGAAGTGAAACACGTAGACGCATTGCGCTAGGATCAAGCCCAAATAGAGGGGCACCTGAAGCCAGCGGCTCGCGAATATCAAGGTCGGCAACGGACGCAGATGTCGCGGGATTCGAACGGGGGGCGAGGCCATAAAGCTTGGGGGAGTTCAGGGGCCGCGATTTTAGTGAGCCCGATGGCGTGCCGGCTCGGCAAGAGTCGGGCGTGCCTTGAAAGTAAGCCGTTCGTAAGAGCGCTCGACTAGTGTGCTGCCCGAGCGAACGCCAATAGCCAGGAGACGCTGACATGACCGACACCCACGCCAGGATTTACCCGCCCGCCGATGCCATTGTCCGCAACGCTTACGTGTCCGGCATGGCGGCCTACGAGAAGCTTTGCGCTGAAGCCGAGGCCGACTACGAAGGGTACTGGGCCCGCCTCGCGCGCGAACTTCTCGCCTGGAAGAAGCCTTTCACGCAGGTGCTCAACAGCGAAGCGGCCCCGTTCTTCAAGTGGTTCGAAGACGGCACGCTCAATGCGTCGTACAACTGCCTCGACCGCCACGTGGAGGCGGGGCTGGGCGACAAGACCGCCATCGTGTTCGAGTCCGACGACGGCCAGGTCACGCGTTTCACCTACCGCGAACTGCTGGCCAGAACCTGCCGCATTGCCAACGCACTGAAGGCGCAGGGCGTGAGGAAGGGCGACCGCGTGGTCATCTATATGCCGATGTCCGTCGAGGGTGTGGCGACCATGCAGGCCTGCGCACGCATTGGCGCCACGCACTCCGTGGTCTTCGGCGGCTTCTCGGCGCAGAGCCTGCGCGACCGCATCCGGGACGCCGGCGCCGTGCTCGTGGTCACCGCCGACGAACAGCAGCGCGGCGGCAAGTCACTCCCGCTCAAGGCCATCGTCGACGAGGCCTTGTCGATGGGGGGCGCCGAAAGCGTGAAGAACGTGCTGGTGTACCGGCGCACCGGTGGCAAGGTGGGCTGGGACGCGTCACGCGACAAGTGGCTGCATGAAGCCGCGGACTCGCAGCCCGAGATCTGCGAACCCGAGTGGGTGAGCGCAGAGCATCCGCTGTTCCTGCTGTACACGTCGGGCTCTACCGGCAAGCCCAAGGGGGTGCAGCATGGCACCGGAGGCTACCTCCTGCACGCGGCGCTCTCGACCAAGTGGACGTTCGACCTCAAGCCCGACGACCTGTTCTGGTGCACGGCCGACATCGGCTGGGTCACCGGGCACACCTACATCACCTACGGCCCGCTCGCGCTCGGCAA
>CAZBOF010000255.1:0-3465 GCA_964493285.1 uncultured Rhizobacter sp. | reverse complement strand
TGGGCGACATCGTCGCGCTGGTCGAAGAAGTCCAGAAAGGGGTAGACGTTGCCGCCGCGCAAAAGCTCGCCGACAAACTGAAATCCGGCACCGGCTTCGACCTGAACGACTTTCTCAGCCAGATCAGCCAGATGAAGAAAATGGGGGGGCTGGCAGGCTTGGTCGACAAGCTGCCCGCACAGCTGGCCGGCAAGGCAGGCTCGATGGGGCAGGCCGATGTCGATCGCGCCGAGCGCGACGTTCGCCGCATGGAAGGCATCATCAACTCCATGACCCCCCTCGAGCGGCGCAAGCCCGACATCCTCAAGGCCACGCGCAAGCGCCGCATCGCCGCCGGGGCCGGCGTTCAGGTCCAGGAGGTCAACCGCCTTCTGAATCAGTTCGAGCAGATGCAGGGGATGATGAAGAAGATGAAGGGCGGCGGCCTGATGAAGATGATGAAACGCATGGGCGGCATGAAAGGGATCGGGGGCCCAGGCGGCTTCGGTTGAAAAACACGTCTGCTTCCAACTGTTACTCGCATCGTTTACTCATTGACCGGCCCGGTAGAGCCGGATATGGTCTACGTTCGCATAACCCCGGTAGCGAATGTAGATATGCAATCTCTGTTATTTGCGGGAGGCCTTCTCGTCTTGGTCGGTCTTCTGTGGGCATGGCGGCGCGGTTCGCACCGCAAGGCATCCGAACGCAACAAGTCACGCGACAGCCTCGACACCCTGGCATCGTGGCAGCCTCAGGGCACGCGCATCATGACCACGTCGGAGCGCAAGGCCTATGCGGCGCTGCGCACGGGTCTGCCCGAACACCTGATCCTGGCGCAAGTGCCGCTGGCGCGCTTCCTGAAGGTCCCCACGCGACATTCCTACTCGGAATGGCTGCGCCGCGTGGGCGTGCTGTGTGCCGACCTGGTGGTGTGCGACAGCTCATCGCAGGTCATCGCGGTCGTCGATATCCGCGCCCCGGAAGCCCAGGAAAACGAACGCACCAAACAGCGGCACACCCGCATGGACCGCGTACTGGAAGCCGCCGAGATTCCGTTGCACGTATGGCGCGAAGACAATCTGCCCACGGCAACTGCCGCGCGCAACGCCATCCTCAATCTGCCGGTCGACACCCCGATGGAGCCGGCAACGGAGCCCGCGCATGCACCCAGCAGGCCGGCGGCCATCCCGTCGACCGCACCGGCCGACCCCAACCGTGGCGCCGTGGTCGTGGAAGCCGAACGCGACCCACCGCCTTCCACCTGGTTCGACGATCTCGACTCCGCCGCCGTGCCGCTCGCGCCGGTTCCGATGTCGCCCCGGCGCTCATCCGGGCCGTCGATCCGTTGAACACGCGCCGGATCAGGCCAACAGCGCTTGCGCGAACTCGCGGGCGTTGAATGTCTGGAGGTCTTCGAGCCGCTCGCCCACCCCGATGAAGTAGACGGGGATCGCGCGCTCCCGCGCGATGGCGGCCAGCACACCGCCCTTGGCCGTGCCATCGAGCTTGGTGACGATGAGGCCGGTGAGCTTGAGCGCATCATCGAACGCCTTCACCTGCGTCAGCGCGTTCTGCCCGGTGTTGCCATCGACGACCAGCAGCACTTCGTGCGGCGCGCCCGCCTGTGCCTTGCCGATCACCCGCTGAATCTTCTTCAACTCGTCCATCAGATGCGCCTGCGTGGCCAGCCGGCCCGCCGTGTCGGCGATAACGACATCGCAGCCGCGAGACCGGCCTGCGACCACCGCGTCAAAGGCCACCGCAGCCGGGTCGCCGCCTTGCTGGCTCACGATCTCGACCTGGGTGGCGCCCGGCCTGTCGGCCCGTTCGGCCCAGACCGCGAGCTGTTCCCGCGCCGCGGCGCGGAAAGTATCTCCGGCAGCCAGCAACACCTTCTGCCCGTCATCGGCCAGATGCCGAGTGAGCTTGCCGATGCTGGTGGTTTTGCCGGCACCGTTCACCCCGACCACCATCATCACGGTGGGGATGTACTCCCCGACACGCAGCGGCTTCTCCAAGGGGCGAAGCAAATCGGTGATCGCATCGGACAGAAGGTGCTTCACCTGGACGGGGTCGGTGGCCTTCGCATCTTTGACGCGGCGCTTCAGGTCGGCCAGCAACAACTCGGTGGACTTCACGCCGGCATCGGCCATCAGCAGCGCAGCCTCCAGGTCGTCGTAGAGCGCGTCATCGATCTGCGTGCCGGTGAACACACGGGCGATGCCAACGCTGGTCTTGCGCAATCCGCCACGAAGCTTGTCGAGCCATCCTGCCCGCTCAGCGGGCTCTTCTGCTTTCGCCGCGACAGGGGCGAGCGGTGCCGGCGCGGACGCCGATGCTTCGGCGGTCGGCGGCTTCTTCTTGAAAAAACTGAACATGAAATGGGTGCAGGTTGGCCGCGTGAGACGCACACGCGGCGTGGCTATAATGCGCGGCTCAGGCGCTTTAGCTCAGTCGGTTAGAGCGACGGAATCATAATCCGCAGGTCCGGGGTTCGAATCCCTGAAGCGCCACCAATACGCAGCCTTGTGAGGCACTGTCTCACAAGGCTTTCCTTTTGGGGCGCCGGGGCAAGACGTCCATGCCATCGGCCAACCGCACGGCATGCCACCGAATGCGCGCGAGAGATCGCACGTGATCCGATGCGCCATCGGGTTTCAACCCCTGCGATCCGGGTCCCCCGGGTACACTTGAACATGCCGTTTCGATGGCTCGGCGCTTGCGGCGCCCCGCTGCTGAGGACCGGTGCGCCGGCCCCTGCGCCGCGTGTCCGGCCGCCGCGCCCAGACGCCTGAACCCTCTTTCACAGCCACTGGATCTACACCATGTACCGCTGTCTCTTTGCCTCTGTCATCGCCCTGGCCTTCGCATCATTGCCCGCCGCCGCGCAAGTCCAGCGCAGCTTCCCGCAGAACGCCCTGCGCGGCATCATCACCTTCGATACGCCGCCGCAGATCCAGCTCAACGGCAAGCCGACGCAGCTGGCGCCGGGTTCGCGCATTCGCGGCCTCAACAACATGCTGGAAATGTCGGCGACCCTCGTCGGCAAGAAGGCCATCGTCAACTACACCGTCGAGCCCTCGTCCGGGCTGGTGCGAGACATCTGGGTGCTGCGCAAGGAAGAAATCGCCGTGCGGCCCTGGCCCATCACGTTGCAGCAGGCGCAGACCTGGCAATTCGACCCGGTCGCCCAGACCTGGGCACGCCCCTGAGAAGTACCGTCATGTCGCATACCGAATCCAAGAAGGTTTTCATCAAAACCTTCGGCTGCCAGATGAATGAATACGACTCGGACAAGATGGCCGACGTGCTCGCCGCCGCCGAAGGCTACGAGCCCACCCCCGATGTCGAACAAGCCGATCTGATCCTGTTCAACACCTGCTCCGTGCGAGAGAAAGCACAGGAAAAGGTGTTCAGCGACCTGGGCCGCGTGAAGCACCTCAAGGACCGCGGCGTCCTGATCGGCGTGGGCGGGTGCGTGGC
>CAZBOF010000254.1:1887-3468 GCA_964493285.1 uncultured Rhizobacter sp. | reverse complement strand
CCCGACCCTCTCGGAGGGTCGATCGCCGTACTCGGCGAGCGGGGTGCTGTCATGACCCCCTGGCTGGCAGGCGCACGCACGCTCATGTACAAGGAACTGCTGCGGTTCTGGAAGGTCGGCTTCCAGACGGTGGCGGCCCCGGTGCTGACCGCGGTGCTTTATCTGCTGATCTTCGGCCACGTGCTCGAAGGCCGCGTCACGGTGTTCGGCGAGGTCGGCTACACCAGCTTCCTCATTCCCGGCCTGGTGATGATGAGCGTGCTGCAGAACGCGTTCGCTAACAGCAGCTCCTCCCTCATTCAAAGCAAGATCACCGGCAATCTCGTGTTCCTGCTGGTCACGCCGCTGAGCCACTGGGCCTGGTTCCTGGCCTATGTGGGGGCCTCGGCCGTGCGGGGCATCGTGGTCGGCCTGGGGGTGATGCTGGTCACCGTGTGGTTCTCGCCGCCGCCCATGGCGAACCCGGCCTGGGTGGCCGTGTTCCTGTTCGCCGCCGCCGCGATGATGGGGGCGCTGGGCCTCGTGGCGGGGCTGTGGGCCGAGAAGTTCGACCAGATCGCCGCGTTCCAGAATTTCGTCGTCATGCCCATGACGTTCTTGTCAGGCGTGTTCTATTCGATCAAGTCGCTGCCGCCGTTCTGGCAAGGCGTGAGCCATCTGAACCCGTTCTTCTACATGGTGGACGGCTTCCGACACGGCTTCTTCGGCGTGAGCGACGTGTCGCCTTGGACCAGTCTGGCCGTGGTCGGGGTGAGCCTGTGCCTTGTCTGCGCGCTGTGCCTGCACCTTCTGCGCACCGGCTACAAGATCCGTTCGTGAGGGCGGCAAGCCCGCTGCAGGCGGGGGCTCAATTGCAGGCGCTCGAGCGGGCATCCCGGGTGCTCGGCGATAATCCACCCATCATGGCCGACCCCACCCCCACCGACGTCGAGCGCTTCATCGCGCAAGGCTTGGCTTGCGAGCACCTGCAGGTCGAGGGCGACGGGCGCCATTTCTTTGCGACCATCGTGTCGGCTGAATTCGAAGGGGCGAGCCGCGTGGCGCGCCACCAGCGGGTCTACAAGGCGCTGGGCGATAGAATGCGCGAGCAAATCCACGCCCTGTCGATGAAGACGCTGACCCCGGCCGAATGGGCTGCCAGCCCGCCTTCGGCTTCCACCCACCACCACTGACATCCGCCGCAGTGTCTGCTGCGGCTGGCGAACCTGCGCCAGCGGGTTCGAGGGCCGTGTGGGCATGGGCACGAACGAGCATCCATGGACAAACTCCTGATACGCGGCGGACGCCGCCTGCAAGGCGAAGTCACCATCTCCGGTGCCAAGAACGCAGCGCTGCCCGAGCTGTGCGCGGCCCTGCTGACCGCGGACCCTGTCACGCTGACCCACGTGCCGCGCCTGCAGGACGTGAGCACGATCATGAAGCTGTTGCGCGCCATGGGCGTGCAGGCCGAACACCTGGCCGACGCCCCTGATGCCGTGCTGGTGCACGCCAACCACGTCACCTCGCGCGAAGCCGCGTACGACCTCGTGAAGACGATGCGGGCGTCGATCCTCGTGCTGGGCCCGCTGCTGGCGCGTTTCG
>CAZBOF010000254.1:1504-1877 GCA_964493285.1 uncultured Rhizobacter sp. | reverse complement strand
CCATGGGCGCGGAGATCACGGTCGAGCACGGCTACATCCTGGCCAAGGCGCCTCGCCTGAAGGGTGCGCGCATCACGACCGACATGGTCACCGTCACCGGCACCGAGAACCTGCTGATGGCCGCGACCCTCGCCGAAGGCGAAACCGTCCTCGAAAACGCGGCGCAAGAGCCCGAAATTCCGGACCTCGCCGAGATGCTGATTGCCATGGGCGCCCGCATCGAAGGCCACGGCACGAGCAAGATCCGCGTGCAAGGCGTCGATCGTTTGCACGGGGTGACGCACCGCATCGTGCCCGACCGCATCGAGACCGGCACGTTTCTTTGCGCCGTGGCGGCCGCGGGCGGCGACGTCACCCTGCGCGGCGCGCGTGC
>CAZBOF010000254.1:0-1494 GCA_964493285.1 uncultured Rhizobacter sp. | reverse complement strand
ACTTCCGTTGGGTGAACAACAACGACATTGTGACGCGCGTGCCGACCACCTGGACGCCGCGATCGACAAGCTGCGCGAAGCGGGCGCCGTGATCGAGGCGGGCGCCGACTGGATTCGCATCGTCGGCAACCAGCGGCCGCGTGCGGTGGGCTTTCGCACCAGCGAGTACCCGGCATTCCCGACCGACATGCAGGCCCAGTTCATGGCGCTCAATTGCATTGCCGACGGCACAGCCGTGGTCACCGAAACCATTTTCGAGAACCGGTTCATGCACGTGAACGAACTGGTTCGCCTGGGCGCCAACATCGAGATCGATGGCCATACCGCGGTGATCCAGGGGGTGTCGCGTCTGTCGGGCGCCACGGTGATGGCGACCGACCTGCGCGCTTCGGCGAGCCTGGTGATCGCCGGGCTCGTGGCCGAAGGCGAAACCACGGTCGACCGCATCTACCACCTCGACCGTGGCTACGACCGGATGGAAACCAAGCTGCGCGCCATCGGCGCCGACATCGAGCGAGTCAACAAATGATGAAGAAGCCCGCTGAACCCGTTCGCATCTGCAAGGAATACGCATGCTGACGCTCGCCCTCTCCAAGGGCCGCATCTTCGAAGAGACGCTGCCGCTGCTCAAGGCCGCCGGCATCGAGGTTCTGGAGGATCCGGAGAAGTCGCGCAAGCTCATCATCGGCACCACGCGGCCCGATGTGCGCGTGGTGCTGGTGCGCGCCACCGATGTGCCCACGTATGTTCAGCACGGCGGCGCCGATCTGGGCGTGGCCGGCAAGGACGTGTTGCTCGAGCACGGCGGCCAGGGCCTGTACCAGCCGCTCGACCTGCGCATCGCCGCTTGCCGCATGAGCGTGGCGGTGCGCGACGACTTCGACTACGACAGCGCCGTCAAGCAGGGCTCGCGCATCCGCGTCGCCACCAAGTACACCAGCTGCGCCCGCGACCACTTCGCCGACAAGGGCGTGCACGTGGACGTGATCAAGCTGTATGGGTCGATGGAACTCGCGCCGTTGACGGGCCTGGCCGATGCGATCGTCGACCTGGTCTCCACCGGCAGCACGCTCAAGGCCAACCACCTGGTCGAGGTCGAAGAGATCATGAAGATCTCGGCGCGCCTCGTGGTCAACCAGGCGGCATTGAAACTCAAGCGAGACGCCATCCGTCAGATCATCGATGCGTTCGCATCGGCCATTCCGAAGTGATGCCATGACAGTCAACGTCCGCCAGCTTGCCACGACCGCGGCCGATTTCGAGGCCGAGTTCCAGCGCGTTCTGCACTGGTCGGCCGAGACCGACCATGCGATCGAGGAGCGCGTGGCGGCGATCCTGGACGATGTGCGCCTGCGAGGCGATGCGGCGGTGCTGGAGTACACGCAGCGGTTCGACGGCCTGTCAGCCGTCTCGGTGGCGGCCCTGGAGATCACGCGTGCCGAACTGCAGGCGGCGTTGTCGGCCATCACGCCCGCGCAGCGCGGCGCGCTCGAA
>CAZBOF010000253.1:0-3507 GCA_964493285.1 uncultured Rhizobacter sp. | reverse complement strand
GGTAGCGGCGCTCGTCGTCTGCGGTGTCGTCGTGCGTGATGTAGGGTGGCAGCGGCACATGGCCATGGCGTTCGAGCAACGCAAAGGGCTCGCTCGGGAAGCGCAGCCTGAAAAGCGCGTTCTCCGGGCCGCAGCGACCGAGCACGTCGGCATCGAAATGGCTGCGCCCGTCACCGCTGTCCAGGCGGATCGACGCCCCGGCCTTGGGTGATTTGCTCGCGCGCAGATGCGCGATCACTTCGTTGTGCGGCAACACGCGCTCGACCAGCATCTCCACGCTCCCGCCCGATGACTTGGCGCCGCGCAGGCGGGCCTTGATGACGCGCGTGTCGTTGAACACCAGCAGGTCGCCGGCATCGAGCCGTTGGGGCAGATCGCGAAAGATGCGATCGGCAGGTGCAGGGCTTTGGGTCGCATCGAGCAGCCGCGACGCGCTGCGCTCGGGAGCCGGGTGCTGTGCAATCAGCTCGGGCGGGAGCACGAAGTCGAAATCGGCGAGCGTGTAGCGGTGTGTCATGCGGGTGGGGTGTCGGGGAGAGGGCGCACAGCCCGTGTGCGCGGCGCAAGAAAAATTGTCCCATGCGCCCGGCATGCCGGAGAAAGGCATGACGGGGCACGAACTCAGTGAACTCTTCACGCCGCCCCATCGGCCATTTGGGTGAGCGGCGCGCTGCCGCGTGACCGAGTTGGCGTTGCCTCGCGGGCACGTGTCTCGCGCCCCGGTTTGCCCGCCAGAATGGCTCGCCACCTCGCTGGAGTGGCGCCCCGCATGTTTGCGCAAGCCATCCGTGGCGGTCACTGCAGCGTCTTCCTCTTTCTTGAATCACCGCATTTCCGGAGAACCCATGACACACCCTTTCGCCGCCCCTTCCCCAACTGCCGCCAGGCCGTTCGTTCGGCTGCTGGCGGGTGCGGCGGCTGCGCTCGCGCTGAGCGGCTGCGCGGTCACGACGGCGGTCTGGGACCGGGAACGCCGTGCCGCGCCGCGCTCGCTTCCCTTGACGACGGGGCAACCGCTGGAGATCCACTTCCAAAGCTTGTCCAGCTTCAGCCAATCGGAAGTCGATCTGGAAACCTGGCGCAAGACCGGGCTGTTCTCGAGCGTGAGCCGCGCTGCGAAGGACGAGCCTTCGGCGAGCGGCGTCTTCCTGCGGGTGGCTTGCCGTGATTCCGGCTGGGAAAGCGAGGCTGGCTTCTTCTCCACGATGATGTGGTTCATGACGCTCGGGACCTTTCCCGCGCTGCATCAAACCAGCACCGAGGTCTGCAAGCTCACGATGTACGAGAGCGCGATCGAGATCGCCTCCACCGAGGCCGTCTTCGGCTACCAGACTTTGGGCAACGGCTGGGGAATGATCCCGGCCTGGATCGGGAAGCAAGACCGCTACAAGCAGCACGCCTTGGATTCCGCGGGGATCCGCGTGAACAACATCCTGGCCGCGGTGAGCAAGAAGAAATGATGCGCGCGGTCCTCGTCCTGGGTGTCTTCGCCGCCGCGCTGGCAGGTTGCGCGAGCGACCCGGTGCATGTCTTGCAGTACAAGGCCAATGCCAAACAGGCCGATGCCGATGGCTATTACAAGTACGCGCGCTACTGGTTCAAGGGCGAGTTGAAGGACAACGTGCCCCACGGCCCCGGCGAGTGCCGCACGCTGTACCTGAATGCATCCGGCAGCCAGGTATGGCTGGACGGCGCCTGCGAGTTCAACAACGGCGCCCGCGTGGACGCATTGCATGCGCAGCGTGCCGAGCAGGCGGTCGTCGCAGCCAACAGCGCCCGCAAAGACGAACTGGCGTCGGAGCGCCAGCGCCGTATCGAACAACAGCAGTGGGAAGCCGAAGAGCGCCGGCGCGAGGCGGCTTCCCGGCGCGCCACCGAACAGGCCTTGGCCGGCGCGATGTTGCAGATGCAGGCCCGCGTTGCGGCCGGCGCCCAGCAGATGGCGCAGGTCGACCGGCAGGTGGCGCGGAACATCGCCGACGCGAACGCGCAGAACGCGCGGCGCCAGGCCGAGGTCGAAGAAGCGGCCCGCGAGCGCCAGCGCCAGGCCCAGGAGTCTGCGCGGGAACGTCAGGCCGCGGCGAACCTGGCCATGGCACAACAGGCCCAGGGTGCGGAGCGCAGGCAGGCCGAGGCGGCGCGCGAGAAGGCGCGAGAAGAAGCCGAGCAGGCCCGTGCCGCGAAAGAGCGCGCCGACCGCGAGGCGGCGGCCCAGCGCGAACGCGATCGCGCCCGCGAGCAGGCCGAGGCGCAGGCCAAGCGCGAGAAGGAGAAGGCCGACCGCGAGGCGGCTCGTCTGGCTGAGGCCCGCGCGAAGGAAGACGCGACCCGCAAGTACCTGAGCGATCTGCGCGACGGCGCACGTCTGGCCGCACGCAAGTGCCCCGATGGCGAAGGTCACTATTACGTGGTCGGCACCTTGCCGCAGATCCGCCCTGCACCGGTCTCGTGCGTGGGCTTGCGCTACCGCGCGCAGTGCAAGGGCGGGGGCGTTTCCATCGAGGGTTTCGGGCGCCACTTCTCCGGGCTGGGCTCCAGCTGCTACATGGCCGACACCTACAAAATTGAAGGCAAGCTGTCGTGCCCGGTCGAAGATGTGCGCGTCCAAGCACTTGAACTGACGCCGGGTTGCTGAGCGTCGCGGGTGGGCATGCGGGCACAATCCCCGCATGTCTTCCGACCCGTCACCCGCGCCGCGCAAGGAGAAATCCGCGCCGCAGCGGGCGATGGAGAAGCTGGGCCTGCGGCGCGACATCGACCTCGCGCTGCACATCCCGCTGCGCTACGAAGACGAAACACGCCTGACGCCGATCGGCCGCCTGCGCGACGGGCTCACCGCCCAGGTCGAAGGCGTGGTGCGCGACTGCCAGGTGCAGTTCCGCCCGCGCCGCCAACTGGTCGTTCATCTCGGCGATGGCGATGACGAGCTGGTGCTTCGCTTTCTCAACTTCTACCCCAGCCACCAAAAGGCGTTGGCCGCCGGGCAGCGCGTGCGCGTGCGCGGCGAAGCGCGAGGCGGCTTCTTCGGCATGGAGATGGTTCACCCGAGCTTCAAGGCGGTGACGGCGGACACCCCGCTCGCCGAGGCGCTCACGCCGGTGTACCCCAGTTCGGCCGCGCTGCCTCAGGCCTACCTGCGCAAGGCCGTGGCCTCGGCGCTGCAACGCGCCGATCTGGCCGAGCGCGTGCCGCCCGCCTATCTGCCGCCGCAGGCCTGGAGCCTGCGCGACGCGCTCACCTTCTTGCACCAACCGGCGCCCGACGTCAGCCTGGCCACGCTGGAAGACAAGACGCATCCTGCCTGGCAGCGGCTCAAGTTCGATGAATTGCTGGCGCAGCAGCTCTCGCAGCTGCAAGCCAAGCAGGAGCGCGCATTGCAGCAGGCGCCAACGTTCGCCGTGTGTCCGGGCGGGTTGCACGAGCACCTGCTGGCGGCGCTGCCGTTCAGCCTCACCGCCGCGCAACGCCGCGTGGTGGAAGAGATTGCGCAGGATCTTCACCGCCCGG
>CAZBOF010000252.1:0-3541 GCA_964493285.1 uncultured Rhizobacter sp. | reverse complement strand
AACCCGCGCCGCCGGAAGTCGCCCACGACAGCGCGTTGCCCTGGCGGTCGGTGATCGTGATGATGGTGTTGTTGAACGAGGCGTGCACGTGCGCGATGCCGTCGGCAATGTTCTTGCGAACTTTCTTGCGAACGCGGGCGGAGGCGGCGCTGGAGGGAGACTTAGCCATATATGTCCTTCAAACCTGTTACTTCTTCAACGACTGCGCGGCCTTGCGCGGCCCCTTGCGGGTGCGTGCGTTGGTTTTCGTGCGCTGACCGCGCAGGGGCAGGCCACGGCGATGGCGGAAGCCACGGTAGCAGCCGATGTCCATCAAACGCTTGATGTTCATCGTGGTTTCGCGGCGCAGGTCACCTTCGATGGTGAACTGGCCGACCTGGTCGCGAACCTTTTCGAGTTCGGCGTCGCTCAGATCCTTGATCTTCTTGTCGTAGGCGATGCCGCAGGCTTCGCAGATCTGGCGTGCACGGGTGCGACCGATGCCGAAAATGGCGGTCAGACCGATCTCGGAATGTTTGTGCGGCGGAATGTTGATACCAGCAATACGTGCCATGGGGCTTCCTCTATTCTCTAACTCGTCAACGCGTCATCGAAGGCTTGATGCTCAAGCTCAACCTTGGCGTTGCTTGTGACGCGGGTCTGTGCAAATCACGCGAACCACACGATTGCGGCGAATGATCTTGCAATTCCGGCACATCTTCTTGACCGATGCTGCAACTTTCATGCTCTTCTCCTAGGCCTGTGCAGGCCGCTTCAATTTCAAACTTGACTCGCTGCCACTCGACTCACTTGGCGCGGAAAACAATCCGCGCCCGGGTCAAGTCGTAGGGCGTCAACTCAACCGTTACCTTGTCTCCGGGAAGGATGCGGATGTAGTGCATGCGCATCTTTCCGGAGATATGCCCGAGCACGATGTGCCCGTTCTCCAATTTCACGCGAAAGGTCGCATTGGGCAGATTCTCAAGAATCTCACCTTGCATCTGAATGACATCATCTTTCGCCATGCGTCCCGTTTCGTAGTTCTCAGTTCTGCTGGTTCAACTCAGCTGGGTTTGAAGCTGGCTTTTTTAAGCAGCGACTCGTATTGCTGACTCATCACATACGACTGGACCTGGGCCCAGAAGTCCATGGTCACCACCACGATGATCAGCAGGGAAGTTCCACCGAAGTAGAACGGCACGTTGTACCGCAACACCAGAAACTCGGGCAGCAAGCAGACTGCCGTGATGTAGACCGCACCGACCAAGGTCAACCGGGACAGGATGCGATCGATATAGCGCGCAGTCTGGTCACCGGGGCGGATGCCTGGAATGAACGCACCGCTCTTCTTCAGGTTGTCTGCTGTTTCGCGGCTGTTGAACACCAGCGCGGTATAGAAGAAGCAGAAGAAGATGATCGCGGCCGCAAAGAAAATGACGTAGATCGGCTGACCGGGCGACAGCATGGCTGCGATGTCCTTCAGCCAGGTGAAGCCGTCACCCGCAGCGAACCAGCCCACCGCCGTTGCCGGCAACAGGATGATCGACGACGCGAAGATCGGTGGAATCACACCAGACATGTTCAGCTTCAACGGCAGGTGCGACGACTGGCCGCCATACACCTTGTTGCCCACCTGGCGCTTGGCGTAATTCACCAGAATCTTGCGCTGACCCCGCTCGACGAACACGACCAGGTAGGTCACGGCCAAGACGAGCACCACGATGAACATCGCGACGATCACGCTCATGGCGCCCGTTCGCACCAACTCGAGCAGCCCGCCGATGGCGCTCGGCAAGCCCGCCACGATACCCGCGAAGATCAGGATCGAAATGCCGTTGCCCAGGCCGCGCTCGGTGATCTGCTCGCCCAACCACATCAGGAACATGGTGCCCGCAACCAAGCTCACCACGGCAGTGAGCCGGAAGCCGAAGCCGGGAGCGATCACGAGGCCCGACGAACCCTCCAGCGCCAAGGCAATGCCCAGCGATTGGAAAAGTGCCAACCCCAAGGTGCCGTAGCGGGTGTATTGGGTGATCTTGCGCCGCCCGGATTCGCCTTCTTTCTTCAAGGCCTCCAGCGTGGGGACCACATACGTCATCAACTGCATGATGATCGACGCAGAGATGTACGGCATGATGCCCAGCGCAAAGACGCTGAACCGCGCCAGCGCCCCCCCGGAGAACACATTCAGCAGGCTCAGGATGCCGCCCTCTTGGCCCTTGAACATCTCCTGCATCTGGGCAGGATCGATGCCTGGAACCGGAATGTGCGTTCCGATGCGATAGACCACGAGCGCAAGCAGCAAAAAGACAAGGCGGCGACGAAGGTCGCCGAACTTGCCGCTCTTGGCCAGTTGATTCGCGTTGGTTGCCACTGAAAGTTAGTCCGCTTTGAAACCGGTTTGCGTCAAGCGACGGAGCCGCCGGCTGCCTCGATGGCGGCCTTCGCGCCAGCCGTTGCGCCGATGCCTTTGAGGTTCACCTTGCGCGACAACTCGCCCGACTTGATGACTTTGACCACCTTGGCGAGCTGGCCCACGAGGCCCGCTTGCTTCAATGCCAGCATGTCGACCTCGTCGGCGCCCAGAAGCTCCAGGTCAGTCAGGTTGATCTCGGCGTTGTACTTGAGCGTCGTCGACTTGAAGCCGCGCTTCGGCAGGCGGCGCTGCAGCGGCATCTGCCCGCCTTCGAACCCGACCTTGTGATAGCCGCCCGAACGCGACTTCTGACCTTTGTGACCACGGCCTGCGGTCTTGCCGAGGCCGGACCCAATGCCACGGCCCACGCGGCGCCGGGCGCGCTTCGCGCCGGCGGCCGGCTTGAGAGTATTCAGTTCCATGTTGCTTCCCCGGATCAGAGCACTTTCACCAGGTACTGGACCTTGGTGATCATTCCGCGCACAGCGGGCGTGTCTTCGAGCGTCGATTCGCTGTTGAGCTTGCGCAGGCCCAGGCCGCGCACCGTGGCACGGTGCGACTCGCGGGTGCCGGCAATGCTGCGAACCAGCTTGACGGTCAATGTCTTCTTGTCTGCCATGTTCTCTCTCCAGACGGCGATCAGCCGAGGATTTCCTCGACGGTCAAGCCACGCTTGGCGGCGATTTCTGCCGGCGTGCTGATGTTCTTCAGCGCGTCGAGCGTTGCGCGAACCAGGTTGTACGGGTTCGACGAACCGAGGCTCTTGCAAACGATGTCGGTCACGCCCATCACCTCGAAGACCGCGCGCATCGGGCCGCCAGCGATGATGCCGTCACCAGGCTTGGCCGGCGCCATCAGGACGCGCGAAGCACCGTGCTCACCCACCACCTTGTGGTGAATGGTGCCGTTCTTCAGCGACACCTTGAACAGGTTGCGGCGCGCCGATTCCATCGCCTTCTGGACAGCGACCGGCACTTCCTTGGCCTTGCCTTTGCCCATGCCGATGCGGCCATCGCCGTCGCCGACCACCGTCAGCGCAGCGAAGCTCAGCGTGCGACCGCCCTTCACCACTTTGGTGACGCGATTCACCGCGATCATCTTTTCCTTCAGGCCGTCGTCGTTGCCTTCGGTTTGCGCGCGGGGTTG
>CAZBOF010000251.1:0-3585 GCA_964493285.1 uncultured Rhizobacter sp. | reverse complement strand
GGATTGGGAGCCATCTTCCTAGAAATCATTGGTCCGAAGAAACCGGGCAGGTCACCTGTGCGTTCCCTGAGCAGAGACCCCTTCGAATCCCGCAAGCGCGATACGAGGTCGCGCATTTGCTCCTTTTCCAGGACCGCGATCGAGATTCCTTGCTTGTGATCCTGAAAGTAGTACCAGTCTGGCTTGCTTCTCTTCCCATAGAGAACGTCGTCTTCGGAGAACGGAATCAAGTCGCGGAGGCTTGCAAGAAACGGAGGCTCGTCATCTACCCAATCGCCATCCTTCCACTCAGTCCAGCGAAGGATCCCATGAAGCGCGTGGAACGCCCAAGCTGTATGGGACGCATAGCCGGGTGTTGAGACCAAGCCGGGCGGGTGGCCGCGTTCGGGGTCTGCTATCCACGCTCTTCATTAGAAGATATTGCCTTGACGTGTTCCTTCAGCCCGGACATAAAGGCGTGACCATGCTTGAGAGCAATGCAGCCCAGCGCGACAAGGCTGCTTTTCGTTCTTCAAAGTAGTCGTACTGGTTGTAGATTCCCTCGACGTCCTTGACCTTGTGGTTCAAAGCTCGCTCGGCGACAAACCGATCGATGCCAAGGGCGGCCATGTGCGTACGCGCTGTTCTACGCATGTCGTGTACCGTAAAGCGTTCCAAATTTTCCAGAGGTAACCTGTTCAATGCCACGTTCAAGGTGTCTGGACTGACATGAGGATATCGGTTGGTGAGCCGGATTCCGAGGCGCTCCCGTACCAAGCGCCGTGCAGGGAACAGGTAGTCGCTTCCGAAGGAAAACACCTTGAGTTCACCCAGCCATGCGATGACTGGAGGAGCCAGCGGAATTCGGATTGCAGAGTTCGTCTTGGTTCGCGATGGTTGCAGTGTCCAAACACCATCATTCAACTCGAATTCTTCCCAACGGGCGGACAGCAACTCCATTTTCCGCACGCAGAGCGCGAGCAGCAGCCAGACTGTCAGTTCGTTCTGTCGGCCGAAGCTTGGCGTTGTCCGCATCGCCTTTGCCAGGATGGCCAATTCGTTGCTGCTCAGCCAACGGCTTTTGGCCATCTCGATGCCGCCAGAGTCAAAAGTATTAAAGCCATAGGTCGGGTTCGAAGCGATCCAATTGCGCTTGACGGCGAAGTGGAACATTCGATGAAGGTAGCGACGGGCATCGTTCGCGACTGTGGGGGCACCAGCGGAAACGATCCGGGTGAGTACGTCATCGACGTGGATGGGGCGGATTTCGTCGACTGGAAGCTTCCCGATCACCGGCTTGATGTGCCGATGGATCAGCCGTTCGACGATCTCGGGATGTTTGTACCGCGGCTCGATTTCCCGCTCGTACCAGAGCCGGGCTAGGGTGGTGACGCTGTGCGTCTCCCGGGCCTTCAGCTTCTCACGGCGCTTGAGGGCGGCCACGTCCACTCCCTGCTGGATGAGCCCCCGGTCTCGCTGGGCAATCTCGCGGGCTTCCCTGAGAGAGATGTCAGGATACCGTCCGAGCACCTTTTCTTTTTGCCGGCCACCGTAACGGTAGCGAAGGACCCAGGATGCTTGGCCCATCCGTGCGCTGGTTTCGGAGGCCAAGAATGTCAAGCTGTTGCCGATGCTTCGGTCAACTGGCCCCGCATTCAACCAGGATCTCAAAGTCAGGTCTGTGACAGGTTTGGCTTTCTGTGTAGTGGATGACATGGCGACTTTGCATAGGATGCCGTGCACGACCGGGATTGGCGGGCCGGGGGCGAGGGACTCACGAAGGGAATGGTCGCGTCTAGACCGCGAGACACGCAACAGGGGTGCTGCCAACGCCACACGAAAACCACCACCAATGAGGGTGGAATCGGCTGTGCAGGATGAAATAACTACCCTGGTGCTGCGGTCGGCACACCCTGTGCGCGGCCCAGGGTCCAGCACGCCGTTATTTGGGTGCTGGATCAGTGCGCTGCCTCCACCAATTTACCCCATCAAAAGGGCTGCGCTGTTGTGAGGCAGGCGTGACACGTCACGCGTGCCATTGGGATCGAACGAGCCGCTATGCGACCAGAAACTGCTGGAAAGTGTGGGGTAAATCGCAGTTTTGAGGCTGTATGGCGCCGGATGGAGTACTACTCTAAATTTTGCACCTGCTCGCGCAACTGCTCGATCAATACCTTCATCTCCACGGAGATGTTGGTCAGTTCCAGCGTCGAGGCCTTGGAGCCCAGCGTATTGGCTTCGCGCAGCAGTTCCTGGATCAGGAAATCGAGGCGCTTGCCGATCTCGCCACCGGTCTTGAGCAGGCGGGCGATCTCGTCGAGGTGGGCGCGCAGGCGAGCCAGTTCTTCGGCGACATCGATGCGGATGGCGAAGGCCGCCGCTTCATTCAGCGCGCGGTCTTGGAGGGCGTCTTGCGAGATGGTCTGCGCGGCGCCGGTGATCTTGAGCGCTTCTTGCCAGCGTTCGACGAAGCGCAGCTGCATGCGCTGGACGGTGGCGGGGATCAGGGGCTCGGCCTGTGCCGCCAGCTCACGCAGCCGGGTGACACGATCTGTCAGGACCGAAGCGAGCCGTTCGCCTTCCCGGCCGCGGGCTTCCTTGAGTCCTTGAATGCATCGCTTGGTGACGTCCAGCGCGACGTCGTCCAGCGGCTCGGCCTGCACACCGCCTTTGCACCAGTGCATGACCTCGTTGACCGACAGTGGCGATGCCTTGGGAAGCCAGCCCTGGATGGTGCCTTCGAGCTGTGTCAGCCGGATCATCTGGTCAGCCGAAGGCTGCGGCCATGCCGATCCTGAGTCGGTGTGCGCATTCATGCGCAGTTCGATCTTGCCGCGCCGGAACTCTTTGCCCAGCAGGTCGCGCAGTGCGGGCTCCAGCGCGCGGAACTCGTCGGGCAGACGAAACAGCAGGTCAAGGAACCGGCCATTGACCGAGCGCATTTCGACGGTGACGCTCCCGGAGCGGGCCGCTTGCGGGCGGGCTGTTGGCGCGTCTGCATTCCCTGTGGTTTCTGTCGCAGATTGCGCCCCGGCGGTGGCGCTTGCATACCCGGTCATGCTGTAGACTGGCATTCACTTATCGCATTGCAAAATCTGATTATGTCAAAGCCGAAACCAGCACCGCTGCCATCGGGCACCGTGGTTGGCGGGTATCAGATCATCAAGAAGCTGGCCGCAGGCGGTTTCGGCGTGGTGTATCTGGCCGAAGACACAGAGCGCCATCTCGTGGCGGTCAAAGAGTATCTGCCATCGTCTCTGGCCGAGCGTGCGTCCGGCGAGTTGATGCCGCGCGTCAAGCCCGAGAAACAGCCGCTCTACCGGCTCGGCCTCAAGAGCTTTTTCGAAGAAGGGCGCAACCTCGCGCAGATCTCGCACCCGAGCGTGGTCTCGGTGCTGAATTTCTTCCGCGAGAACGACACCGTCTACATGGTGATGAACTATCTGCAGGGCGACACCCTGCAGGACTTCATCGTCACCGCGCGCGATCTCAAGCGCGACAAGGTGTTCCGCGAGTCCACCATCCGCTCGCTGTTCGACGAGATCCTGCGTGGCCTGCGCATCGTGCACCAGCACAAGATGCTGCACCTGGACATCAAGCCGGCCA
>CAZBOF010000250.1:3211-3603 GCA_964493285.1 uncultured Rhizobacter sp. | reverse complement strand
GCCCGTTCGATTCCGCGGGCGGGCGGCACACCAGCTTCGCCAGCCTGTTCGTCTACCCGGAGGTCGACGACTCCATCGAGATCGATATCAACCCCGCCGACGTGCGCACCGACACTTTCCGTGCCAGCGGCGCGGGCGGCCAGCACATCAACAAGACCGATTCGGCCGTGCGGCTCACGCATATTCCGACCGGCATCGTCGTGCAATGCCAGGACGGCCGCAGCCAGCACAGCAACCGCGACGTGGCCTGGAAGCGCCTGCGCTCCCGCCTCTACGACCACGAGATGCGCAAACGCATGGAAGAACAGCAGAAGCTGGAAGACACCAAGACCGACGTCGGCTGGGGCCACCAGATCCGCAGCTACGTGCTGGATCAAAGCCGCATCAAGGAC
>CAZBOF010000250.1:0-3201 GCA_964493285.1 uncultured Rhizobacter sp. | reverse complement strand
CCGTCCAGCACCTTCTGCGTGCTGGACGGGGACCTCGATCAGTTCATCGAAGCCAGCCTGAAACACGGCATCTAGAACCCTCACGTTGCGAGGCGCAGATCGCGCGCCTCGCTTCGCTTGCTTTGTAAGAACGGGAGATATTCCATGCGCGAAGGCACTGCCACCGTGATACGGCGAGAAGACTACGCCGCGCCGGCCTACTGGATCAAGACGGTCGACCTGATGTTCGACCTGGACCCGGTCAAGACGCTGGTCATCAACCGCATGCAGATGGAGCGCAACGCAGCCACGCCGGCGCAGCCGCTGCGGCTGCATGGCGAGGACATCACGCTGACACGCGTGCTCGTCAACGGTGAATCGGTGTCGTTCCGGCACGAAGACGGCATGCTCGTGATCGAGAACCTGCCGGAAGACCCGTTCACGCTGGAGATCCGCAACACCTGCTCGCCCGAGAAGAACACGCAATTGTCGGGCCTGTACACCTCCGGCGGCGGATTCTTCACGCAATGCGAGGCCGAAGGCTTTCGCCGCATCACGTACTTCCTGGACCGCCCCGATGTGATGTCGGTCTACACCGTGACGCTGCGCGCCGCGAAGACCCAGTACCCGGTGCTGCTGTCCAACGGCAACCTGGTCGAACAGGGCGACATGATGGCCGGCGTGTATGGCCCGCGCCACTACGCCAAGTGGCATGACCCGTTCCCCAAGCCGAGCTATCTCTTCGCGCTGGTGGCCGCCGACCTGGTGGCGCGCGAGCAGCGCATCCGCACGCGCTCCGGCAAGGACCACCTGCTGCAGGTGTACGTGCGGCGGGGCGACCTCGAAAAGACCGAGCATGCGATGAACTCGCTGATCGCCAGCGTCATCTGGGACGAAGCCCGCTTCAAGCTGCCGCTCGACCTGGAGCGCTTCATGATCGTTGCCGTGGGCGACTTCAACATGGGCGCCATGGAGAACAAGGGCCTGAACATCTTCAACACGAAGTTCGTCCTGGCCAACCCCGCCACCGCCACCGACGTCGACTACGCCGGCGTCGAAAGCGTGGTCGGGCACGAATACTTCCACAACTGGACGGGCAACCGCATCACCTGCCGCGACTGGTTCCAGCTGAGCCTGAAAGAAGGCCTCACGGTCTTCCGTGACCAGGAGTTCAGCATGGACATGGCAGGCAGCCCGACGGCCCGCGCCGTCAAGCGCATCGAAGATGTGCGCACCTTGCGGCAGGTGCAGTTCCCGGAAGACTCCGGCAGCATGGCGCACCCGGTGCGTCCCGACAGCTACGAGGAGATCAACAACTTCTACACCGCCACGGTGTACGAAAAAGGCGCCGAAGTCGTCCGCATGATGCAGACGCTGGTCGGGGCCGGGGGTTTTGCACGCGGCATCACGCTGTACTTCGACCGCTTCGACGGGCAAGCCGTGACCTGCGACGACTTCGCCCAGGCCATCGCCGATGCCAACCCCGACAGCAGCCTCGCCCGCCTGCTCCCGCAGTTCAAGCGCTGGTACAGCCAGGCCGGCACGCCCCGCGTCTCGGCGCGCGGGCGCTACGACGCGCCCACACGCACCTACACGCTCGGCATCGAGCAGACGGCACTGCCTTCACCTGCCCAGCCCGCCAAGCAGGCCTTCGTCATTCCACTGGCCATCGGCCTCGTGGGCCGCCACGGCGAAGCCCTCCCGCTGCAACTGGAAGGCGAAGCCGAACCCGGAGGCACCGAGCGGGTCCTGGTGCTCAACGAGGCGCGCAACTTCTTCACCTTCATCAACGTTGACGTGGAACCCGTGCCGTCGCTGCTGCGTGGCTTTTCAGCGCCCGTGGTGCTGTCCGACCACCTGAACGATGCCGATCTGCTGGTCCTGCTCCAGCACGACACCGATGCCTTCAACCGCTGGGAAGCCGCCCAGCGCCTCGCGCTGAACCGGCTTCTGGCCGCAATCGAGAATCAAGCGGCGCCGGTCTCGCTGGATGCAGCCTACATCGACGCCATGCGCGCCGTGCTGCGCCATCCGGAACTCGACGCCGCCTTCAAGGAACTGACGCTCACGCTGCCCAGCGAAACCTACATCGCCGAGCAACTGGCCACGGTGGACCCGCAACGCATCCATGCCGCACGCGAATCCATGCTCAGCCAGTTGGCGAACGCCTTGCGCGACGATTGGGCATGGGCGTGCGACACGCATCAGGTGTCCGGCACCTACTCCCCCGATCCGATCTCCGCGGGCCGGCGGGCGCTGCACAACCTGGCACTGGCCATGCTGTGCCGCCACGGCGACGAACAAGGTGATGCGCAGTGGGCACAACGCGCCTTCGAGCGCTTCAACCAAGCCACCAACATGACCGACCGCCTGGGCGCGTTGGCCGCACTCACCCATTCGCACTCGGAACGCGCACCGGCCGCCCTCGAGCGCTTCCACGCGCTGTTCAAAGACGAAGCGCTGGTGATCGACAAGTGGTTTTCGCTGCAAGCCATGACACCCGAGCGCGACGGTCGCGTTTTCGCGCGCGCCAAGGCGCTGCTGGACCACCCCGACTTTTCATTGAAAAACCCGAACCGCGCACGCAGCCTGATCGCGGCACTCTGCGCCAGCAACCCGGCGGCTTTTCACCGCGCCGATGGCGCGGGCTACACCTTCTGGGCCGACCGCATCATCGAGCTGGACACCATCAACGCCCAGCTGGCCGCGCGACTGGCACGGGTGATGGACCGCTGGACGCAACTGGCCGAGCCCTATCGGAGCGCGGCGCGATCGGCGCTCGAACGCGTGGCGGCCAAACCGAATCTCTCCGCGAACGTCGGCGAGATCGTGAACCGCGCGCTGCAACAACCCTGAGCCTCCTCGGTACCGCACCATGACCAAACGCATCAGCCTCACCCAGTACCTCATCGAGCAGCAGCGCCAGCACGGGCACATCCCCGCGCAGCTGCGCCTGTTGATCGAAGTGGTGGCCCGCGCCTGCAAACGCATCAGCATCAGCGTCAACAAAGGCGCACTCGGCGACGTGCTCGGCTCGGCCAGCAGCGAGAACGTGCAGGGCGAAGTCCAGAAGAAGCTCGACATCATCGCCAACGAAGTGCTGATCGAAGCCAACGAATGGGGCGGTGCGCTGGCGGCCATGGCCTCCGAAGAAATGGAAGGCATCTACGTGGTGCCGAACCGCTACCCGCAAGGCGAGTACCTCCTGCTGTTCGACCCGCT
>CAZBOF010000249.1:0-3608 GCA_964493285.1 uncultured Rhizobacter sp. | reverse complement strand
GGATCTTGGCGCTGTTGAACAGGCGCTCGGTGTGCTCGCGCAGGCGGAAGATCGCCGTACCCTGGGCTGTGTTGTAGGCGCGCACACCCTCGAAGGCGCCGCACCCGTAGTGCAAGGTGTGAGACAGCACGTGGATCTTGGCGTCGCGCCAGTCCACCAGTTGCCCGTCCATCCAAATTTTTCCGTCGCGATCAGCCATCGACATGGCAGGCTCCTGTGTGTGCAGTCAAGCCGGTGATTTTAGGGGCTGGCGCGACGCGGCGCTGGCCGGGACCTGGGCCCGGTCAATCCTCCGAGGACGGCGCACGCACCAGCTGCCAGCGCGCCAGCCTGGCACGCTCGAACTCCAGCGTGAGGCGGTTGTTGCCGTCGTCGGTCCAGGCCCAGACCTCCGGCGTCTCGCTCACGCTTTCGCCCAGGCTGCGCGTGAGGGTGATCACGTCCATCAGCGTCATGCCCGCCTTGAGGCGCGAGTTGACCATCACAGCGCTGCCGACATGCCCCTTCGGATGGCTGCCGGCCATGCGCATGACGCGCAGCGAACGCGAGAACTGAAGCAGCAACCAGAACACCATGACCGACACCGCCATGATGACGCCCTGCCACCCATACACGTGCCATGCCGCCACGACAGCGACGATGGCCAAGCCCCACCCGACAATTGGATTCATGCGTGAATGGTAGTGCGCCCCCGCGCCACTTTCGGCGGCAACCGCGCGCTGCGCTCAGTCTTGGGCGACGCTGAATCCATCCCCGCGAGGCGGCGCGCCTCGATTTGGCATGGGTTGCCAGGCGCAAAACACAGCGATACCCGAAGGTATCGCGCGCATTTGCAACGCCGCAGACCGCCCAGAACGAGGATGCGCCGTCCGCGAGAGACTTGTTCAGCGCCGCCCTTGGCGCTTGCGGTGGATCTGGATCACCTGCTGGCCACCCCCCTTGGCGGACGGCTTGCCGTCGCAACCGCCGCTGCAGCAACTGCCTCCCTGCGAGGCCCGCTGCAGCCAGCGCGCGACCGGACCCGGCCATCGCCATGCCAGCGCCTTCAATGCCAGCGCCCGGCGCGCCGCCACCGGCATCAGCGCCCACACGGCATAGGCCGCGCAGGCGGCAACGATCAGGGCGACGATCAGGTCTTGCATGTCAACCTCCCAACCAGAGGACCGTTCGGTACGTGATGAAGGATGCGATGTACGCCAGCCCGAACAGGTAGGCGGCCATGATCAGCGGATAGCGCCACGAGTTCGTTTCGCGCTTCACGACGGCCAGCGTGGCCAGGCATTGCGGCGCGAACACGAACCACGCGATCAGCGAGTACGCGGTCGCCAGCGACCAGGTCTGGGCGATCAGCTGGCCCAGCGACTCGGCCACTTCGTCCTCGCCGCCCGAAAGCGCATACACGGTGCCCAGCGCACCCACCGCCACTTCGCGCGCGGCCAAGCCCGGCACCAGCGCGATCGAGATCTGCCAGTTGAAGCCGATCGGCGCAAAGATCACCTGCAACATCCGGCCCAGCTGGCCGGCGTAGCTGTATTCGATGGCGGCGCCGGTCGCACCGTCCGGCGGCGAAGGGTACGTCGACAGGACCCACAGCAGCACCGTCAGCGCAAAAATGATGCCCCCCACGCGGCGCAGGAAGATGAGCGCACGCTCCCACAACCCGATCACGAGATTGCGCAGGCTGGGCATGCGGTAAGGCGGCAGCTCCAGCATCAGCGGCTGGTAGTGGCGGTTGCGGCCGAACCAGCGCAGCACCCACGCCACGGCCATCGCCGAGACGATGCCGGCGACGTACAGACCGAACAGCGTCAGGCCCTGCAGATTGAACGGGCCGACACGGGTGTCCGGGATGAACGCGGCGATCAGCAGCGCATACACCGGCAGCCGTGCGGAACAGGTCATCAGCGGCGCCAGCATGATCGTGGTCAGGCGGTCGCGCCAGTTCGGAATCGTGCGCGCGGCCATGATGCCCGGAATGGCACAGGCGAAGCTTGAGAGCAGCGGAATGAACGCGCGGCCCGACAGGCCCACCTTGCCCATCAGGTTGTCGAGCAGGAAGGCGGCCCGCGGCAGATAGCCGGAGTCTTCCAGCAAAAGAATGAAGAAGAACAGGATCAGGATCTGCGGCAGGAAGACCACGACGCCCCCCACGCCGGCCACGATGCCGTCGACCAGCAGGCTGCGCAGCGTGCTTTCCTGCATGCTGCCGGTGATCCATTCACCCAGCGCGCCCATGCTGCCTTCGATCAACTCCATCGGCCATTCGGCCCAGGCGAACACCGCCTGGAAAATCATGAACAGCAGGCCGGCCAGCAGCGCCAGACCCCACACCGGATGCATGACCACGGCATCGAGCTTGTGGTTGAAGCGGTCGAACTGCGCGGCGCCCGGCACGGCGATGGCCAGGATGCGGCGCACTTCGGCCTGCAACTGGCTGGCGGTCTGGGGCGTGTCGTCGGCCCGGGCCGGCACGGGCCACTGCGCGCGCTGCGCCAGCTGCTCGAGCAGGGCCTTGTGCCCGCCGCTGCGCACGGCCACGGTCTCGACCACCGGCATGCCCAGCTCGGCGCTCAAGCGCGCCACGTCGATCTTCAGCCCGCGCGCACGGGCGACGTCCGACATGTTCAGCGACAGCATCATCGGCCGCCCCAGCCGCTTGAGTTCCAGCACCAGGCGCAGGTTCAGCGGCAGGTTGGTCGCGTCCACCACGGCGACGATCGCATCCGGCGCCGGCTCGTCGGCGCGCTTGCCGAGCACGATGTCGCGCGTCACCCGTTCGTCCGCGGTGGACGGCGTGAGGCTGTACGCGCCCGGCAGATCGATCACGGCCACCGTCGTGCCGTTGTGCAGCGTGGCCGTGCCGACCTTGCGCTCCACCGTCACGCCGGGATAGTTGGCGACCTTCTGCCGCGCGCCGGTGAGCAGGTTGAACAGCGCGGTCTTGCCGCAGTTGGGATTGCCGACCAGGGCAACGCGCAGGACGTCGGCACTCACAGCGACACCTCCACGCATTGCGCTTCCACCAGGCGCAGGGCAAACATCGTTTCACCGACCTGTACCGCGAGCGGCTCGCGTCCGCCGGGGCCGCGGCGCAGCACGTGCACCGCCTCGCCCGGCAGGAAACCGAGGTCGCTCAGGCGCTGAAGCAACTGGTCATCGGCATGCGGCGAGAGGGCGCTGACGCCGGTGACGGTGGCATGGGTGCCGTTGGGAAGATCGGAAAGACGATGGGGCGGCGGCATGGGGCACAACGGCTGGACAGAAGATGAGAATGATAATGAATCTCATCTTCCAGTGCCCGACCCCAGCCGATTCAGCGCATGACCGCCTTCACCATCACAGACTGCGCGCCAGGTCGATGGCGTGCTCGATGCGCTCGACCGCATGGATGGTGAGGCCCTCGATCGGTCTCTTGGGTGCGTTGGCCTTCGGCACGATGGCCACGCTGAAGCCGAGCTTGGCGGCCTCCTTCAACCGTTCCTGCCCGCGCGGCGCGGGACGCACCTCGCCGGCCAGCCCCACTTCGCCAAAGGCGATGAAACCGCGCGGCAAGGCCCGCGCGCGCAGCGAACTCTGACTGGCCAGCATCACCGCCAGGTCGGCCGCCG
>CAZBOF010000248.1:2610-3639 GCA_964493285.1 uncultured Rhizobacter sp. | reverse complement strand
TGCACCTGGTGCGCAAGGAAACGCTAGAGCGGGACTTCGAGCGCTTGCCCTACGAGCCGTTGAATGAAGACATCCTGAACATCCCCGTGCGCAAGGTGGTGATTGCCGTGGATGCCGGGCGCAACCTGGCCGTGCTGGTCGAGGCGGCGGTGCGCAACACCATTTTGCAATTGCGCGGCATCGACACCTACCGCGAATTCATCGAGCGCCACCAGCGCGCCATGCAACGCGGCGACACCGACAACTGACGCGGGACTACTTGGTGGCCTTGTACGGGCACGCCGTCTTGGTGCAGACGGCGTACAGCGACAGCGCGTGATCCTGCAATTCGAAGCCACGCGCGAGCGCCACGCTGTGCTGGCGCTTCTCGATCTCGGGATCGTAGAACTCCTCAACCCGCCCGCAGTCCAGACACACCAGGTGATCGTGGTGCTTGCCCTCGTTCAGCTCGAACACCGCCTTGCCCGACTCGAAGTGGTTGCGCGACAGAATGCCCGCCTGCTCGAACTGCATCAGCACGCGATAAACCGTGGCCAGGCCGATGTCGGCACCCTCGTTCAGCAGTGCCTTGAACACGTCTTCAGCCGTCATGTGGCGCTGATTGGTGCGCTGGAACACATCCAGAATCTTGATGCGCGGGAGCGTGGCCTTCAAGCCGCTGCTCTTCAGGTCGTCGGCATTGGACATGGCGGGGGTTCTCGGCTGGGTCACGGAGGGTATTTGGGCCTGCGGCAAGCAGGCCAAGCACTAGAATCAACACATCATATCGAGGTTGGTGCGTCACGGCGCCCCCCAGTCCCCATGCGCCTGTTTCTTCCATCCTCCAGCGCCATGCTGGCCGCCGCGCTCCTCGCCGGCTGCGCGTCACTGCAATCGAGCGACAACTTCCTCGGCTTCATCACCCCGTACCGGCTGGAAGTCGTGCAAGGGAACGTGCTGACACGCGAACAAGTGGCCCTGGTGCGGCCGGGCCAATCACGCGAGCAGGTACGCGACATCCTCGGATCGCCCCTGCTGGCCGACCCGTTC
>CAZBOF010000248.1:0-2600 GCA_964493285.1 uncultured Rhizobacter sp. | reverse complement strand
CGGGTCGGCCAGCAGGGGCGATCCGTTCCACGCCGACCGCTGGGACTACGTCTTCACCATCCGGCGCCAGGGCGCCGCCCCGCAGCAACGCACAGTGACCGCGTTGTTCCAGGCCGACCGCCTTGACAGCATCAGCGCCGAGGGCCTGCCTTCGGAACGCGAGTTCGTGGTGTCGATCGACACCGCCAAGCCGTCGCGCAATCCACCCAGCCTCATGCTGACACCCGAGCAAATCCAGTCCCTGCCCAAACCACAGCGGCCGCAGCCCCCGGCCAGCGCACCGGACGCACCGCCCCGCAGCTATCCGCCGCTGGAGCCCCGCCCATGAGCGGTACCGCCTTGCGCATCGCCGTCGCCGGCGCCTCGGGGCGCATGGGACACATGCTGATCGAGGCCGTCGCCGCCGCCGATGACTGCGCCCTCGCCGGCGCCCTCGACATCGCCGGCAGCCCTGCGCTCGGCCAAGACGCCGCGGCATTCCTCGGGCGAACCAGCGGCGTGCGCATCACCGCCGATCTGCGTGCCGCACTGTCCAACGCGCAGGTGCTGATCGACTTCACGCGGCCCGAGGGCACGATGGCGCATCTGGCCGCGTGCCGCGAACTGGGTGTGAAGGCCGTCATCGGCACCACCGGCTTTTCCGAGGCGCAAAAGGCCGAGATCACCGCCCATGCCCGGCACATCGCCATCGTGATGTCTCCCAACATGAGCGTGGGGGTGAACGTGGTCATGCGTTTGCTCGACACCGCCGCGCGCGCGCTGCACCAGGGTTACGACATCGAAGTGATCGAGGCACACCACCGCCACAAGGTCGACGCCCCCAGCGGCACCGCGCTCGCCATGGGCGAGGTGCTGGCCGAGGCGCTCGGGCGCGACCTCAAAACCTGCGCGGTCTACGGACGCGAGGGCGTGACCGGGGAGCGCGACCCGTCCACCATCGGCTTTGCCACCATCCGCGGCGGCGATATCGTCGGCGACCACACTGTGCTTTTCGCCGGCACCGGCGAGCGCATCGAGATCACCCACAAAAGCAGCAGTCGCGCCACCTATGCGCAAGGCAGCCTGCGCGCTGCGCGTTTCCTCGCACAGCACGCGTCGGGGCTGTTTTCCATGAACCACGTCCTCGGCCTCGCCTGACACGGAGCCGGGAGCGCGGCCATCGCGCGCTGCCGACCCACCCTGCAGCACTAGCAGGCATCTCGCACGGCCTCGGTGCCGCCCGGTCAGCCCCGGTGCCAAAGCGGCGAAAACGTCACGGATCGTCGGCACCGCCGAGGAGGTTCTTCGTTTTCACCCGCCCGTCGGCCCTTAATAATCGGTGCCATCCAGACTGGAAGAGGACGCAGACCATGCGCACCCACGCCGCCCTCACCTTGGCCGCCTTGGCATTCACGCTGGCCGGTGCGGCCACCGCCGCACCGGCCGCCCCCGCCACGGCGAAGTTCGAGCCGTCCATGGTGGTCGAGGGCACGCCCCTTCTGTTGAACGGCGTCGGAACACGCTACAAGGCGATCTTCAAGGTATACGACATGGGGCTGTACACACCCATGAAAGTGAAGACGCCTGAGGAGCTGCTCGCCGTCAGCGGGCCGGTGCGCCTTCAGTTCGTCGCGCAGCGCGAATTGCCCAGCACCGATCTCGGGCTGATGTTCATCAAGAGCATGTCGGAGAACACGCCGCGCGACCGCGTTCAGCGCCACACGGTGTCGTCGGGCCGGCTGATCGAGATTTTCTCCAGCCGCAGCAAGCTGGTGGCTGGCGACTCGTTCGCGATGGAATTCCAGCCAGGCAAAGGCACGCAGTTCTACATCCAGGACAAGCCGCAAGGTGGCCCGGTGGGCGACGCGGAGTTCTTCGCCATGATCCTGCGGATCTGGATGGGTCCGTCGCCGGCCGACTCGCTGCTCAAGGATGCCTTGCTGGGAATCGAGCGACGCCACGCCGGCGCGCCGTGAACGCGTGGGTCAGCCGCGCTGGAACTTGAACACGCCGACGCTGGCCAGGAGATTGGGCCACCGGCGTACCGCCCGGCCTTCGTGCAGGCCGAACGCATCGAGGATCTGGAAGCCGTCTTTGCGCAACAGCACCTCGCAATCGGCATAGGTACCGACGCGGATGTTGGGGGTGTCGTACCACTGGTACGGCAACGCTTTGGTAACCGGCATGCGTCCCGTCACCACGCGCAGGCGGTTCGGCCAATGCGCGAAGTTCGGAAAGCTGAGGATGCCCACCCGGCCCACCCGGGCGGTTTCACGCAACAGACGCTCGGTGTGCCGAAGATGCTGCATCGTCTCGAGTTGCAGAACCACGTCGAAGCTCTGATCTTCGAAGATCGCCAAGCCCTCTTCCAGGTTGAGCTGGATGACGTTCACGCCCCGCTCGGCGCAGGCCAGCACGTTCGCATCATCGATCTCGATGCCGTAGCCGGTGCACGCGCGCTGGTCGCGCAGATGGGCCAGCAGTTCTCCGCTGCCGCAACCGAGGTCCAGCACCCGCGAGCCGCGCGGCACGAGTTCGGCAATCACCTCGATGTCTTTGCGATCGCTCATGACAGCACCCCGCTCGCCGAGTACGGCGATCGACCCTCCGAGAGGGTCGGG
>CAZBOF010000247.1:1017-3656 GCA_964493285.1 uncultured Rhizobacter sp. | reverse complement strand
CGTAGTGGTTGCGGAGCATCGTGAACAGCACCGGCAGCGTGGAGTACGTGTTGTGCACGCTGCGCTGCTTGCCCCGGCGGCCGTGAATCGGATCCACGGGCTCTCCCGCGCGCAGCGCGGCCACGACCTTGCGCTGGCCGGGAATGATCCAGAACAGCACGTTGCCGCTCATGGTGGTGGCGATCATCGCGCCCACCAGAAGGAATGCGGCGCGCCCGGCAAAGAGCTGGCACGACAGCCAGGAGGCGAACACGATGAACGCGAACACCAGCACCGCGACGATGAGGTCACCGTGCTGGCGCTGTCCGAACAGGCGGCAAATGGCGTCGTAGATGACCCAGAACGCCACCAGGAAGCCCAATGCCGCGGCGATGGCGGCCGCCGGCGTCCAGTCGAACACGCTTTTGTCGATGAGGAAGCTGCCCGCATGGAGCAGGTACATCACCGTGAACAGTGCGAAGCCGGTGAGCCATGTGGAGTAGCTCTCCCACATCGACCAATGCAACTTCTCAGGCAGGCGCTGCGGCGAAACGGGGTACTTCTGCTGGTGATAAAAGCCGCCGCCATGCACCGCCCACAGCTCGCCGCCCACACCGCGCTCGCGGTTGCGCTCGTCTTCCGGCGGCGTGAGGCTGTTGTCCAGCGCCACGAAATGGAACGACGCGCCGATCCACGCGATGGCAGTCACGATGTGCGCCCAGCGCAGCAGCAGGTTGACCCAGTCGAGCAGCGTGGCCTCCATGGCGCGAAGGCCTAGCTGCCGCGGTAGGTGGAATAGGCCCAGGGGCTGGCCAGCAACGGCACGTGGTAGTGCGCCTGCGCGTCGGCCAGGCCGAACTCGATGGGCACGGCGTCGAGAAATGGCGGCTGCGCAAGGGCCGCACCGCGCCCGCGAAAGTACGCGGCAACGTCGAAGACGAGGCGGTAGCGCCCAGGCAGCAAGGCATCACCTTGGAGCAGCGGGCCGCCGGCCCGCCCGTCGTCGTCGAGCACCACCCGCTTGAGCAGCTCCGCGCCTGAGGGCGTCAGCCGGTACAGCGCAACACCCATCCCGGCGGCGGGGCATCCGTTCATCGTGTCGAGCACGTGCGTGGTGAGCTGGCCCATGGCGTTTGCGGGTGTTGGAGAGGTTGCAAGACGTTCAAAAGTGTATACAGTTTGGCGGCCACCGCAACCTCCTTTGGCGGCCACGCCCACATGCCAGCGACCGATCTCCCCTTGCAGGCCATTCGCCCGCGAATGCATCGCGCAAGCGGCGCCCGTTCGGTGGGCGCGCGGCGCGCGGCAGACGCCGACCCCACCACCAGCACGCGCCGCATCGCCGAGGCCATCACCGCCGCCATCGTGGAACGCCGCCTGATGCCAGGGACCAAGCTCGCCGAGCAGAAGATCGCCGACATCTTCCAGGTGTCGCGCACCATCGTGCGCCAGGCGCTGCACCAGCTCAGCCGCGACAAGCTCATCACGCTCGAGCGCGCCCGCGGCGCCCGCGTGGCCGAACCCAGCGCCGAAGAGGCCCGGCAGGTCTTCGAGGTGCGCCACATGCTGGAGAGCGCCCTGATACGCCGCGCCGCGCGCACGCTGACCCCCGAACAGATCGCCTCGCTGCGGGAGCACCTTGCGCGCGAGAAGGCCGCGCTGGCACGGACCGACGTCCCCGGCCGCACCCGCCTGCTGGCCGACTTCCACGTGATGCTCGCCATCTTGTTGGGCAACGATGCACTGGCGGACATCCTGCGCGAGCTGGTCTCGCGAAGCTCATTGATAGCGTTGATGTATCAGTCGGCGCATTCAGCCGAGCAATCGTGGGCCGAGCACGTGGCCATCGTGGATGCCCTGGAGCAGCGCAACGCCGCAGCGGCCATCCGCCTCATGAACGCCCACCTGCGCCACGTGGAGCGCAATCTGCACATGCATCCGCGTGGACGCAACAGCTGGGGAGACGGCGCATGAGCTACCCGCGCGACATGGTGGGCTACGGCCGCAACCCGCCGCATGCGCAATGGCCGGGCCAGGCGCGCGTGGCGGTGCAGTTCGTGTTGAACTACGAGGAAGGCGGCGAGAACAACGTCCTGCACGGCGACGCCGCCTCGGAGACGTTCTTGTCGGAGCTGATCCAGGCACAGCCCTTTGAAGCCCGGCACATGAGCATCGAGTCGCTGTACGAGTACGGCTCGCGTGCAGGCCTGTGGCGCATCCTGCGCGAGTTCGAGCAACGCCGGCTGCCGCTCACCGTGTTCGCCGTCGGCATGGCCTTGCAGCGCCACCCGGAAGCGCTCGCGGCATTCATGTCGCAGGGCCACGAGATCGCCAACCACGGCTGGCGCTGGATCCACTATCAGAACGTGCCGCCTGACATCGAGGCCGAGCACATGCGCATCGGCACGCAGTTGCTGAAAGAACTCACCGGCGGCGCGTGGCCGCTGGGCTGGTACACCGGGCGCGACAGCCCCCACACCCGCCGCCTGGTGGTCGAGCACGGCGGCTATGCCTACGACAGCGACTACTACGGCGACGACCTCCCGTTCTGGACGCCCGTGGCGTGCGGCGACGGCCAGACCCGCCAGCAGCTCGTGGTGCCCTATGCCCTCGACACCAACGACATGCGTTTCGTGCAGGTGCAGGGCTTTCACGCGGCC
>CAZBOF010000247.1:0-1007 GCA_964493285.1 uncultured Rhizobacter sp. | reverse complement strand
CCAGTCGCACGACCGCGTGTGGGTCTGCCGCCGCATCGACATCGCGCGGCACTGGGCTGCGCATTTTCCGGCGCCCGCCACGCCATGACACTCACACTGTCCCAGCTCAATGCCGCCCCGAAGGCCGGGGCGGCGCGCCTGCTGGACGGCATCTACGAGCATTCGCCGTGGATTGCCGACGCCGCGCTCGCCCACCGCCCGTTCCAGACGCTCGCGCATTTGAAGCACGCGCTCGCCCAGGCCGTGCGGCAAGCCTCGCCCGACGCCCAGCTCGCCTTGATCCGCGCGCACCCGGAGCTGGCGGGCAAGCTCGCGCAACAGGGGCAACTCACTGCGGAATCCGCGCACGAGCAACGCAGCACCGGTCTCACCGCCTGCTCACCGGAAGAGCTGGCCGCCATTCAGGCGCTCAACGCGGCGTACCAGGCCCGGTTCGGCTGGCCGTTCATCGTGGCGGTGCGCGGGCCCCGAGGCACCGGCTTGGCGCGCAGCGAAATCATCGAGACCTTTCGCCGCCGCCTGCAACAGCACCCGGACGCCGAACGCGCCGAATGCCTGCGGCAGATCCACCGCATTGCCGAGCTGCGCCTGAACGACCGCTTCGCCGCCGAACCCACGCAAGGCCATCAAGTGTGGGATTGCGCCGAGCTGCTGGCCCGGCACACCGACGTGCCGGGCGGCCCGCTCACCGTGACCTACCTCACGCCCGCCCACCGCGCCTGCCAGGCCCAGCTGCTGCGCTGGATGCAGGACTGCGGCTTCGATGAAGCCCGCGTCGATGCGGTCGGCAACGTGGTCGGCGTCTACCACGGCCACGCGCCTGGGGCGCCACGCCTGCTGACCGGCAGCCATTTCGACACCGTGCGCAACGGCGGGCGCTACGACGGGCGCCTGGGTATCTTCGTGCCGATGGTCTGCGTGCGCGAGCTGCACCGGAAGCAGCAGCGCCTGCCCTTCGGCATCGAACTCGTCGCGTTCGCCGAAGAAGAAGGCCAGCGCTACAAGGC
>CAZBOF010000246.1:0-3681 GCA_964493285.1 uncultured Rhizobacter sp. | reverse complement strand
GCCGAACTGGCGCAGGATGTCCAGGCCCGGGCGCAGCCACAGGTGGAAGGTATTGCCGAGGATGATCTCGGCGCCCATGTCTTCCAGCGACGCGGGCATCACGCCCTTCACGGTGCCGTAGGTGCCCACGGGCATGAAGACGGGCGTTTGCACCACGCCGTGGTTGAGGGTGAGGCGGGCGCGGCGGGCCAGGCCGTCGGTTTGGAGGATGTCGAACTTCAGCATGGGAGGATTGTCGCCGCGCCGCCCGGCGCACCGCGCGGCCGATAATCCGCGCTGATTTGCGGGCGCGTTGACCCGCTCGTCACTTTTCACGTCTCTCTTCCCCTGCATGAGCATCCTTCTTGTCGACGACCATGCGCTGTTCCGCGAAGGGCTGGCGCTGCTGATGGCGCAGCGTTTTCCCTTGATGCAGGTGATGCAGGCCGGCTCCTTGGCCGAGGCGGTGGCCACGGCGGCCCAGGCGGGCGGCTTGCGGCTGGTGCTGCTCGATCTCTCGCTGCCCGACAGCGAGGGCCTCATGGGGCTGGCGGTATTGCGCGAGGCGGCGCCGCAGGCGATGGTGGTGGTGCTGTCGGCCGACGATCGGCCGGAGACGGTGATGGCGGCCATCGATGCCGGCGCGGCCGGCTTCATTCCAAAGACCGCCAATGCGGCGGAGTTGCAATCGGCCTTGCAGGTCGCGATGGTGGGCGGGGTGTCGTTGCCCGCGTCGATGGTGTCCCGGCGTGAGGCGTCCGAGGGTGCGCAAGCCACGCTGGGGCTGTCGCCTCGCCAGCTCGATGTGTTGCAACTGCTGGTGGAAGGCCGCCCCAACAAGCTGATCTGTCGGGAGCTGAACTTGTCGGAATCGACGGTGAAGACCCACGTGGCTGCGATCTTTCGCAAGCTGGGGGTGAATTCCCGTACGCAGGCGGTGGTGGCGGTGGCGCGGCCGGGCCTGCGTCGGCGCACGGCCGAGTAGGCCCGTGTCAGGCGGGGGGTGCCTGCATCATGCGCACGATGGCAGCCAGCAGCGCCTCGGCGCGAAACGGCTTGTGGAGCACTTGCACGCCGGCGGCGTGCAGGCGGGCCAGGTCTTCGGGCGCGGTGTCGGCGGTGACCACCAGCGCGCGCATGGGGCCACCGTGCCGGCGCACGAGGTCGATCACTTGGAGCCCGCTGCCGCCAGGCAGGCGCTGGTCGGTCACGAGGAGGTCGGCGAACCTGCCGCTGCTGTTCGGTGGCGGCAGTCCTTCCAGCACGTCGGGCACGCTGCCGAAGGTGCGCACCTGCGCACCCCACGCACGCAACCGCTCGGCGAGCGCGTCGCGCAGCGGCGCGTCGTCTTCCACCAGCAGCAGTTGGAGTCCGGCGAGCGGGCGCTCCGGGGCGGCCATGGGTTCGGTGGCGGCCTGCTCCACGCGCGCACGCGGCATGTGCAGGCTGAAGCAGCTCCCGCGTCCGGGCACCGAGCACAGGGCCAGGGGATGGCCCAGCACTGCCGCGCTGCGCTTGACGATCGACAGGCCGAGGCCGAACCCGCGCACGCTTTCGCGTGCCGGGTTGCCGAGTTGCACGAATTCGTCGTAGACGGTGGCCTGGTCGGACGGTGAAATGCCGATGCCGGTGTCCCAGACCTGCACCACGATGCCGTCGCCGCGGCGGCGGGCGCACACCAGCACGCCGCCGCGTTCGGTGTAGCGCAGCGCATTGCTGATGAGGTTGCGCAGCACCTGCTCCAGCAGCAGCGGGTCGGACTCCGCCACGAGCGGCGTGGGGCGGAACTGAAGGCGCAGGCGCTTGCGCCGTGCGCTGTCGCTGGTGTGGACGGAGATCGAATCGAACAGGGCCTGCAAGGCCACCGGCTGCGGGCGCGCCGGGGCGGTTCCCGCCTCCAGGCGAGACAGGTCGAGCAAGCCCTTGAGGAGGTTCTCCATCGAGGCCAGCGCGTCGTCCACGCGGTCGATCATCTTGCGCAGTGCAGGCGCCGCGACCTGCTCGCGCAGCAGGCTCACCATCAGGCCGATGGCGGCCACCGGCTGGCGCAGGTCGTGGCTGGCGGATGCGAGGAAGCGAGTCTTGGCGGCGTTCGCCGTTTGCAGTGCCTGCGTGCGCTGCTGCACGCGCTGCTCCAGCTCCACGTTCAGGCGTTCGACCTCGTTCATCGCCCGCACGAAACGTTCGATGAGCAGCAAGCCGTACACGCCCAGCGCAAAGGGCATCACATACGGCACCCAGAACGTGTCGGTGACGCTGAGCCGGCCTTGCTGAAAAGCGTAGTCGTGCAGGCTGGCGGCGATGATGGCGCTGAAGCCGCACACCAGCGCCACATGCGTGGGCGTGCGGCGTGCCCGCATCGCCTGCCACACCACCACGAGGGCGCTGACGGCCACCACCATCAACACCGGGTAGACGACCGTGCGCAGCAAGGTCAGGCCTTCCAACGGCGTGGCCAGCAGCGCCGCCAGGGGCAGCAGCACGGCGGTGGCGGCCAGCAGGCGCTCAAGCCGCGGGTGGCGGCGCGGTTCGTGCAGGCTCAGCGCAAAGCCCGCGAACAGCATGGCGGCCCACACCTGGGCGCAGAAGAACAGCCAATCACCCAGCGGGCGAGGCAGCAGGGCCACGTCGGCGAAGTAGCTGTAGTTGCGCACCGAACCCAGCAGCGTGAAGGCGCCGAACAATCCCATCGACCGCTCGCCGCGCCGGCGCCAGGCGATCGCCATCAGAAAGCAGCCCAGCAGCGCCAGCCCCATGTTGAGCGAGCGCGGCAGGTCGTCCTGCAATGCGTCGCGCCGGTGCTGCGCCACATGCAGTTCATCCGACGCGCCCAGCGTGGCCGGCGACAAGCCGCCGCGGAATGCGTGCGCGACGTCGATCGTGATCTCGTTCCTGCCGGCGCGCAGGAGGTTGGTCGGCAGGGTGATGACTTCGCTGACCGGGCGGCGGGGCCCGATGTGCAGGGTGTCTTCGATGACGCTGCCGTTGAGGCTCACGCGCCGCGAGGTGCTGATGCGCGAGAACGCCATGGCCGAGGGTTGTGCAGGGCGTGCGTCGAGCGTGAAGGTCAGGGTGTAGCGGCCGCTGCCGCGCACGCTCAGGCCGCGCTGCGCCCAGGTGTCGGGCAAGGCGACGTCGTTCGCCGCATGGTGCGCGTGATCGAGAGGCGTGAATGTGGCGCGGGTGATCTGCTGCGTCTGTGCCAGCACGGGCGCGGCCCCGAACAGCCAGCACAGCAGCGCGAGGGCGGCCAGGCGCCCCAGCCGGCGGGCAGCATTCGTTGCCGCGCGCATCAGGTCGCGCGCGGCAGCAGCATGGCGTCGCCGTAGCTGAAGAAGCGGTAGCGGTGGTCGATGGCGTGGCGGTACAGCGCGTGCATGCGCGCGTGGCCCGTGAACGCGCTGACCAGCATCAGCAGCGTGCTGCGCGGCAGGTGGAAGTTCGTCAGCAGGCGGTCGACGACCTGGAACGTGAAGCCGGGGGTGATGAAGATGTCGGTGTCGCGTTGGCCGGCCACGAGCGTGCCGCCCTGTGCGGCGGATTCGAGCGCGCGCAGGGTGGTCGTGCCCACGGCCACGACGCGGCCGCCGGCCGCCTTCGTTGCGGCGATGGCCTGCACGGTGGCTTCGGGAACGTCGAACCATTCGCTGTGCATGCGGTGCTCGGCCAGGTTGTCCACGCGCACCGGCTGGAAGGTGCCTG
>CAZBOF010000245.1:0-3748 GCA_964493285.1 uncultured Rhizobacter sp. | reverse complement strand
TTGAATTCGGGCGCGCAGCGGATGTCGTAGCCGTAGCTGCTGGTGCCGTAGCTGACGATCTTGTGGCCGTCGGCGGCGTGGCGCACCTGGCCCGGCTCGAAGGGCTCGATCATGCCGTGCTGTTCGGCCATGCGGCGGATCCACTTGTCGCTCTTGATGCTCATGCGCGTCTCAACCCGGAAATGGGATGCCGATTGTAGGGAGACTCATGGCGCCGTCCTGTCCAGGCGCGCCGCCAGCGCCGCCAGCACCGGGCGCACGGCCTCGCCCATCGCGATCTGCGGGTTGGAATAGCCGTCGCTCTTGCCGGCCTCGCGCTCGCGCACCTCGATCACCTGGCGTGAAGCGGCATGCGCCTGCTCGAACGATCGAGTCTTGCGAAGCTGCTCGTCATACATCGCCCGGCCAAAGAACGTGAGTTCCGACAAGCGTCCGCAGCCATAGCTGGTGTTCTCGGCATCGGCCGCCGTCATCACCAGCGTGCCGGGCTCGGCCAGCACCGGCACCCAGGAACCCGAATAGCAGGCGGAAACCGACACCACCCGGTGACGCACGCCAGCGCCATCCAGCCAGCTGCGCAACTGCTCGGGCGTGACCGGCGCCACCTCCATCGGCCAGAAGCTCGCCGCCAATGCCCCCCCCTTCGCACCGTGCGAGGTGAGGTGGATGAAGAGGATGTCCTCATCCCGATTCATCAGGCTGGCGGCGCGGTAGATGGCACGCTGCAGGTTCAGCCCGCTCGCCCAGGCGATGTCAGCGCCCGTGCGTGGATGGTTCAGCAGTTGAATCGTGCGCCCATCGGCGTCGAAGCGCTCTCGCATCAACCCGATCACCAGATCGCTCTCGCGCCGGAACACCTCTTCGCCGGCGTACGGCGCGAAGGTGATCGCGTACACGTCGGCCACGCCGGGACGCTGCGGCTGCATCGCGTTGAGCGAGGCGATCAGCGCCGCCGACTGCTGCTCCATCAGCGCCTGGTCCAACCGCAGGCGCGGCGGCTCGGCACCCGCACTGGCCTCTTCGCCCGCATCCGGATGCCAGAACCACGGCGGAGGCAGGTAGACGTCGATCGCCACCACCGCTGCCACCACCAGCACGGCCATCGCACGTGCAGCCGCTGTTGCGGCACGCCGCCACAGCAGCACCAGGGCCGCCAGCGCCACCCAGACAGACACCGCCAGCGAAAGCCCCCACTCGGCCCATTCAGCCCCTGCGGTACCGAACCAGGCCCGCACCTCGTTGAGGTTCAGATACAAAAGCCATGACGGCAAGTAAACCACCAGCTGTTGCGCCAGCAACACGGCAAAGAGAGTGCCCGCTTCGGGCCCGCGGCCCGAGCGCGCCACCCACCAGCACACCCAGACCAGCAACAGCGTGCTCAGCCAACCCGCCGCCAGCGCCTGCATGTCGAACGCCACGGGCTTGGGCATCACCGCGTACTGAAAACCCACGCCCATGGCGAGGATGAGCACCACCATCAGCAGCACCATCGTGGGGCCGGCATGCAAGCCGTCCCAGCGCACGCGAAGCAACGCCAGACTGCGCAAGGCCTCCCGCAGCCAGCGCAGCGGCATGGACACAGGTGGGCGGTTTTCCGCCGGAAACTCCGTCATTTTTGATCTCCTGGGCCCGCATCCTAGCCCGCTCGGGGTGCACAACTTTGCACATGCGCGCACAATGACGAGGACGTTTCTTGTGGAGACCACCATGAACCGCGCCCGCAGCACACTGGATTTGCTGACCCAGTACGCCGCCTATCACCGTGATCAGCGCAACATCGTCACCCACCTCGTGGGCGTGCCGATGATCGTCTTTGCCATTGGCGTGCTGCTGGCACGCCTGGAATTCACAGCCCTGGGCCTGGAACTCAGCGCGGCCTGGGTGGCATTCGCCCTGTCAGCGGCCTGGTACCTCAGCCGTCGCGGCGCCTGGACACTCAGCGTCGCCGTCACGGCGGTCATGGCCGTCCTGATCGCCCTGGCGCACACGGTCGCCGGTGGCAGCATCGCTGGCTGGCTGGGCTGGGGACTGGGCACCTTCGTAGTGGGCTGGGCGATCCAACTCGTCGGGCACTATTACGAAGGGCGCAAGCCCGCATTCGTGGACGATGTCGTCGGCCTGCTCGTGGGCCCCATGTTCGTCGTCGCCGAAGCCCTGTTCATGATGGGCTGGAACAAGCCGCTGGTCGCCGAAATCGAGCGTCGCGCTGGCCCCACCCACTTGCGAGACCTCGCGCACCCCGCCTGATTTCATGCTGAGAAAATTCCTGAAGGGGCTCGCCCTGACCGTACTGGGCGTGCTCCTGTTCGCCATTGCCTTCGTGGCAGTGCAAAGCCAGCGCCGCCCGCTGATGACCCCGTACCAGTCCTTGATGCTGCCCGAAGCCGGCGGCGCCGAAACTGTGCGCGTGCGTTTTGCCGGCGTGACCACGCTCTTGTTCGACGACGGAGAAACCGCCTGGATGACCGACGGCTTCTTCAGCCGCCCTGGCCTCGGGCGAACGCTGGTCGAGAAGATCTCCCCCGACATCGACGCCATCGAACGCGGCCTGGAGCGCTTGGGAGTCACGCAACTCGCCGCCGTGGTGCCGGTGCATTCGCACTACGACCACGCGATGGATGCGCCCGTGGTGGCGCAACGCACCGGTGCGCTGCTGGTCGGCTCTCCATCGACGATGCAGATCGGGCGCGGCCTGAACCTGGCCGAAGACCGTCTGCGCGAGGTGAAATCAGGCGACACGCTGACGCTGGGCCGCTTCACGCTGCAGTTTCTCGCCAGCCGCCACAGCCCGACGCCGTACAGCAGCGGAGAAGGCACACCGGAACTCACGGCACCACTGGTCCCGCCCGTGCGCGCCATGGCCTACAGCGAAGGCACGGTCTGGTCATTGGTGGTCACCCACGCCGCCGGCGGGCGCTGGCTGGTGCAAGGCAGCGCCGGAATCGTGCCCGGCGCGTTGGCGAACACGAAGGTGGACACCGTGTTCCTGGGCGTGGGCGCGCTCGGCAAGAAGGACGATGCCTACCGCGAAGCCTACTGGCAGGAAACCGTGCGTCTCACGGGTGCGAAACGCGTCGTGGCCGTGCACTGGGATGATTTCTGGCTGCCGCTCGACCAGCCCCTGCAAGCCATGCCGCGCCTGTTCGACGACCTCGACGTGGTGATGAGCGACCTCACCCGGCGCGGCACGGCCGATGGCGTGGAGGTGCGGCTCCCGCCCACCTTCACCCCGTTCGCGCCCTGATCCCGCTCAGGTGTCCTTCGACACCGTGATCGTCGGGAACTTGGCCGAGAAATCCTTCGAGCGCTGCGCGATCTTCACCGCCACCTGACGCGCGATCGCCTTGTAAAGATTCGAAGCCTCGCCATCGGGCTCGCTCACGACGCTCGGCGCGCCCGAGTCGGCATGCTCGCGAATGCTCAGGCTGAGCGGCAGTGCGCCCAGGTAGTCGATACTGAAATCGGCCGCCATCTTGCGCCCCCCATCGGCGCCGAAGATGTGTTCCACATGGCCGCAGTTCGAGCACACGTGCACGGCCATGTTCTCCACCACGCCCAGGATCGGCACGCCCACCTTCTCGAACATCTTCACGCCGCGGCGGGCATCGATCAGCGCGATGTCCTGCGGCGTGGTCACCACCACGGCGCCCGTCAGCGGCACGCGCTGGCTGAGGGTGAGCTGGATGTCGCCGGTGCCGGGCGGCATGTCGACGATGAGGTAGTCGAGCGCACGCCAGTTGGTCTGGCG
>CAZBOF010000244.1:3343-3864 GCA_964493285.1 uncultured Rhizobacter sp. | reverse complement strand
CGGCCCGAATCCCCTCGGGGGATCGGCCGGAGTACCCGCCGGCCGAGGGGTGGTCGATGTGCTTGATGCTGGGCGGATATTGCTCATGGTTGGGCCTGGGTCGAAGGGTCGGGCCGAGCGCCGGGCCGCTCCCAAGCCGGCCCGAATCCCCTCGGGGGATCGGCCGGAGTACCCGCCGGCCGAGGGGTGGTCATCAGCTCTGGCAGTCCGCGGAGGTACGCCGGGTGAGCTTCTTCTCCGAGGCGTACTTGTCCGCGGCGGCCTTGACCATCGGCTTGATGATCTGCTCGTCGGCCTGGTACCAGTCGGAGGAGAAATTCCACTTGCCGCCGTCCCATGTGTGCACGCGAGTCCATGTGGTGCCCATGTGGTCGAAGCACGAGGTGGAGATCGGACGCAGCGCGCCCGCGAATCCCAGCGCGTCGAGCCGCTTCTGGTCGAGCGCCAGGTTCTCCAGGCCCCAGCGAACCTGCTCGCCGGTCATGACCTTGCCCTTGCCGAAGCGCTCCTGTGCACGACGC
>CAZBOF010000244.1:1171-3333 GCA_964493285.1 uncultured Rhizobacter sp. | reverse complement strand
CAGCACCGAGCCGACTTCTTCGCGCGGGCCGGTTCCCTGGCCCTTGTCGTGCACCTGCTTGAGGATCTCCTGGATGACTTTCTGCGTCTGGCCCGAGGTGTTCAGCGCCAGCGCGTTGTAACCCTTCGCGCCTTCGCCGACGTCCTTCACATCCGGCTCGGCGCCGGCCCACCAGACGCCGTACATCTTCTCGCGCGGGTAGCCGGTGGCCACGGCTTCCTTGAGTGCGGTGGAGTTCATCACGCCCCAGCCCCACAGCAGCACGTAGTCGGGCCGGCTCTGGCGCACCTGCAGCCAAGCCGACTTCTGCTCGACGCCAGGCGCCGTGACCGGAATCTTCTGCAGCTCGAAGCCATGCATCTTGGCCCGCTCTTCCAACAGCGGGATCGGCTCCTTGCCGAAAGGCGAGTCGTGGTACACGAGGGCGATCTTTTTTCCCTTGAGCTTGTCGAACCCGCCTTCCTTCTTGCCGATGTGCTGGATCAACACGTCGGCCGCGTGTCCAGTAGGTGCCCATCAACGGGAAGTTCCACTTGAATACGCCGCCGTCTTGAGAGGCGGCGAGCCCGTAGCCCAGCGTAATGAGCGGAATCTTGTCGTTCGGCACCTTGTCGGTGAGCGCGAAGGTGATGCCTGTGGCTTGCGGGTCGAACAGCGCGGTGCCAGCGCGGCCTTTCAGGCGCTCGTAGCATTCGACGCCGCGGTCGGTGGCGTATCCGGTCTCGCATTCTTCGAAGGTGATCTTGACGCCGTTGATGCCGCCGTCTCGCGCGTTGATCAACTTGATGTAGTCCTGCTTTCCGTTGGCCCATGGCGTGCCGTTGGGCGCGTAGGCGCCGGTGCGGTAAACCAGCAGCGGGAAGAACTGCTCTTTGGCTTGCGCCATCACGGCCGACGAGCTGAGCAGGCTGCCCCAACCCACCGCGGCGATCGCGGCGATCCGTGCGAATGAAGTCAATCTCATGTCTGCCTCCAGGAAGAATGCACTTGTGCGTGCGATGTAAAACTCAGTGCGGAAAGGGCCACAGCCGCAGCTTTTCCTTGGCGGTGGACCACAGGCGCGCCAGGCCATGCGGCTCGACGATCAAGAAGAAGACGATCAAGGCACCGAAGATCATGGCCTCGAGGTGCGCGGCGGCGGCAGTGGACATGGGCACGCCCAGCCACAACGGGACCTGGTTCAGGAACAGCGGCAGCAGCACGATGAACGCCGCGCCGATGAAGCTGCCCATGATCGAGCCGAGGCCGCCGATGATGACCATGAACAGCAGCTGGAACGAGCGATCGATGTTGAAGGCGGCCGGCTCCCACGCACCCAGGTGGACGAAACCCCACAGCGCGCCGGCCACGCCCACGATGAACGAGCTGACCGCGAAGGCGGAAAGCTTGGCGTACATCGGCCGGATACCGATCACCGCCGCAGCCACATCCATGTCGCGTATGGCCATCCACTCCCGCCCGATGTTCGAACGCACGAGGTTCTTGGCGAGCAGTGCGAACACGCAGACGATCGCCAGGCACAGCAGGTAGCGCTGCACCGGTGTCTGGATCGGCATTCCCAGCACGTTCAAGCCCGCCACGCTGACTGAGCCGGACGACGAGTTGTTGGTGAACCAGTTGATGCGCAGGAATGCCCAGTCGGTGAAGAATTGCGCGGCCAGCGTGGCCATAGCCAGGTACAGGCCTTTGATGCGCAGGGACGGAATGCCGAACAGCACGCCGACGACGGTGGCGCACAGGCCGCCCATCAGCAGCGAGGCGAGCAGTGGCAAGCCGTCGAGACGGACATGGAAGTTGTAGGCCGCGTAGGCGCCCACCGCCATGAACGCGCCTGTACCCAGCGAGATCTGGCCGCAGTAGCCCACCAGAATGTTCAGGCCGAGCGCGGCGAGTGAAAGAATCAGGAACGGCGTGAGGATCGCGCGCAGAAAGTATTCCGGCGCGGTGAGCGGCACGAGAATGAAGGCCACGGCCAGGAGCACCAGCATGGCAATGCGGTCTTGCAGGATCGGGAAGATCTGCAGGTCAGCTTGGTAGCTGGTTTTTAACTGGCCGTTCTCGCGGTAAAGCATGGTGCGACTTTCAGCGGCTCAAACGCGATCGATGATCTTCTCGCCGAACAGCCCCTGCGGGCGGAACAGCAAGAACACGAGGGCCAGGAC
>CAZBOF010000244.1:256-1161 GCA_964493285.1 uncultured Rhizobacter sp. | reverse complement strand
CACACGATGACCCAGATGCGGTTGAGCGGAATGCCGATCGACTGGGCCGCCTGGTGGTCGTCTGCCACCGCGCGCAGCGCGCGCCCGGTGGACGTCTTCTGGAAGAAGATCGCCAGCACCAAGACGAGTGCGGCGGCGATGCCGGCGGCCAGGAGATCTTCCTGGCTCATGAGCAGGCCGCCTTCGAAGACGCTTTCCAGAATGAACACGGGGTCCTTCGGCATGCCGATGTCGATCTTGTAGATGTCGCTGCCGAAGAGGGTCTGGCCGAAGCCGTCGAGGAAGTACGCGATGCCCAGCGTCGCCATCAGCAGGGTGATGCCTTCTTGGTTCACGAGATGGCGCAGCACGAGCCGCTCGATCAGCCAGGACACCGCCACCATGACGAGCATGGCCGCGACGAAGCCCAGCGCGTTGCCCAGAAACTTGCTCTCGATGCCGAGCCACTCGGGAATCCACTGCGAAAGCCGCGCCATCGCCAGCGCCGCGAACAACACCATCGCGCCTTGTGCGAAGTTGAAGACGCCCGAGGCCTTGTAGATCAGCACGAAGCCCAGTGCGATCAGCGAATACAGCATGCCCGCCATCAGGCCGCCGAACAGTGTTTCGAGGAAGAAGCCCATGCTATGTCCGCCCCTCGGCGGCCGGGTGCGCCGACCACTCGCCCGAAGGCGCTGAGGGCGGGACCTGGTGCCCGGCGGTCCGGTCCTGGGCGGGGGTGTCCGTGTCTGTCGCGCTGCCCAGGTAGGCACGGATCACGTCGGGGTTTCGACGCACGTCATCGGGCGTGCCGTCGCCGATCTTCTTGCCGTAGTCGAGCACCACCACGCGGTCGCTCAGGTCCATCACCACGCTCATGTCGTGCTCGATGAGCACGATGGTGGTGCCGAATTCGTCGTTCACGT
>CAZBOF010000244.1:0-246 GCA_964493285.1 uncultured Rhizobacter sp. | reverse complement strand
CTCGTCCAGCAGCAGCACCTGCGGCTCCATCGCCAGCGCGCGGCCCAGGTCCACGCGCTTCTGCAGGCCGTAGGGCAGGCGGCCCACCGGCGTCTTGCGGTAGGGCTGGATCTCGAGGAAGTCGATGATGTTCTCGACCACCGCGCGCTGGGCGATCTCTTCGCGCTGTGCCGGCCCGATCCGCAGCGCCTGCATCAGCAGGTTCGACTTCATCTTGAGGTTGCGCCCCGTCATGATGTTGTCGAG
>CAZBOF010000243.1:0-3866 GCA_964493285.1 uncultured Rhizobacter sp. | reverse complement strand
CATCTCCACCGGCGGCGGCGCCTTCCTGGAAGTGCTGGAAGGCAAGACGCTGCCGGCGTTCGAGATTCTTGAAAAGCGCGCCCGGGGCTGACGCCTGCCTGCCGCCCTCCATTTGCCGACCCAAGGAACCGACATGACCCGCGCCACAAAGATCGTTGCCACCCTCGGACCGTCATCCAGTTCACCGGAGGTGCTGGCGAAGATGATCCGTGCGGGAGTCGACGTGGTGCGGCTCAATTTTTCGCATGGCACGGCGCAGGACCACATCGATCGCGCCGCGCTTGTGCGGGAGGTGGCCCAGTCCGTCGGAAAGGCGGTCGCGATCATGGCCGACCTGCAGGGACCGAAGATCCGTGTCGGGAAGTTCGAAGGAGGGCGCACGCTGCTGGAAACCGGGCAGCGATTCATCCTCGATGGGGCCAGCGGGGCGCTGGGCAACAACGAGCGCGTCGGGCTCGATTACAAGGAACTGCCGCGCGATGTGCGGCCCGGCGACACGCTGCTGCTCAACGACGGATTGCTCAAGCTCACGGTGAATGAGGTGCGGGGTGAAGAGGTGCACACCACTGTCGTGATCGGCGGTGAGCTGTCGAACAACAAGGGCATCAACAAGGCGGGCGGCGGGCTCACCGCTCCCGCTTTGACCGGCAAGGACATGGATGACATCCGCACGGCGATGAGCTTCCAGTGCGAGTACCTGGCCGTCAGCTTTCCCAAGAGCGCCACCGACATGGAGATGGCGCGGCAGCTGGCCAATGTGGCCGGCGAGGCGTTCCGCCACAAGCCGGCGCTGATTGCCAAGATCGAGCGCAGCGAGGCGATTCCGGCGCTGGAGTCCATCATTCGCGCCAGTGACGGCATCATGGTGGCGCGTGGCGATCTGGCCGTGGAGGTGGGCAACGCCGCGGTGCCGGCATTGCAAAAGCGAATGATCAAGCTGGCCCGCGAACTGGATCGCGTGGTGATCACGGCCACGCAGATGATGGAATCGATGATCGTGAACCCGGTGCCCACACGCGCTGAGGTGAGCGACGTCGCCAATGCCGTGCTGGACGGTACCGACGCCGTGATGCTGAGCGCGGAGACGGCGGCCGGCCGCTACCCGATCGAGACCGTCGAGATGATGGCCAGCATCTGCGTGGAGGCCGAGAGCGCGGAAGAAATCGCGCTCGATGCCACCTTCACCAACAAGACCTTCGGCCGCATCGACCAGTCGATCGCGATGGGTGCGCTGTTCACGGCGTATCACCTCGGGTGCAAGGCGATTCTGGCGCTCACCGAGTCGGGTTCCACGGCGCTCTGGATGAGCCGCCAGAAGATCCATGTGCCGATCTTCGGGCTGACCTCGCAGGTGGTCAGCCAGCGGCGCATGACGCTCTATCGCAACGTGATGCCGCTGCTGATGCCGAACTTTGCCGACCGCGACGAAGCGCTCGAGCACGCCGAGGCGCTGTTGGTGGCCCATGGCGCATTGAAGCCGGGCGACACCTACGCGATCACCTGCGGCGAGCCCATGGGCTACCCGGGCGGCACCAACATGCTGAAGGTCTGCCGGGTCGGTTGAGACGTGCGTGGGCGCTACTCGAAGCGCACCGAGACGCCGGTCACGAACTGCACGTCGCTGCGTTTGAGGCCATCGCCCGGATCGCTGTTGTAGCGGTGCAGCAGGCCGGTGGTCAGCTGCATGCGGTCGGTCATGGCCACGGCCAGGCCGAGATCGATCAAAGTGCGGAATTCACCGCGTTCACCGAGGTTGGGGTAGATCTCGATCTTTTGGCGGAATGAGGTGTTGCCGGTGAGCGTGTGGTTCGAGGCTTCGCTCAGCACGGCTTCGGAGCGGCCGTAGCGCATGCGCATTTCGCCTGCCACCGAGGCGGCAGCGACGTAGCGGTCTTCGGTGTAGCCCAGGCCGATGTACGCGTCCCAGGTGTGGGCTTCGCTGCGCAGCAGATGCCGCCCGAAGCCGCCATAGGCAGAGTGGCGTCCATCGATGTTGGCGGGGCGGTCGCGCAGGTACTCGAGCTTGCCGAAACCGAAGTAGTCGCGGTTCAGCAGGTCGCGGTCGTACTGCGTGCCAAGGGCCAGCGTGCCGGAGGTTTCGCCGTCGCCCGAGCGCGTGTAGAGCGAGCGCCCCGCGATTCCCCATTTGCTGTAGTCCGTCTGGCGCACGGCCTCGCCGGTGAGCGTGAGCGTGGAGGCACGTGAATTGCCATCGGTGACGCTGGCGCTCACGCCCCACAGTGAACGAAACTTGCCGTCGGGTTTGACATTGATCTGCGCCTGTGCCGCGAGAGGCAGGGCCAGCAGCGGGAGGCAGACGAGCGTGCGGGAGAGGGGGAGCGTCAAACGGAGCATCGTGCGGAAGTGACCCAGGAAGTGGCAAGACCCGACATGATGTTGGCTCATCGCGCGAGCGCAAGTTCCCTCGGCACGGCCACAATGCAAGCATGGACACAGGATTGACGATCGGCGACATCCGTGCCGCGGCCCAGCGCTTGCAGGGCCACGTGCTGCAGACGCCTTGCATGCCGTCGCGCACCTTGAGCGAACTGGCGGGCTGCGAAGTTGTCCTGAAGTTCGAGAACCTGCAGTTCACGGCATCGTTCAAGGAGCGTGGCGCCTTGAACCGGATCGCCCAGCTCGACGCGGCCGAGCGCGCCCGCGGGGTGCTCGCGGTGTCAGCCGGCAACCACGCACAGGGCGTGGCGTATCACGCCCAGCGGCTGGGCATTCCGGCGACCATCGTGATGCCGCGGTTTGCGTCGTCCGTGAAGGTGGCGCGCACGCGCGGATTCGCTGCCGAGGTGCTGCTGGAGGGCGATACCTTCGACGATGCCCGGGCGTTCGGCGTGAAGCTCGCCGAGGAGCGCGGGCTGGCGCTGATTCATCCGTACGACGACCTGGCGGTGGCGGCAGGGCAGGGAACGATCGGGCTGGAGATGCTCGCGCAGCAGCCGCAGATCGACACCTTGGTGGTGCCCGTGGGCGGTGGCGGGCTGATCGGCGGCGTGGCAACGGCGGCACGGGCCCTGCGCCCGGATATCCAGGTCTTCGGCGTGCAGACCGAGCGCTTCCCGGCGGTTTGGAATGTGGTGCGCGGCCAAGAGCGCGAGGTGGCGGCGGCCACCATTGCCGATGGCATCGGCGTCAAGGCGCCTGGCGTGCTGACGCTGCCGCTGATTCGTCAGCATGTGAACGACGTTCTGCTCGTGGGCGAGGACGACATCGAGCACGCCATCGTGCTGTTGCTGGAGATCGAGAAAACCGTGACCGAGGGTGCCGGCGCGGTCGGCCTTGCGGCTTTGCTGAAGCACCGAGAGCGGTTTGCCGGCCGCAACGTGGGCCTGATTCTGAGTGGCGGAAACATCAACCCGCTGGTGCTGGCCGAGATCATCGAGCGCGGCATGGTGAAGTCGGGCCGGCTGGCCCGGCTGCGCCTGGATGTGCGCGACGTGCCCGGCGCCTTGGCCGATGTCGCCACGCGGCTCGGCCGCCTGGGCGCCAACATCGATGAGGTCCAGCACCAGCGCGCGTTCAGTTCGGTGTCGGTGGAGCGGGTGCAGATCGAGGTGGTGGTGCACACGCGGGGCCTCGAGCACATCGAAGAAATCCTGAAGGCGATGCGCGAAGCGGGCTACAGCGCCGAACGCATCGGCTGAGCCCCGGCGCAGCCGCCGGGGCCCCCGATACGAGGGAGAACCGGGGCTTTTGAAGGCCCGGGCGGGGTGGAGTCGTTACAATCGCCCTTGTCTCTGCGCGGTGATCTTCCCGCGCCCCGTGGCCGCCGCGCGCCAAGCCCGCGCCCGTGTTCCAACCCTATTCCCGACCAAGACCATGCCTCTCGTCTCCATGCGCCAGCTTTTGGA
>CAZBOF010000242.1:1287-3896 GCA_964493285.1 uncultured Rhizobacter sp. | reverse complement strand
GCTGTGGCTGGGGATTTTGTTCGTGCTGTCGGTCTATTACTTCCCCACCGGTGTCGTGGGCCGCTTACGCGCCATGCGCCTGAGAGGCAAGACACCATGAGCTTCACCTCGAACTACCGGGTGTGCGAAGGCCGCGAGCTGCACTACACCGAGTGGGGCGCGCAGCACGCCGAGACCGTGATCGCCTGGCACGGCCTGGCGCGCACCTGCCGCGACATGGACGACATCGCGGCCCACCTCTCGCAGCGATACCGCGTCATCTGCCCCGACACCATCGGCCGTGGCCTCAGCGAATGGAGCCCCGTGCCGCAAGAGGAGTATTGCCTCGCGTTCTATGCGCGGCTGGCCACCTCGCTGGTCAACCAGCTCGGCATCGAGCGCTTCCACTGGCTGGGAACGTCCATGGGCGGCGCGATTGGTTTGTGCGCCGCGGCGTCCAGCCTGCGCGGCCGCCTTCAGCGCCTGGTGCTCAACGACATCGGCCCGCAGATCGCGAAGGCAGCCACGGACCGCATCCGTGCCTATGCGGGCAGCCCGGAGGCGTTCAGCACGGTGTCGGCGCTGGAGCGCTACTTCCGCACCATCTATGCGCCGTATGGCTGGCTCAGCGATGCGCAGTGGCGCCGGCTCACCGAAACCTCGGTGCGCCGCCTGCCCGATGGCCGCGTGACGCCGCATTACGACCCGAGCATGGTCGCCCAGTTCACCCACCACGCCGACGACTACCTGCAGTGGGACGCCTGGGACAGCCTCGATCTTCCGGTGCTGTGCCTGCGCGGCGAAACCTCCGACCTGCTGACGGTGGAGATTGCCGATCAGATGCGTCAGCGCGGTCCGCGCGCAGTGGTGGTCACGGTGACCGGCTGCGGCCACGCCCCTGCGCTCAACACCCCGGCGCAGTACGCGCTGGTGGAGCGCTTCCTCGCTGCCTGAGGCCGCCGCGTGCTCAGCGCCGCAAAGCGCCGTCCGCCGTCACCATCGCGAGGTCGGCGTAGTCGAGACCGGTGTGGTCGGTGGTGTTGTAGGTGATCTCCAACCCGCCGATGTCGAGCCGATTGAAGCTTTCCAGGGCACGCTTGATGCTGGCGCGGCTGATGTCCTTGCCCGCGCGGCGAAGCGCCGCAATCAGCACCTTGGCCGCGGCATAGCCTTCCAGCATCTGCGGCGTGAGTTCGGGCAGGCCGCGTGCCTGGGCCAGGCGCGAGGCCTCGGAGGCCATCGACACCTTCAGCGAGCGGGCCGAAGGAAACACCTGGCTGATGATCAGGCCGGTGGCATGGTCGCCCATCGATTTGATGAAGCCCGCCGATGCATTGGGCGACAGCGTGGCGATGGTGGCGCGCGAACCGGCGGCGCGCAGCGCGTTCACGCCGTCCACCACGGCCGTGCCGGTGCCGATGAACAGGATCGACAGGGGCTGCGATGCCACCACCTTGGGCACCAGTGTCGCGAAATCGGGCTTGGCGCGGTCGAAGATCTGGTGCGTGGCGGGCTGCTTGCCCAGTTCCTTGAACACTTTCAAGGCACCCGCCGCGGCATCGGTGCCGAATGAATCGTTGACCTGGATCAACGCCACGCGCTCCGCGCCGGCCATGCTCAAGTGACGAGTCACATGCTCGGCTTCACGTTGGTAGGTGGCGCGCACGTTGAACACCCATGGGTGGACCGGCTTGTGCAGCGCCATGGCCCCGGTGGACGGTGCAATCAGCGTGATCCTGCCTTCGCTGAGCAGCGGCATGATGGCCTGGCTGTGCGGCGTGCCGCGATTCAGGAACAGCGCGACGATCTTCGGATCGGCGATGAGCTTCTTGGCGTTCTCGGCGGCGGTGGCGGGGTCGAACTTGTCGTCCATCGACACCAGCTCGATCTTCTGCCCATTGACGCCGCCTTCGGAATTGACGTGGTCGAGATACAGCCTGGCCCCGTCCGTGATTTCCTTGACCCCGGCGGCGGCCAATCCGGTGAAGCCCGCGGTTTGGCCCACCTTGATTTGCGCCATGCAAGCGACGGGGAGCAGGGTGCCGGCCAACACCCACGCGGCCAGATTTCTAGCAATCATTGAGAAAGCTCCGAAATGAGAAGTGAGGCATACGACACGCTTGACCGCACCACGAAAGCTTCGTGTAAGACATGTCGCCCAGTTGATTGTGTGCGCAAGCCTCCCCCTTTTGGGGGTACGGAAGGGGGAGAGCCACGGTAACGAAGCGAAACACGACCCCATTCTGTGAGATTTGGGGGCGATTTACGCACGGCCGTGTGATTCTTCGGTCTTCCCTTGCGGCACGGGGACTGCGGAGGCCATTGCATCGCGGCCCTGCGCGTTCCGGTTCGCCGAAACGCGCGTGAAAGGTGACGCTTTTCTCGTTTCCAGGGGTTGGGGTGTCCTGCTCATAGGGGATTGCGCCCGACTCCTAGAATGTTTGCCCCTTGCCCACCCGCCGCTTCCCATGTCATCTGGAATCATCCGTATTCGCGGAGCACGACAGCACAACCTCAAGAATCTCGATCTGGATCTGCGCACGGGGGAGCTGACGGTGGTGACCGGGCCCAGCGGCTCGGGCAAGTCGAGCCTGGTGTTCGACACGCTGTATGCCGAAGGCCAGCGGCGT
>CAZBOF010000242.1:0-1277 GCA_964493285.1 uncultured Rhizobacter sp. | reverse complement strand
GATGACCGAACTGAACGATCACCTGAAACTGTTGTACGCACGTGCGGCTGAGCTTTTCGACCGCCGGACCGCCCAGCCTGTGCGGCACGATTCGCCGGAGACCATCTACACCGAGCTGATGGCGCGCACGCAGGCCGGCGACCCGCGCGTGGTGGTGACCTTCCCGGTGGAACTGCCCGCCAACACCAGCGCCGAAGACGTCCAGCAATGGCTGTCGGCCAGCGGCTTCACCCGTGTGCAGGCCGAGCGCGAGGCAGAGTCTGCCGGGCCGCGCGCCAAGGGCGCCGGCGCGGGCAACAAGATCCTCGACGTGGTGGCCGACCGCTTTCGCATGCAGGGCGTGGAGAAAGTGCGCGCGATGGAAGCCATCGAGCTGGCGCTCAAGCGCGGCAGCGGCCGGGTCAACGTCTACGTGCTGGGCGCAGAAGCAGAAGGCGCAGAGCCCGCGGTGTGGCGCTATTCCATCGGCCTGCATTGCCCCGACAGCGACATCCGCTACCAAGACCCGCAGCCCGCGCTGTTCTCCTTCAATTCGGCCATGGGCGCCTGCGAAACCTGCCGCGGCTTCGGCCGTGTGATCGGCGTCGACTATGGCCTCGTGATCCCCGACCCCCGCAAGACCCTGCGTGCCGGCGCCATCAAGACGCTGCAGACGCCGGCGTGGCAGGAGAACCAGGACGACCTGATGCGCTACGCCGCTGAGGCCGGCATCCCGCGCGACACGGCGTGGTCGCACCTCACCGAGGCGCAGCGCGAGTGGGTCATCAACGGCTCGCCGAACTGGAACGGCAAGTGGGGCAAGCAGTGGTACGGGGTGAAGCGCTTCTTCGAGTACCTCGAATCCAAGGCGTACAAGATGCACATCCGCGTGCTCTTGTCCAAGTACCGCAGCTACACGACCTGCCCCACCTGTAGCGGTGCGCGGCTCAAGACCGAAGCCTTGTTGTGGCGCATGGGCACGAAGGCCGATGCCGATGCGGTGCTTCTCCCGGGCAACCGTTTCATGCCCAGCGGCGTGGGCTGGACGCGCGAGCAACTCGAGGCGCTGCCCGGCCTCACCGTGCACGACCTGATGCTCATTCCCCTGGACCGCATCAAGCGGTTCTTCGATGGCATCAGCCTCCCCAGCGGCCTGCTCGACGATGCCTTGAAGCTGCTGCTCGACGAGATCCGCACGCGCCTGAAGTACCTGTGCGACGTGGGCATCGGCTACCTCACGCTCGACCGCCAGAGCCGCACGCTCAGCGGCGGCGAGGTGCAGCGCATCAACCTCACCA
>CAZBOF010000241.1:0-3952 GCA_964493285.1 uncultured Rhizobacter sp. | reverse complement strand
TCCATCGCGGCGGACACCAGGGGCAGGTTCAGGCGGATGTTGCGGGAGAACTGGGTGGAGAGCGTGGTGTCGCGGGGCAACACCTGAGAGAAGGCTGGCACCAACAACACGTCGTCGAAGGTGAGCGCTTTGCCGAGAAGGCGCATGAGAGAAGCTCCAGACGCAAAAGCGGATTATACGGACCGCCGCCCCGCCTGCACGGCGACGGTTCGATCCCTCTGCGGATCAACCACTTGCCCCAAGAACGGGAACAAATTCACGCAAAGCGCGGCTCGGTATTCCACCCCCTGGCGAAATCCCTCGCTGATACGCGCTGACACGTTTTCGACCGGGTTGCCACGACTACACTTTCGCGATGACATCCGCTCGCCCCCTCCCTTCCTCAGTTCGGCTCGCAGTGCTGACTCTCGGAGCCGTCTTCGCCCTCAGCCTCGGCAATCCGGTATTCGCCCAGTGGAAGTGGAAGGACAAGAACGGGCAGGTGCAGTACAGCGACCTGCCGCCGCCGGCCAGCGTGCGCGAAGCCGACATCCTGCAGCGGCCCGCCACCGGGCGCGCACCCGCCTTCGCGCCAAACACCGCGCAAGCCGCAGCCGCTGCGCAGGCGGCCTCGGCGGCAGAGCTTGCGGCGTCCGCGGCGAGTGCAGCGCCCTCCGCCCCCACGGTCGACCCCGAACTGGAAGCAAAACGCCGCAAAGCGGCCGAGGGAGAGGCCGCCAAACGCCGCGCCGAGGAACAGAAGGCGAACAAGGCCCGAGAGGCCAATTGCAAGGCGGCCCAGGCCCAGTTGCGTGCACTCAACAGCGGCATTCGGATGGCGCGCGTCAATCCGAATGGCGAGCGCGAAGTGCTGGACGACAAGGCCCGCGCCGAGGAAACCCAGCGCGCACGCGACGCCGTCAGCGGCAACTGCGACTGATCCCGCGCTGGCGCGGGTCAGCGCCGGGTGGCTTTCTCGCGGTGGCTCCGGTAGCGAACCCGCCGCGCTTCTTTCGGATCGACTTGAAGGGGCCGGTAGATCTCGACGCGGTCTCCGTCGCGCAAGGGGTCGTTCCACTCCCGGGCCTTGCCCCAAACGCCCACGCTTGGCCGCTCGTCCAGCCATTCGGGGTGTTGGATCAGCAAGCCGGCCCGAGCCACCGCGTCATGCAGCGTCGCGCCGTACGGCAGCCGCACCTCGAATCGGTCCATCGCCCCCGGCGCCGCGCTGTAGATCACCTCGGCGCGCAGCACGGGTGCCGGCTCATCGGGCGCCATGAACCTGCTCTGCGCGTTTGACGAACGAATCGACCAAGGTGTTCGCCACCCGGTCGAACACCGGGCTCACCACCATCTCCAGCGGGCGATTCGAGAATGCATAGCGCATGTCGAAATCGATCTTGCACGCACTGGCGCTCGATTCGCCAGGCAATGCGAGGGGGACGAACTGCCACACCCCCTCGAGCATTGAAAACGGCCCGTCCACCAGGGAGACGACAACGCGCTCATCGGGCACATGGGTGTTGCGGGTGGTGAATGCGTGGCGCAGGCCGCCGTAGGCCAGAGACAACCGCGCGGTCATGCCGTCGGCATCTCGCGACAGCACTTCGGCCTTGTCGCACCAAGGCAGGAACGCCGGATAGGCCGGTATGTCGACGACCAACTCGTACATCTCATGTGCCGAGTACGAGAGCAAAACGGACTTCTTGACGTGCTTCATACAATGCCGGGATTGTATTGACGGCTTTTCGCCCTCACCTCATCTCCATGTCGATCGCAGAAAACCGCCGGGCCCGTTTTGACTACCACCTCGAAGAACGCTACGAGGCTGGCATGGTCCTGCAAGGCTGGGAGATCAAGGCCATCCGTGCCGGGCAGGTCCAGCTGACTGATGGATACGTCGTCATTCGCGACGGCGAACTCTTTCTCATCGGCTGCCGAATCAACGCCTTGCGCAGTGCCTCCACGCACATCAGCCCTGAAGCCGACCGCACCAAGAAGCTGCTGATGAACAAGGCCGAGATCAAGCGGCTGATCGGCAAGGTCGAACAGAAAGGCTTCACCCTCGTGCCTCTCGACCTGCACTACAAGGGCGGCCGCGTGAAAGCCGAGATCGCGCTGGCCAAAGGCAAGGCCGAGCACGACAAACGCAACACCGAAAAGAAACGCGACTGGGATAGAGAAAAGGGACGGTTGATGAGACATAAGGTCTCATCAGGTCCGAAGGACTGAGCCGCCAGGTTCTTACGCCCCCAGAGCCCCCAAGGCCTGCCGGCAGTCCTCGATGAGATCGTTCACCGACTCCAGGCCGGCCGAAAAACGCACCACCGTCCCCCGGTAGGCGGTCTCGGTTCGCATCCCCGCCACGTTGTAGGGCACGGCCAGGCTGACCGGGCCGGCCCACGAGTAGCCGATCTTGAACAGGCGCAGCGCGTCGATGAAGGCATGCACCTGGGCCGGCGCATAGCGCTCGTTGAAGACCACGGAGAACAGGCCGGCCGCGCGCTGGCTCACCGCTTTCCAACATTCATGGCCAGGAGAACCGGGCAGCGCAGGGTGCAGCACCTGCGTGATCTCGCGCCGCTGCGACCACCATGCGGCCAAGGTGCGCGCGGCGGCGTCGTGCGCGTCGTACCGCAGCGCCAGTGTCGGCAGCCCCCGCAGAACCAGTTCGGCGTCATTGGCCCCGACACCCCACCCCATGCGCATGTGGCAGAACTTGAGCCGAAGGTGCAAGGCTTCGTCGCGGGTGGTCACGGACCCCATCAGCACGTCGCCGCCACCGGATGCGTACTTCGTCAATGCCTGGACGGAGATGTCCACACCCAAGGGCTCGCTTTGCGGGGTGAGATCGAACGGGTCGAACGCAATGCCGGCGCCCCAGGTGTTGTCGAGCGCCACCGTGACCCCGCGTGCCCGCGCAGCGCGCACCCAGGCCGGGAGATCCGGGAACTCCATCGTCACCGAACCGGCGGCCTCCAGCCACAGCAGGCGCGTGTTGGGCCCCATGTAGGTGGCGGCACCCGCCGCATCCATCGGGTCGAAGAAGCGGTGCGAAATGCCCCACCCCGCAAGCTCATTGCGGGCCAGCTCCTTGTTCGGGCCGTAGGCGTTGTCGGGGATCAGGACCTCGTCGCCCTGCTTCAACAAGGCCATGTCGGCCAGCGTGATTGCCGCCAGCCCGCTCGGGACCAGCAGGGTTTGCAAGCCGCCTTCCAGCGTGGCAATCCGCTCTTCCAGCGTGAAGGTGGTCGGCGTGCCATGCAGCCCGTAGGTGTAGCCGGCCTTGGATTTCCAGTTGCGCGCCGCGAGCGCTGCCACGTTCGGAAAGATGACGGTGGAGGCCTTGTGCACGCCGGGCGGCACGGCTGCGAAACCCTCGGGCGGCTGATATGGATGGTGAATCAGCGTGGTGTTCTTCGTCTGGCTCATGGCGGGCTCAGATGGGCGCAGCCACGAGGTCGTGACCTTGCGTGCCAACGATCCGGGCGCGCGTGAACTCGCCCACCTTCAGCGTCTTCGAGGCCTTCTCGGGCGGCAGCAGCCTCACGGTGCCGTCGATCTCGGGCGCGTCGGCATAGCTGCGACCAACGCCCCCTTTTCGTCCCAGCGCCGGTGCCTGGTCGACCAGGACCTGCATCGTTGCGCCCACTCGGCGGCGCAACTTCTCGGTCGAAACCGCTTCGGCCACCGCCATGAACTGCGCACGGCGTGCCTCGCGCATCTCGGCAGGCACGGGGTCGGGCAAGGCGTTGGCTGTCGCACCGTCCACCGGCGAATAAGCGAAGCAGCCCGCGCGATCGATCTGCGCGGTCTGCATGAAATCCAGCAAGTGCTCGAACTCCGCATCCGTTTCACCGGGGAATCCCGCAATGAAGGTGCTGCGGACCACAAGCTCCGGGCAGATTTCGCGCCAGCGTTGCAAGCGCTCGAGGTTGCGCTCGCCACTCGCCGGGCGCTTCATGCGCTTGAG
>CAZBOF010000240.1:0-3982 GCA_964493285.1 uncultured Rhizobacter sp. | reverse complement strand
CTGCGCGATCGGCAACTGCGTGATGGACACCGCGCCCATCACCAGGATGAACAGCGCGATCACCCACGCAAAGATGGGGCGGTCGATGAAAAAGCGTGCCATGCGAATCTCGCTCCGGTCACTGACGCGTGGAAGCCGCAGGCGCCGGGGCGGGCGCCGCCGAAGCCGCCACGCCGCCCGGCGCCCATGGCACCGGATTCACCGGCGCACCCGGCACCATCATCTTCTGGAAACCGTCGACGATGACCTTCTCGCCCGGCTGCAGGCCTTCCAGCACCACCCACTGGTTGGCTTGCGCGCCGCCGATGCGGATCTTGCGCGGCTCGGGCTTGTTCTCGGCACCCACCACCAGCACGCTGTCGCCCTGCTCGGAGCGCGTGACCGCCTGCTGCGGCAGCAAGACGGCGTTGCTCACCTCGGCCTGCTCCAGCTTCACGCGCACATACATGCCGGGCAGCAGGAGCCCGTCGGGATTGGGGACCTCGGCGCGCAACGTGATCTGGCCCGAGGTGGCGTCCACCGTGAGGTCGGAGAACAACAGCTTGCCGGCATGCGGATATTCGGCACCGTCTTCCAGCACCACGCGCACGCTGGCGGCGTCCTTGCCGCCCGCCCGCTTCAGTTCCCCGGTCTCGATGGCGCGGCGCAAGCGCAGCACTTCGGTATTGGACTGGGTGAAGTTCACGTACATCGGGTTGATCTGCTGGATAACGGCCAGCTGCGTGGCTTCGCCCTGGCCCACCAGCGCACCTTCGGTGACCAGCGCGCGGCCGATGCGCCCGGAGATCGGCGCAACCACGTTCGCGTAGCCCAGGTTGATCTGCGCGATCTGCAAGGCCGACTTCGAGGCCGCCACATCGGCTTCGGCCGACTTCTGCGCGGCCACCGCGTTGATGTAGTCCTGCTTGCTGATCGCATTGGCTTCGAGCAGCGGCTTGAAGCGCTCGGCTTGTGCCGAGGCCTGGGTCACGTTCGCCTCAGCCCGGGCGAGGGTGGCCTGGGCGCTGGCGTACGCGGCCTGGTAGGGCGCCGGATCGATCTGGAACAGCGGCTGGCCGGACTTCACGTCGCTGCCTTCGCGGAACTGGCGCTGCTTCAGGATGCCCGCGGCACGCGCACGCACTTCGGCCACACGCGATGCCTCCAGCCGGCCCGGCAATTCATTCACCACACCCACCGGCTTGGGCTCGACCGTCAGCACGCCCACCGTGGCAGGCGGCATGCCGCCGCCAGGTGCGCCCGCCGGGGCATTGTTGTCGGCTTGCCCGCACGCAACGGCCAGAACGGCGATGGGCAGGACGGACCAGACATGGCGGTGGCGCGCAACGGACCACTTGCCCAAGACATTTCTCAGCGCTGACATGCAGATTCCTCAGGAGTTGCGCCAGTCTTGGCGCCAGATGGGGGATGACACTCACGGGTGACCCAGCAAAAGCGGCAACACTGGGCTAACAAGGAGCGATCGGTTAGTATACATACATTGTTGTATGTAATTGGACCGCACCCCCGAAACGCATGGTACGCCGCACCAAAGCAGAGGCCGAAGCTACCCGCTCGCTGATTCTTGACACCGCCGAAAGGGTGTTTCAGGAACACGGCGTGGCGCGCTCGTCGCTGAATGACATCGCCCAGGCCGCCGGCCTGACCCGCGGCGCCATCTATTGGCATTTCAGGGACAAGGCCGATCTCTTCAACGCCATGATGGCCCGCGTGACGCTGCCATTCGAGGAAGTGGCCGAACGCAGCGCCGACCCGGCACTGGACGATCCGCTGGGCTACCTGCGCCAGGGTTGCATGGGCGCCCTGCGTCTCACGGTGGGCAACCCGCAGGTGCGCCGCGTGTTCGAGATCGCCACCCACAAGGTCGAGTACGTGGGCGAGCTGAAAGCGGTGCAGGCGTCGCACCTGGCCACACGCGACAAGTGCCTGCTGGCATCCCAGCGCAGCTTTGCACTCGCAGTGCGCCGGGGCCAGTTGCCGGGCCGTGTGCCGGCGCGCTCGGCCGCCTTGGGTTTGCATGCGCTGATGGACGGTTTGCTCCAGAACTGGATGCTGGCCCCCGATTCTTTCGATTTGGTGAAGGTCGGCCAGCATGTGATCGACACCTACCTGGCCGGGCTCGCCGCGCCCAAGTGACACATGGGAGAACGCCTGCGGGCAGGCGAAATTCGGCATGATGCGCGCACGCTGCCCTTCGGAGCCCCGCCATCGCCTATGAACTGATCAAGCGCTTCGCGTCGTTCTGCCTGACGCTCGCCGTCGCCTCCATGGTCATCTTCGCCGTGCTGGCCCTGCTGCCCGGCAATGTGGCGCAGGTGCTGCTGGGCGAGACGGCCACCCCCGAAGCCGTGGCGGCCCTGATGCAGCGCCTGGGCCTGGACCAGCCTCTGTGGCGACGCTACCTCGCGTGGGTGAGCGGCCTGGCATCGGGCGACCTCGGGCTGAGCGTGGCCTACGACACGCCCGTGTCCGCGCTGCTGGCCGAGCGCGCGGCGGTCACCGTGCCGCTGGCGGTGATGGCGATGGCACTCACCACAGCGGGCGCGCTGGGCCTGGGCGTGTACGCTGCATCGCGCCACAACCGGCTGGGCGACGTGGGCGTGATGACGCTGAGCCAGCTCGGCATCGCGGTGCCGGGCTTCTGGCTGGCGATCCTGCTGATCCTGGTGTTCTCGGTGCAGTTGCAGTGGTTCTCGGCCGGCGGCTTCCCGGGCTGGGAAGACGGCGCCGGGCCGGCGCTGCGCGCGCTGGTGCTGCCGGCCGTGGCACTGGCCGCGGTGCAGATGGCCATCCTCGCGCGGGTGACGCGCTCCGCCGTGCTGGAAGTATTGCGCGAAGACTTCGTGCGCACCGCACGTGCCCGCGGGTTGAGCGAACGCGCCGTGCTGTGGCGCCACGTCCTGCGCAATGCCATGGTGCCGGTGCTCACCGTCATGGGCCTGCAGTTCGCCAACCTGCTGACCGGCACCATCGTCATCGAGAACGTGTTCACGCTGCCGGGCGTGGGACGGCTCGTGTTCCAGGCGATCGCCAACCGCGACCTGATCGTCGTGCAGAACCTCGTGATGGTGATGGCCGCGCTGGTGCTGGCGATCAACTTCTGCGTGGATGTCCTCGTCATGCTGATCGACCCGCGCCGCCGGGCGGGCCCGGCATGAACTTCCTGCACCGGGCCTGGCGCCACCCGAGCTTCATGGTGGGCGCGGTGCTCGCCGGCACGCTGCTGGCGATGGCGCTGCTGTCGCTGGTGTGGACGCCGCACGGCCCCGCCGAGATCGACGTCGCCGCGCGCCTGCGCCCACCCGACGGCACGCACTGGCTCGGCACCGACAGCCTCGGGCGCGACATCGTCTCGCTGCTGATGGCCGGCTCGCGCAGCGCGTTCGCGGTCGGCGTGATCGCGGTGGGCATCGGCCTGGGCGCGGGCCTCGCGCTCGGCCTGCTGGCCGCCGCACGGCGCGGCTGGGTGGACGACGTGGTGATGCGCATGGCCGACGTCACCTTCGCCTTTCCCGCACTGCTCACCGCGATCATGCTGACCGCGATCTACGGGCCGGGCATGGTGACGTCGGTGGTCGCCATCGGCATCTTCAACATCCCCGTGTTCGCCCGCGTGGCGCGGGCCGAGGCGCTGGGCGTGTGGTCGCGCGACTTCGTGCTCGCCGCGCGCGCCGGCGGGCTGAACGCCTGGCGCATCACGTTCTCGCACGTGATGCCCAACATCGCCGCGGTGCTGATCGTGCAGGCCACCATCCAGTTCGCGCTGGCCATCCTCGCCGAAGCCGCGCTCAGCTACCTCGGCCTCGGCACGCAGCCGCCGCAGGCCAGCTGGGGGCGCATGCTGAACGAAGCGCAGAGCATGATGTTCCAGGCACCGCAGCTGGCGGTCTATCCGGGCCTGGCGATCGCGCTCAGCGTGCTCGGCCTGAACCTGCTGGGCGACGGGCTGCGCGACCTGCTCGGCACCCGCCGCTGAAAAAGG
>CAZBOF010000239.1:0-4070 GCA_964493285.1 uncultured Rhizobacter sp. | reverse complement strand
CAGTCGGCGTACTGGCCGACTGGATCTTCTGCCTCGTGCGCACCGACCCGCAGGCGAAAGCGCAGCGCGGCATCAGCTTCTTGCTCATCGACATGAAGACGCCGGGCGTCACGGTGCGCCCGATCATCACGCTGGACGGCGCGCACGAGGTGAATGAAGTCTGGTTCGAAGACGTGCGCGTGCCGGCCGAAAACCTCGTCGGCGAAGAGAACAAGGGCTGGACCTACGCCAAGTTCCTCCTGGGCCACGAACGCAGCAACATTGCCGGCATCGGGATCGCCAAGCGGGAACTCGGCCGCCTCAAGCGCATCGCGGCCGCCGAGAAGAAGCGCGGCCGCCCCCTGCTGGAAGACCCGCTGTTCTCGGCCAAGGTGGCGCAAGTCGAGGCCGAGCTGATGGCCCTGGAGATCACCAACCTGCGGGTGCTCTCGGCGGAGAAGGATGAACGCGCCCCGGGCCCGGCCGCCTCCCTCCTCAAGATCAAGGGCAGCGAGATCCAGCAAACCATCACCGAGCTGCTGGTCCAGGCCGCCGGCCCCTACGCGCTGCCGTTCATCCGCGAGGCCCTCGGAGCCCCCCACGATGGCACCTCGGTCGGCCCCCGCCATGCGGCCTCACTCGGGACCCACTACTGCAACATGCGCAAGCTCTCGATCTTCGGCGGCTCCAACGAGATTCAGAAAAACATCATCTCTCAGCAGTTGCTGGGCCTGTGACCGCACCGCTTCAAGAGGAACAGCATGGATTTCAGCTTCAGCGAAGAGCAACAGCAACTGCAAGACGCGGTGACGCGCTTTCTGCAAGGCGACTACAGCTTCGAACATCGCCGCGCGGTCATCGCCAGCGCTGAGGGCTGGAGCCGCGATACCTGGAAGGGCCTGGCCGACCTGGGCGTGCTCGCGATGAACGTCCCTGAGGCGCACGGAGGCCTCGGATACGGCCCGATCGAAACCCTGCTGGCCATGCAGCCCGTCGGAGCGGCCCTGCTCTGCGAACCCTTGCTGGAAAGCGCCGTGATCGCGACCGCGCTGGTGCGTGATGCCGCCACCGTTGCGCAACAGGAAGAGCTGCTTGCGTCCATGGCGGCCGGCGAGCGCATCGTGGTGCTTGCCCACTTGGAACCGGCCGCGCGCGGCGAAGCGGGCTGGGTGGAAGCCTCGGCTCGCCTGGACGGCGGCCACGTGGTTCTCAACGGCGACAAGGCGGTGGTGCTGCACGCGGCGGCGGCAGACGAACTGCTGGTCACGGCGCGCAGCGCGGGCGAGGCGGGTGATGCGCAAGGCGTGAGCGTCTACCGCGTACCGCGCGGCACGCCGGGGTTGGCATTGGACGGCTACCCCACGCTGGATGGCCGCCGCGCCGCCGAGGTGCGGCTGCGCGACGTGCGGCTGCCTGCCGGCGCCTGCCTGGGCACGGCCGGGGCCGCCCTGCCTGCAGTGGCGCGTGCACTGGATGTCGGGCTTGCCGCGGTTTGCGCCGAAGCATTGGGCGTGATGCAGGCGAGCGTGGATGCCACCGTCGAGTACCTCAAGACCCGCCACCAGTTCGGCCAGCCCATCGGGCGCTTCCAGGCGCTGCAGCATCGCACCGCCGACATGCTGATGCACCTGGAGCAATCGCGTTCGATGGCCTATCTTGCCGCGATGAACTGCCAGCTGGCAGACGATGCCCAGCGCCGCAAAACCCTCTCCTGCGCAAAAATCGTGATCGGACAGGCATGCCGCTACATCGCGCAGCAGTCGGTTCAGCTGCACGGTGGGATGGGGATGAGTGACGAGTTGAATGTGAGCCATTGGTTCAAGCGTCTGCTGAGCATCGAACTCAGTTTCGGCGACACCGATTTCCATTTGCAGCGTTTTGCCGAGATCACTCAGCGCGACATTCCCCAAGCCGCTTGAGCGGCTGTGGCGCGGCGCCGGGTGAACCTGGAAGCGGTCTACGTCCGCGAGGGCAGGCACGATGTGCGTGTCCAGGCTGGCACCGGCGCGTTCTCCCACTGACACTTCGGCTGCGGGGCGTGGCGCGCGATGTCCGTGTGCACCGGCACAATGGCTGCCGCACCATCCACTGCCGTGCCACGTGCCCACTGCCCCCGGCAGTGGCTGCGCCAGAAAAGAAAGGGCTTGAATGCATCGCATCGTGATCGTCGGAGGAGGCGCGGGCGGCCTGGCGCTTGCCACCCAGTTGGGCCAACGGCTGGGCCGCAAGCACAAGGCCGAGGTGACCCTGGTCGATTCGGCGCGCACGCATGTCTGGAAGCCGCTGCTGCACCAGTTGGCCGCCGGCAGCTACGACACGCACGCGGAGGAGATCGAGTTCCTTGCGCAAGCGCGCTGGAACGGCTTCAAGTTCCGCCTGGGGCGGCTCACCGGCATCGATCGTGCCAACAAGACGGTGCAGCTCGCAGCGAGTTATGACGATGCCGGCATTGAAATCACGCCCGACCAGGAAGTCGCCTACGACACGCTGGTCGTGGCCGTGGGCAGCCAGACGAATGATTTCGGCACGCTGGGCGCGGCCGAGCACACCATCAAGCTCGACAGCCCGCAAGCCGCCAAACGCTTCAATGATCGGCTTTTGAATGCCTGCATCCGCGCGCAGAGCGTTCCGCGCGTGCCGGGCAGCGGCCGCCTCACCGTGGCCATCGTCGGCGGAGGGGCCACCGGTGTGGAACTGGCCGCGGAGCTGCACGCCGCGGCGCGCGTTCTGGCGAACTTCGGGCTCGACAACATCCACCCCGAGAAGGACATGCAGATCGTGCTGGTGGAAGCGGCGCCGCGTTTGCTGTCCCAATTGCCCGAGCGGCTCAGCGAAGCGGCGGTGCGCGAGCTGCGCAAACTGGCGATCGAGGTGCACACCAACGAAAAAGTGGTCGAGGTCACCGCCGATACCTTGAAGATGGCCAGCGGCAAGGTGATCGGTGCCACCCTTTCCGTCTGGGCGGCCGGGGTGAAGGCCGCAGACTTTCTGGACGGCATCGGCGGCGATCAGCCGCTGGAGACCAACCGGTTGAACCAGCTCGTCGTCAAAGGCAATTTGCAGACCACGCGCGACGAGCACATCTACGCATTCGGCGACTGTGCTGCCTGCCAGCAACCCGACGGCACCTGGGTGCCGCCGCGCGCGCAGGCCGCCTACCAGCAGGCGATGTACCTGGTGCGCGCGCTGCCGAAGACGATCCGCGGCGAAACCGTCGCCCCCTTCGTCTTCAAGGACCAGGGGTCACTGGTGTCGCTGTCCGAGTATTCGTCGGTGGGCAGCCTCATGGGCAGCCTGACGCGCGGCACCTTGTTCATCGAAGGCCGCCTGGCCCAGCTCATGTACTGGGCGCTGCACAAGCAGCATCAGCTCGCGCTGGGCGGGGTGCGCAAGACGGCGCTGATCACATTGTCGGAACTGCTCGACCGCACCTACCGTCCGCGCATCAAGCTGCACTGAGCGGGCTGGCGATGCTGCTCTCGCCCATCCAGCGCTTGGCGGCGTCCTCGACCACCGAAGACAGCGGCATGCCCCGGCGGCGCTGGCGGCGCAGCCAGTTCGCATCGTTGCCCTCGAACAGGCTGTCGCGGATCAGGTTGCTCGCATCCAGCGCCTTCAAGTCGAGTGCATGTTCATCCACCCGTGCCAGCGTGCGCAGGATGTCGTCGCGCAGCCTCTGGCGCTGCTTGGTTTTCGGGTCGACGATCTCGCCGTCGAGCCCGAAGCGGCAGGCCTGGAAGCGGTTGAAGGTGTAGACGAGGTAGTCGTCTTCCGTGGGCTCGAACGGCTTTTCTTCGCGCAGGTAACGGCAGATGCTCTGCAGGTAGCACGCGAGCGCCGCGGCCTTGTCCACGGTCAACGGCGTGTCGCACACGCGCAGTTCGATGGTGCCGTACTCGGGCTTGGGGCGGATGTCCCAGTAGAAGTCTTTCATCGACTGCACGACGCCCGTGCTCGTCATCTTGTCGAAGTACTGGCCGAACTCTTCCCAACTGGTGGCGAACGGCGCACGACCCGACAGCGGGAAGGCGAACACGGAGTTCAGGCGCGCCGAGTCGAAGCCGGTGTCCACGCCCTGCACGTAGGGCGAC
>CAZBOF010000238.1:0-4087 GCA_964493285.1 uncultured Rhizobacter sp. | reverse complement strand
GCAAACCGAATACGGGCAGGAACCGCAGTGCATCCTGACGATGCCGCTGCTCGAGGGCCTGGACGGCATCGAGAAGATGTCCAAGAGCAAGGGCAATTACATCGGCATCGCCGAGCCGGCGAACAGCATGTTCGCCAAGCTGCTGTCGATCAGCGACACGCTGATGTGGAAGTACTACACGCTGCTGAGCTTCAAGTCGGAAGCCGAGATCGCCGGCTTGCGCGCCCAGGTCGAAGGCGGGCGCAACCCGAAAGAAGCCAAGGTGCTCCTGGCCAAGGAGATCACGGCGCGTTTCCACAGTGCCGCGGCTGCCGACGCGGCGGAGCAGGATTTCCACAACCGTGCGCGCGGGGGGGTGCCTGACGAGATCCCCGAGGTGGCGCTGAGCGGCGCGCCGCTGGGCATTGGCGCGCTCCTGAAGCAAGCCGGGCTGGCGCCGTCGACCAGCGAGGCGATGCGCCTGGTCGACGGTGGCGGCGTGCGCGTCGATGGCGGCGTGGTCAGTGACAAAGGGCTGAAACTCGCCGCAGGCACCTACGTGGTGCAAGTGGGCAAGCGCAAGTTCGCGCGCGTCCATCTCGGCTGAGATCCAATGAAAAAGGCCGCCCGGAGGCGGCCGAAGTCACTGAGGAAATCGGGCAGGCTCAGTCGGCGTACTGGCCGTTGGCCTTGATGACGGGCGTCCACTTGTTGGTTTCGGCCTCCACGAATTTCTTCTGTTCGGCGCCGTTCACCCGCGCGTCGTTGGTCACCACGGCGCCCAGCGATTCTTGGCGCTTGATGAATTCCGGGTCTTGCAGGGCCACCTTCAGGGCGCCGTTGAGCTTGTCGACCACGGCCTTGGGAGTGCCCTTCGGCGCATACAGGCCGTGCCAGATGGTGACGTTGAAGTCTTTCAGCCCGACTTCATCGAGCGTGGGGTACTTGGAAAGCGCCGGCGTGGTGAGCCGCTTGGTCGAGGTGACCGCGTATGCCTTGATCTTGCCCGCCTCGATCTGGCTGGTGGTGTTGGTGGTCTGGTCGCACAGGATGTCCACCTGGCCGCCGAGCAGGTCGGTCATGGCCGGCGCCGTTCCTTTGTAGGGAACGGCCACCATTTCCACCTTCAGCGTGCTTTGCAGCAGCATGCCGCACAGGTGCGACGCCGAGCCGAGACCCGCATTGGCGATGTTGACTTTGCCGCGGTTGGCATTGATCCAGCTGGCGAGTTCAGGGTAAGTGTTGGCCGCGAGCGTGGGGCGGGCCACCAGCGTCATGGGCACTTCGTTGATCAGCCCGAGGTACTCGAAGTCTTCGAGCGCCTTGTAGGGCAGGTTGCGGTAGAGGGCGGGCGCGGTGGCCAGGCCGATGTGGGTGAGCAGGAGCGTATAGCCATCGGGGTTGGCGCGGGCCACCTTGTTGGCGCCCAGCGTGCCGCCGGCGCCGGCCACGTTTTCGATGACCACGGTCCCGCCGCCCAGGGGTTTGCGAACGGCCTCCGCGAAGTCGCGGGCGACCTTGTCGGTCGGGCCGCCTGCGGAGAACGGAACCACAAGGGTGATGGGCTTGTCCGGGAAGGCCAGGGCGCTGCCAGCGGCCAAGGCAGTCAGTGCGGTCAGCAGAATTTTCTTCATTGCGGTTCCCCTTGCGGTTGTGGACATCGGCTTGATGCTAGTTTCAGGCGCACCGAGTGGCATGGAGGAAACTACGTAACCCGTTCTCAGGGGTTACTCGTAGCGCCGGGCGTCGTCGATCACCTTGCCGTCGTTGGGCAGGCTACCGGGGGCGCACAACTCGATGTCGCCGCGCAGTTTGGTGACGTCGCGGACGGCCTCGGCCAGGCGCTTGGCCAGGTGCTCTGAAGGCGATGCGACCTCGGCTTTCAGCGTCATCGTGTCGTTGGCCATCTCGCCGGCGATCACCAGCCGGGAGCGCCCGATTTCGGGGAAGCGCCGCGTGATTTCCGTCACTTGGCTGGGGTGCACGAACATGCCGCGCACCTTGGCTGTTTGATCGGCACGCCCCATCCAGCCGCGGATGCGGGTGTTGGTGCGCCCGGTCGGGCAGGTGCCAGGCAGCACCGCCGACAAGTCGCCGGTGCCGAAGCGGATCAGAGGGTAGTCGGGGTTGAGGGTGGTGACCACCAACTCACCCACGTCGCCTTCGGGCACCGGGTCGCCGGTGCCTGGGCGCACGATCTCCACGATGACGCCTTCGTCCAGCACCAGCCCTTCGCGGGCGCGGGTTTCGTAGGCGATGAGGCCGAGGTCGGCGGTGGCGTAGCACTGGTAGCCCTGGACGCCACGCTCGATGAACCAGTCGCGCAGGCTTGGCGGGAACGCTTCGGCGCTCACCAGCGCTTTGGTCAGCGAAGGAATCGGCGTGCCGAGTTCCGCGGCTTTTTCAAGGATGAGTTTGAGAAAGCTTGGCGTGCCCAGGTAGCCGCTGGGCCGCAGGTCGGCGATCGCCTGCACCTGCATTTCCGTTTGGCCGATGCCGCCCGGGAACACGGTGCAGCCCAGGGCGTGGGCGCCGGTTTCCATCATGGAGCCGGCCGGCGTGAAGTGGTAACTGAAGGCGTTGTGCGCCAGCTCGCCCGGGCGGAAGCCTGCCGCGTACAGCGCGCGGGCGGCCCGCCAGTAGTCACCGGCCATGCCTTCGGGCTCGTACATGGGCCCCGGCGACTGGAACACCCGCCTGGCGCCGCGTGTTGCGCGCAACCCGCGCCAGCCAACGGCGGCGTACCCGCCGAAGGGGTCGGTGGCGCGGTTCGCGCGCTGCTGCGCCATCAACTCGCTTTTGCGCGTGACCGGCAGGCGCGCCAGCGCGCCGCGGTGGTTGATCTCCGCTGCGTTCACGCTTTGCAGCACTTGCGCGAAGGCGGTGGTGCCGGCTTGCGCATGCGCCACCTGGCGCACGAGTTGCACCATCAAGGCCTGCTCGCGTTCTTGCGGCGCCCGTGTTTCAAGCGCGTCGTAGTGTTCGCTCATGTCAGCGGTCTTCGTCTTGCCAGCGCGCCAGGCGCTTGCGGATGTCGTCGACGAGCTTGCGCACGTCGGCGCTGGACCTCAGCGCAGCGGTGTCCCAATCGGGGGTGGTGGCGAGCCGCCGCGCGATGCGGGCTTGGAGTTCGGCCGGCGCCGCGGTGAGTTCCACCACGGCCTTGCCGTTGATCTCGAAGCGGTTGCCGCGCTCGGACAACGGGCGCAGTTCGCGAAGCTGCCGCTTGAGGGCCACCATCGCTTCGGCGGGTTGGAAGGTGGGTGGCGTCAGAAAGCCGCTGCCGATCTCGTCGCTCATGCCAGCCACCTCTTCCTTCTCTTGTAGCTCTTGACGTCGCGAAAGCTCTTGCGGTCCTCGGCGTTGCCGCGCGATCCGCCGGTGCCGAGATAGAACTCCTTGACGTCCTCGTTGTCGGCCAGTGCCCGCGCGGCGCCGTCCATCACGATGCGCCCGTTTTCCAGGATGTAGCCGTAATCGGCATAGCGCAGCGCCATGGCAGTGTTCTGCTCGGCGAGCAAGAAGGTGACGCGTTCGCGTGCGTTCAAGTCTTTGACGATCTCGAACACCTCTTGCACGATCTGCGGGGCCAGGCCCATCGACGGCTCATCCAGAAGCACCATGCGGGGGTTGGCCATCAGCGCACGGCCGATCGCGCACATCTGCTGTTCACCGCCCGAGGTGTACGCGGCCTGCGAGCTGCGCCGCGTCTTCAGCCGGGGGAAGTAGGTGTAGACCTTCTCCAGCGTCTGCGCCACCGCGGCTTTGCCGTCGCGGCGCGTGTAGGCGCCGGTCATCAGGTTCTCCTCGATCGTGAGGTGGGCGAAGCAGTGCCGCCCTTCCATGACCTGGATCACGCCGCGGTTGACCATGTCGGCCGTGCTCAAGCCCTGAGTGCGTTCGCCGCGCAGCTCCACACTGCCCTTGGTGACGGCCCCGCGTTCGCCGGCCAGCAGGTTGCTGATGGCGCGCAGCGTCGTCGTCTTGCCCGCGCCATTGCCACCGAGCAGCGCGACGATGCCGCCTTCGGGCACTTGCAGCGAGACACCTTTCAGCACGAGGATCACGTGGTTGTAGATCACCTCGATGCCGTTGACGTTGAGCAGGA
>CAZBOF010000237.1:0-4165 GCA_964493285.1 uncultured Rhizobacter sp. | reverse complement strand
CAGGGCCCTTGTAGATGAAGCCGGTGTAGAGTTGCACGACGTCCGCGCCGGCCGCGAGCTTGGCTTGCGCGTCGGCGCCGCTCATCACGCCGCCGACTCCGATGATCGGGAATCCCGATCCCAGCGCGGCACGCAACTGGGTGATCACGCGGTTGCTTGCGTCTCGCACCGGCTCGCCCGACAGTCCGCCCGCTTCGTTGCCATGCGGAAGATTCGCCACCGCATCGCGTGCGATGGTGGTGTTGGTGGCGATCACGCCGTCGATGCCGTGCTGGCGGATGGCGGCAGCTATCGCCAGAACCTGGTCTTCGTCGAGATCGGGCGCGATCTTCACGAACACCGGCACGCTCCGTCCGTGGCGCTGCGCGAGGCCCGCTTTGCGCTCGCCGATGGCGCGCAGCAGCGCGTCCAGCGCTTCGTCGCTTTGCAGGGCGCGCAGGTTCTTGGTGTTCGGCGACGAAATATTCACCGTCACGTAGTCGGCGTGCGGATAGACGCCGTCGAGTGCGATGAGGTAGTCATCGACGGCGCGTTCGATTGGCGTACTGGCGTTCTTGCCGATGTTCAGCCCGAGGATGCCGCCCTTGGATCGAAACCGGCTCCGCTGGACATTGGCGATGAAGGCGTCGAGGCCGTCATTGTTGAAGCCCATGCGATTGATGAGCGCTTTCGCTTCGGGAATCCGGAACATGCGGGGTTTCGGGTTGCCGGACTGCGGTTTGGGCGTCACCGTGCCCACTTCCACGAAGCCGAATCCCATGGCGCCCAGACCATCGATGCAGCGGCCATTCTTGTCCAGCCCGGCTGCCAGCCCGACGCGATTCGCAAACCGCAGCCCGGCCAGCATGATCGGGTCTTCAAGCCGCGTCTGCGCAACGGCGCAGATCAGCGGCGTGTGCTGAATGCGCGCCAGGGTGTCGAGCGTGAGGTCGTGGGCGGTTTCGGGTTCCAGTCCGAAGAGGAAAGGGCGAGTGAGGGCGTAGGGAACGAGGGGCATGGACAGCGTCTTGGATAATTCGCCCATTGTCTCAAACACCTACTTAACCAACGAAGCAAGGGCCATGACGCAAGACGAACTGAAAAGGCTGGTGGGCGCCGCCGCGTTGGAGCACGTGCCGCCGGGGGCCGTGGTGGGCGTTGGAACCGGCTCGACCGTCAACTGTTTCATCGATGCGCTCGCGGGCATCAAGGACCGGGTTGCCGGCGCGATCTCCAGCAGCGAGGCCAGCACGCTGCGCCTTCGCAGCCATGGCATCGAGGTGCTTCCCAGCCATGCGGTCGAATCCGTGCCGGTCTACATCGATGGCGCCGATGAGATCAACCAAGCCGGTTGCATGATCAAAGGAGGCGGCGCGGCGCTGACGCGGGAAAAGATCGTGGCAGCGATGGCCGACCGCTTCATCTGCATCGCTGACGAATCGAAACTCGTCAGCACACTGGGCAAGTTTCCGTTGCCTGTGGAGGTGATCCCGATGGCCGCGTCGCAGATCGCTCGTGGCTTGCAGCGACTGGGCGGGAGGGCCGTGCTGCGCGAAGGCGTGGTCACCGACAATGGCTGTCACATCATCGACGTGCACGGTCTGGCCATAGAAGATGCACTGGGCATGGAAACCGAGATCAATCAATGGCCGGGTGTCGTGACGGTCGGGATATTTGCCCGCCACAAGGCCAGCGTGTGCTTGCTGGGCACACTCCAGGGCGTGAAGACACTCACATTCTGAGGTGCCCGGCGCCTGCAATGCGTGAAAAGGGCGTACCCTCTCGCGTGTTGCATCGCCTCTGAGCAACTTTATGGAAGGACGGCCCATGGCCAAACCAAATTATTCGTTCGAGAAGCGCCAGCGCGAGTTGGCAAAGAAGAAGAAAAAGGAAGAGAAGCTGAAAGAAAAGGCCGAGCGCAAGTCCGGCCCGGAGCATTCTCCCGAGACGCCCGACGCTCCCGAAGGCGAGCGCGAAACCCCAGCCAGCCAGAGCCCCGCGGCATCCTGACGGGCGCCGCCCGTCGGCGCCTCTGCTTGCGGCGATGGCAGTCCCACCAGCGACCCGCAACGGCCCTCATCCGGGCCGTTCGCGCTTTTCCCCCGCCCGCAGCGGTTGCCAGCATCAGTTCGGCGCGCGTGCGAGCCGGCTGATGAACCGAGCCGGATCCACGGCGTCCAGCAGGCTGGATTCAAGCGGCAAGGGGGTGCCCGCCACCATGGCGGCCAAGATCTCTGCGCCGAGCGGCGACCAGGTGAGGCCTCTCGACCCAAGGGCCGTGAAGATATACAGGCCGTGTTGCCTCGGCACCCGCCTGGGCTGATCCATTCCTCGCAGGCGAGCGGCCTCGGCCGCGTCGGCAACGGCGCCGATCAGCGGGAGCCGGTCGCGTGCCGTCCAGCGCACGCCGGCACGGCCACTGAAGCTTTCCAAGGGGGCGACGATGGCCCGCCCGGCCAATTTTTCGAGTTGACGGGCGTTGGCGTGGTGGTCGGCGTCGCGCAGGCCGATGTCCTGCTCATTGTGTTGCGTGGTGGCGCCAAACAGCACCATGCCGCCGATGGCGGGGAGCAGGTAGCCGGCGCCGGCGACAGGCAACCGAGGCGGCGTGAAGGGCACGCGATCTGGCGGGAGCAGGCTGATCTGTCCCCGCACGGGGTCGATCGGCCAGCCGGTTTCTCCCAGCAGGCGCATGGCGTCGCCGGCGTTGGCGAGGATGACGGTTTCCGCCGCGTCGATCACGCGGCTGTGTGCATCGATCAGAAGCCAGCCGTGGTCTGCAGGGCGCAAGGCGGCGACCTGGGTTTGCGTGTGCACGGTGGCATGGTCGGAGGCCGCCGCCAGCCAGGCGCGTGCCAGGGCGGCTGGTGACGCCCACCCCCCGCCCGGATAGAACCAGGCCGGGCCCGGCAGCGCGATGCCGGCTTGCAGGCTGGCTTCGTCGCGCGACAGCGCCTGGACGTAGTCCGCCGGCAAACCGAGGCTGGCCAGCGTCTGGGTCATGCGGGCCGGGTCGTCTTCATGGAGGCGAACCAGGCCTTTGACGTCCCCCGGTAGGTGGTGCTCACGCAGGGTCAGCGCATGCGTACGCGCCGCGTGCAGGGCCGCCGCGCGGTTGAAGCGCGCATGCGTGCCGTCCTGTCGATGCACGACGCCATGAAACAGGCCTGCGGGATTGCCGGAAGGTCCGTCGGCGACGTCTGCGCATTCATACAGGGTCGACGCCCAGCCGCGCCGCGCCAAGGCTTGCGCGGCGGCGCAGCCGGCGAGGCCGGCGCCGACGATCAGTGCGCGGCGTTCCTGTGGCAACGACCGGAGCTGGCGCGCGGGCACGGGCCGGGGAACGAAGGCCGGGGCGTAGTGCGCGAGGGTGATGTCGCGCTTGCCGCCGGAGCCGGCGGCCTTGCGCACGTCGAAGCCCGCCGCGTGCAAGCCGTCTCGCACGCTGCTGGCGGCCGTCCAGGTGGCCAGGGTGGCACCGGGCGCGGCCAGGCGGGCGAGCGCCTTGAAGAGGCGTGGCGTCCACATGCGTGGGTTCTTGACAGGCGCGAAGCCGTCGAGAAAGAAGGCGTCTACCGTCGCGCTGATCTCCGGCAGCCAGGCATCGATGTCGCCGAGCGCCAGAAGCAGTTGCACGCGGCCGGCTTCGAAGCTGAGGGTGTGCAGGTTGCAGGTGAGCGGCGGCCAGTGGCCGATCAACTCGGACGCCAGCGGCCCAAGCGCGGACTGCGCATGAACCTCGCGCATGTCGGCAGATGACAGCGGGCTCTGCTCGACCGACAGGTAGAAGAGCTGCCCGGGACGATTCGGATCCCGCCGCCAGGCGTCCCAGGTGGCCAGGAAGTTGTTGCCGAGGCCGAAGCCGGTTTCCAGGATCGAGAAGTGCGGGGCCTGTTGCCAGCGCGCCGGCAACTCATTGCCGGCCAGGAACACATGGCGGGCCTGGTGCAGCGCACCGGCACGCGGGTGATAGATGTCTTGGTAAACCTCGGAGAAGGGCAATCCGTCGGCGTCGAATCGCAAGGATGCAGGACGGATCGGCTCGGTTCTCACGGTTCGTGGCGTCTGGGGAGGACAGGGTGCGGGGCCGACAGTATGAAGCGATCGGGCCAAAGAAAAAGGGCACCGAGGTGCCCTTGTCAGGGTGAGCCGTCCATGGCTCAGACGCGCTTGCGGTATTCGTGCG
>CAZBOF010000236.1:0-4285 GCA_964493285.1 uncultured Rhizobacter sp. | reverse complement strand
TTCCCGAGGGGTTCTACAACGAGGTGCAGGTGGTCATTCACGTGCTCTCGCTGAACCCCGAGGTTTCGGCCGACATCGCTGCCCTGATCGGGTCGAGCGCTGCCCTGGCCATCTCCGGCATCCCGTTCAATGGCCCGATCGGCGCGGCGCGCGTGGGCTACATCAACGGCGAATACGTGCTCAACCCCGGCAAGACGCAATTGCTCGAGTCGAAGATGGATCTCGTTGTGGCCGGCACGCAGGCTGCCGTGCTGATGGTCGAGTCCGAAGCTCAGCAATTGAGCGAAGAAGTGATGCTGGGCGGCGTGGTGTTCGGCCACGAGCAAGGCAACATCGCGATCGCCGCGATCAATGACCTGGTGCGCGATGCAGGCAAGCCCGCGTGGGACTGGAAGCCCGCGCAGAAGGACGAGCCGTTCATCGCCAAGGTCACGGCGTTGGCCGAAGACAAGCTGCGCGCTGCCTACCAGATCCGTTCGAAGCAGGCCCGCACGCAAGCCACGCGCGAAGTGACCACCGCAACCGTTGCGGCTTTGACGGAAGAGGGTGTTGCGGTTGACAAGGTTCAGGTCGACAACATCCTGTTCGACATCGAAGCCCGCATCGTGCGAGGGCAGATCCTCTCGGGCGAGCCGCGTATCGATGGCCGCGACACCCGCACCGTGCGCCAGATCGAAATCCGCAATGGCGTGCTTCCCCGCGTCCACGGTTCCGCGCTCTTCACGCGTGGGGAGACGCAGGCGCTCGTCGCCGCCACGCTGGGCACGGACCGCGATTCGCAGAAGATCGATGCACTCGCCGGCGAGTTCAGCGAGCACTTCATGCTTCACTACAACATGCCGCCGTTTGCAACCGGCGAGACCGGTCGCGTCGGCAGCCCGAAGCGCCGTGAGATCGGGCATGGCCGGCTGGCCAAGCGCGCGCTGGTGGCCGTGCTGCCGGACCGCACCGAGTTCCCGTATTCCATGCGCGTCGTGTCCGAAATCACCGAATCCAACGGCTCGTCGTCGATGGCCTCCGTGTGCGGTGGCTGCCTCGCGCTGATGGACGCCGGCGTGCCGCTGAAGGCCCACGTGGCGGGCATCGCCATGGGGCTGATCAAAGACGGCAATCGCTTTGCCGTGCTGACCGACATCCTGGGCGACGAAGATCACCTTGGCGACATGGACTTCAAGGTGGCTGGCACCACGGCTGGCGTGACGGCCTTGCAGATGGACATCAAGATCCAGGGGATCACGAAGGAAATCATGCAGGTGGCGCTGGCTCAGGCCAAGGAAGCACGCCTGCACATTCTGGGCAAGATGACCGAAGCCATGGGCGGTGCGAAGGCCGAGGTTTCGCAGTTTGCGCCGCGTCTGTACACCATGAAGATCAATCCGGAGAAGATCCGCGATGTCATCGGCAAGGGTGGCGCCACCATCCGTGCCTTGACCGAAGAAACCGGCACCACGATCGACATCGGCGAAGACGGCACGATCACGATCGCTTCGGCAGACGCAGACAAGGCCGCTTTGGCCAAGAAGCGCATCGAAGAGATCACCGCCGAGGTGGAAGTGGGCAAGGTCTATGAGGGGCCGATCACCAAGATCCTCGAGTTCGGTGCGCTGGTGAATCTGTTGCCTGGCAAGGATGGCCTCCTGCACATCAGCCAGATCGCGCACCAGCGTGTCGAAAAGGTGACCGATTTCTTGAAGGAGGGGCAGGTCGTCAAGGTCAAGGTTCTGGAGACCGATGAGAAGGGCCGCGTCAAGCTGTCGATGAAGGCGCTGATCGATCGCGAATCGGCTCCGGCTCCAGCTCAGGACTGACGCGCGCCTGGCGCTGCGTTCATCTGCCATGAAAGCTGTAGAAATCACTGCATATGGGGCGCCGGAGGTTCTGCGCCTCGTCGAGCGCCCGGACCCTGTTGCGGGTGTGGATGAGGTGCTGATCCGCGTAGGGGCTTCCGGCGTGAACCGCCCTGACGTGCTCCAGCGAAAAGGGCGCTATCCGGTGCCGCCCGGGGCATCGGATCTGCCCGGCCTGGAGGTGGCAGGCACCCTCATCGACGGTGACGCGGCGGCCATGGCGCGGGCCGGGCTCAAGGTGGGTGACCGCGTCTGCGCACTCGTGTCGGGCGGTGGATACGCCGAGTTGTGCGTCGCACCCGTGGGGCAATGCCTGCCGGTGCCTGAGGGCTGGACGGATGTCGAGGCGGCCAGCCTGCCGGAGACGTTCTTCACGGTCTGGTCGAACGTGTTCGATCGCGGTGGGCTGCGTCCTGGCGAAACCTTGCTGGTGCAGGGCGGAAGCAGCGGCATTGGCGTCAGCGCCATCCAGATGGCCAAGGCCTGGGGCGCCACGGTGATCGTCACCGCGGGCAGCGACGAGAAATGTGCGGCCTGCCTCGCCCTCGGCGCTGATCACGCGATCAACTATCGCCAGCAGGATTTCGCCGCCGAAGTGGCGCGCCTGACGGCAGGCCGTGGCGCGGATGTGGTGCTGGACATGGTGGCTGGCGACTATGTTGCGCGGGAGATCGCCTGCTTGGCAGAAGACGGGCGCCTGGTCGTCATCGCGGTGCAGGGTGGTGTGAATGCGCAAATCGACATGGGTGTCTTGATGCGCAAGCGCCTCAAGGTCACCGGCTCGACCCTGCGTCCGCGGCCCGTGGCGTTCAAGGCCGCGATCGCGCGGTCCTTGCGTGAGCAGGTGTGGCCATGGCTGGTCGCGGGGCGCGTCAAACCCGTGATTTTCAAGGTGTTCGAGCCCGCGCAAGCGCGTGATGCGCATGCGCTGATGGAATCCAATGAACACATCGGCAAGCTGGTGCTTGCGTGGTGATGTCGACTCAAGGAAATCAAGCAGTGCGTCAGAAGCTGGTCGTAGGCAATTGGAAGATGAACGGTTCCCGCGCCGCCAATGCGGAATTGTTGGCGGGCCTGAGCGCCGCGGGCCCGTGGGACGCTGCCGTGGCGATTTGCGCACCCTTTCCCTACCTTGCTGACGTGGCGCTGTCGTTGCAAGGCAGTCGCATGGCCTGGGGCGCCCAGGATTGTTCAGCGCACGAGGCAGGCGCGTTCACGGGCGAAGTGTCCGCATCGATGCTGGCGGAGTTCGGCTGCCGGTATGTCATCGTGGGCCACTCGGAGCGCCGCGCGTTGCATGCCGAGTCCGATCAGCTCGTGGCAGACAAGGCCAAGGCGGCCCTCGCGCACCAACTGACGCCGATTGTTTGCGTCGGAGAGACGCTGGTCGAGCGTGAAGCGGGGCAGACCGATGCGGTCGTGAAGCGGCAGTTGTCCGCCGTGATCCACACGCTCGGGCAGTGCATTTCGCAGGCGGTGGTGGCGTATGAGCCAGTGTGGGCCATTGGCACGGGCAAGACTGCGACACCTGAGCAGGCGCAAGGCGTTCACGCCGTCCTGCGCGCCCAACTGCGCGCGGCAACACAAGCGGCCGACGGCATGCTGATTCTCTATGGCGGCAGCGTCAAGGCGGACAACGCCAGCGATCTGTTCTCGCAGCCGGACATCGACGGCGGCCTGATTGGCGGCGCATCGCTGAAGGCACAAGATTTCGCTGCGATCTGCTACGCAGCCCGTTGAGGCAAAGACAAGTTTCTGGAGTGATACGAATGCACGCGTTGATGAACATTCTGGTGGCCGTTCAAATTCTGTCGGCACTGATCATGATCGGCTTGGTGCTGATCCAGCACGGCAAGGGGGCCGACATGGGCGCTTCCTTCGGCAGCGGGTCATCGGGAAGCCTCTTTGGCGCCACGGGCAGCGCGAACTTCCTGTCGCGTTCTACGGCCGTTTGTGCGGCGATCTTCTTCTGTTGTACCTTGGCCCTGGCGTACTCGTCCAGCACCCGCCCGGCCGAGCCGGGCAGCACGGTGCTCGATCGTGCGGGGGCGGCTCCTGCGCCTGCGAGCGGTGCCATGGTCATTCCGCCGAGCACCTCTTCCGATGCGCTGGCGCCCACCGCCCCGGATGCGGCTCCGGCCGCATCCGGGGCGGTGATCCCAGGCAAGTGATCCAGGCCCGTTCACGCTGTGCCGCGCATCATTTGCTGCAATGCACATGGCCACGGCGGGATCGAGGGTTTGAGGTTAGAATTTAAGGCTGTCTGGTGAGCAAATCCTCATGCAATCCAGGCACCTTCGCTAGACATTTGCACGTTCGGCCGACGTGGTGAAATTGGTAGACACGCTATCTTGAGGGGGTAGTGGCGAAAGCTGTGCGAGTTCGAGTCTCGCCGTCGGCACCAGCAGTCCCCGCGGACGAACAATATGGACCTGCAA
>CAZBOF010000235.1:0-4287 GCA_964493285.1 uncultured Rhizobacter sp. | reverse complement strand
GTGGCCTGGCAGAGCCAGTCGCGCAGTTGCTGGTCGAGCTGTGCGTAGCCGAGCAACTGGTCGCGCGGCGCGAAGGGGTGGACCTGCGCGAACTCGGGCCAGGTGATCGGGATCATCTCGCTGGTCGCATTCAGCTTCATCGTGCAGGAGCCGAGTGGAATCATGCAGCGATCGAGCGCGAGATCCTTGTCCGAGAGGCTGCGGATGTAGCGAAGCATCTCGGTCTCGGAATGATGGGTGTTGAACACCGGGTGCGTGAGGAAGGGGCTGGTGCGCCGCAGCTCGACCGGGATCAGCGGTTCCACGCCTTTCTCGAAAGCTGCGAACGACGGCAGCTTCGTCTGGCCCGCCTCGTCGGCAAAACACTGCCAGAGCAGGGCGATGTCGTCGCGCGTGGTGGTCTCGTCCAGCGAGATCACGAGGTATTCACCGTAGTAGATGCGCAGGTTGGCGCCCTTGTCGCGTGCTCTCGTCACGAGCGAGCGCGTGGCTGCGCCGGTGTGCAGAACCAGCGTGTCGAATGCGTGCGCGCTGCGCGGTGCAAACCCGAGTTCCTTGAGACCTTGCGACAGGATGGCGGTGTAGCTGGCGACGCGTGATGCGATGCGCTTCAGGCCCTCAGGCCCGTGGTACACGGCGTACATGCTTGCGATCACGGCGGGCAGTACCTGCGCCGTGCAGATGTTCGAGGTGGCCTTCTCGCGGCGGATGTGCTGTTCGCGCGTTTGCAGGGCCAGGCGGTAGGCCGGATTGCCATGCACATCGACGCTCACGCCGACCAGCCGGCCCGGCATTGAACGCTTGAATTCGTCTCGGCAGGCCAGATACGCCGCATGCGGCCCGCCGGCACCCATGGGCATGCCGAAGCGCTGCGTGGTGCCGATCACCACATCGGCCCCCCATTCACCAGGCGGCGTGATCAGGGTCAGCGCCAGCAGATCGGCCGCCACGATGAAGGCGGCTTGCTTGGCGTGCACGCGGGCAACGTCGGCGCGGAGGTCGTGGATGGCGCCGCTGGTCGAGGGGTACTGCTCCAGCACGGCGAAGTAGTCGCGGTTGGCGATCAGGTCGTCCCACTCGGGCGCAGAGTTCGCCAGCAGCACCTCGATGCCCAGCGGCACCGCGCGCGTCTGGATCACTTCGATGGTTTGCGGGTGGCAATCGCCGCCCACGATGATGGTGTTGCTTCGGCTTTTGACGCTGCGCTTGGCGAGCGTCATGGCCTCGGCTGCGGCAGTGGCTTCGTCGAGCATCGACGCGTTCGCGATGGGCATGCCGGTCAGGTCGCAGACCATGGTCTGGAAGTTGACCAGGGCCTCCATGCGTCCCTGCGAGATCTCGGCTTGGTAGGGGGTGTAGGCGGTGTACCAGGCCGGGTTCTCCAGAATGTTCCGAAGGATGACACCCGGCGTGTGCGTGCCGTGATAGCCCTGGCCGATGAAGCTTTTGAGCACCTGGTTGCGGGCAGCGATCGCCTTCAGTTCGGCGAGGGCTTGTGTTTCGGCCAGCGGTGCCGGCAGGTCCATCGGGGCCCGGCGCAAGATGGCTTTTGGCACCACGGCCTCGACCAGCGCGCGGCGCGACGCCATGCCGATCACGGAGAGCATGTGCCGCTCGTCCGCCTCGTCGATGCCGACGTGGCGGGCAGTGAACTCGGATGCATTCTCGAGTTCGGCAAGTGTCTTGTAGGCGTGCATCAGCATGGCATTCCCGGGTGGGCTGAAGGAAGGGGTGTCGGGGAGGGAAGTCAGGCGTTCTTGAGCAGCTTGTCGTAGGCCGGGGCGTCCATGAGTTGCTCGAACTCGGCCATGTCGCTCACCTTGACCTTGAAGAACCAGCCGGCGCCCAGCGGGTCGGTGTTGGCCAGTGCGGGGTCCGCGCGCAAGGCCTCGTTCACCTCGACCACTTCACCGCTGACCGGCATGTAGAGGTCGGCTGCGGCCTTCACCGATTCCACGACACCGGCCACGTCGCCTTTCTTGAAGCTGCGGCCGATCTCGGGCAGGTCCACGAACACCACGTCTCCCAGCGCATCCTGCGCGTGGAGCGTGATGCCGATGACAGCCGCTTCGTGGTCCTCGATGTTGATCCACTCGTGATCGGCGGTGTACATGGTGGTCATGGAAAGCTCCTGAAAGATGGCGGGTTGAAGAAGACGACGAACCGATCAGCTGCGGACGTAGTGGTGAGGCGTGAACGGCATGGCAACGACCCGCATGGGGTAGGTCTTGCCGCGTACCTGGGCATGCACCTCGTGATGCAACTGAGCATGGTTGGTGGCCAGGTAAGCCATCGCGATGGGCTGATTGACCGTGGGCGACAGCGTGCCGCTGGTCACGTAGCCGAGCTTGTGGCCTTTGGCGTCGACGATGCCCGCACCTTCGCGAACCGGCATGCGTTCCAGGCCCAGAAGCCCGACGCGCTTGTTGCTGGTGCCGCTGGCCAGCTGCGATTCGATGACGTTGGCGCCGGGATAGCCGCCTGCGCGTTCACCCCCGGGCCGACGCACTTTCTGGATGGCCCAGGAGAGCCCGGCTTCCACCGGCGTCGTGGTGTCGTCCATGTCGTGCCCATACAGGCACAGGCCGGCTTCCAAGCGCAGCGTGTCGCGAGCGCCAAGCCCTGCGGGCTTCACATGAGGCAGTGCCAGCAAGGCGCGGGCCACGGCTTCGGCCCGGTCGATCGGCATGGAGATCTCGAACCCGTCTTCCCCGGTGTAGCCCGAGCGCGTGATGTAGCAATCGACGCCAGCGATCCGGACCGTGCTGCCGTTCATGAAAAACAGCTGAGCAATCGATGGGACGAGTTGGCGCAGTGCATTCGCCGCATGCGGCCCCTGCAGCGCCAGCAGGGCGCGATCGGCAAGCACCTGCACGTGGCAGCGGTGGCCCAGGTGCGTGACCAGGTGACGGGTGTCGTCGTCCTTGCAGGCGGCGTTGACGATCAGGAACAGATCGTCTTCGCGGCGGGTGATCATGAGGTCGTCGAGGATGCCGCCGCTGGCATTTGTGAAGAACGCGTATCGCTGCTTGCCAACGCCGAGACCCGCCACGTCCACCGGCACCAGCGATTCGAGCGCGCGGGCGGCATCTGCGCCGGTGAGGCGCAACTGGCCCATGTGGGAGACGTCGAACAATGCGCAGGCTTCGCGGCAGTGCTTGTGCTCCGCGATGATGCCGCCGGGATAGTTCACGGGCATGTCATAGCCGGCGAACGGCACCATCTTGGCGCCCAGCTCGAGGTGCAGCGCGTGCAGTGGGGTTTGCTTCAGCGGGGCGGCGGCAGGTGATGTGGACATGGTGGTCTCCGAGGGCATGGATACGAGCAAGTGTTCACCGAAGTGAAAAAACCTGCCATGCCCTCACTGTCCGCTCTACCTGAGAGATTGGCGCTGCCCAGGTACGGCCAGCGCTTGCCCCTTCGGTGGGCCCGTTCAGGGACGGGCCTCTCTCCAGCGAGGAACGCCACATTGCTGTGGCGTTTTGTCAGTCCTTTTGCCTGAGCGTTCGGGTGCGGCATTCACGCTGCACCCTGCGCCTTCGGCGGCCTCACGGGGAAGCTCTCTCCTGACGGCTGAAAGTGTAGCCGGGTTTGCGGGACGGTCTGCGCGTTTTTGGGCTGCGCATCGACACCCCCGGCGTCCACGCGGCTCGCGAAATCACATGCCCGCGTAGTTCGGGCCGCCGCCGCCTTCAGGCGTCACCCACACGATGTTCTGCGTGGGGTCCTTGATGTCGCAGGTCTTGCAATGAACGCAGTTCTGCGCGTTGATTTGCAGGCGCTCAGTATGGTCGTCATTCTTCACGAACTCGTACACGCCGGCAGGGCAGTAGCGCGCTTCCGGGCCGGCGTACTTCGCCAGATTGACACCGACTGGCACCGAGGCGTCTTTTAGCGTCAGGTGAATCGGCTGATCTTCGGCGTGGTTGGTGTTGGAGATGAACACCGACGACAAGCGGTCGAAGGTCAACTTACCGTCCGGCTTCGGATAGTTGATTGGAGTGCACTCGGCCGCGGGCTTGAGATAGAGATGATCCGCCTTGTCGCGGTGCAGCGACCACGGCGGCGCCTTGAATCCGAGGCGTGGCAACAGCCAGTGCTCGATGCCCACCATCAGCCCGCCGATGGCGTTGCCGAAGCGGAACCACGACTTGAAGTTGCGAGAGGCCGACAGCTCGTCTTTGAGCCAGCTTTTTTCGAACGCGAGCGGGTACTCGGCCAGTTCATCGTGGTGGCGGCCGGCGCACACCGCGGTGTAGGCCGCGTCGGCGGCCAGCATGCCGCTCT
>CAZBOF010000234.1:0-4295 GCA_964493285.1 uncultured Rhizobacter sp. | reverse complement strand
CGCGACGGCGAGTACGAATCGCAGCTCGACGAAAACACCCTCACGAGCGAGATCCGTCAGGTGAACATGGGCTTCAACCGCATGGCGCGCGAGCTGGCCAAGGTCGAAGAAGACCGCGCGGTGATGCTCGCGGGCATCTCGCATGACCTTCGCACGCCGCTGGCGCGCCTGCGGCTCGAGGCCGAGATGAGCGTGCACGACGAAGAGGCCAAGCGCAACATGGCGCTCGACATCGACCAGCTCGACGCCATCATCGACAAGTTCATGGACTACGCCCGTCCCGGCGAGACCAAGCTGGTGCCGGTGCACGTGAGCAGCCTGGTCGAGCGCGAAATGATGGGGTTCCGCGATCCGTCGCAGATCCGCATCAGCTCCCGGGTCGCGATCGACACCAAGGTCATGGCCGATGAAGTGGAGCTGGGCCGCGTGTTCCAGAACCTCTTCGAGAACGCGCGCCGCTATGGCCGCGCCACCGACACCGGCATTGCGCGGGTCCAGGTGAGCTATGCGCGCACGGGGCCGTGGGTCATTCTCAGCGTGCGTGACAACGGCCCCGGCGTGGCGCCGGAAAAGCTCAAGCAACTGACCACGCCCTTCTTCCGCGGCGACGCCGCGCGCACCGCCGCCACGGGGGCCGGCCTGGGGCTGGCCATCGTGGAAAAGTCGGTTCAGCGCATGGGCGGCAGCTTCGAGATCGCCAACGCCATGGACGGCGGGCTGGTGGCGCACATCCGGTTGAAAAAGGCACCTTAGTTCAACTGCTGCGCATCCTTCCCCTGGGCTTCCCCAGGAGCGTCACCCTCCCCAACTCATCGCCAGCGTCGGTGCCAGGGCTGACGGGTAGAACGCCGACAAAGTGGTCTGGCCGGCGGGCGGCGGCGCGAAAGACGCCATCGCGTCCACCAGATCCTGTAGGTGCGTGTCGGCGCGATCAGGCAGAGGGGCCGCAACGCCTGCACGGGAGTGGCGTGCGCAGAGGTTTCATCTTCGGCAACGACGTGCTCGAGGGTGGATGACATGGCTGGCATGCAGGCCTCCAAAAAACTCCTCCCGGAGTTCAATGGGCGTTTAGGAGTTACGCCTGCGAGACGGATGCCAGGAGCTTCGCGCTACGCCCTCACGATCAGCACCACCGCCCGCACTTCGATCGACTCACCCCGCCCGACCGGCCCCATGTTCTCGGCAGTCTTCGCCTTCACATTCACCTGCTCGATCGGAATGCCCAACGCAACGCAAAGGCGTTGACGCATGGCCTGGACGTGCGGTGCCATTTTCGGCGCCTGCGCGATGATCGTGCTGTCCACGTTCCCGATGACCCAGCCTCCCGCGCGCACCCGCCGTGCGGTCTCGGCCAGCAACGCGAGCGAATCGGCGCCTTGGTACTGCGGATCGGTGTCCGGGAAATGCCGGCCGATGTCACCCATGGCCGCCGCGCCGAACAGCGCGTCGGTGATCGCATGGCACAGCGCATCGGCATCCGAATGGCCTTTCAGGCCGTGCGTGTGCGCAATCTCCACGCCACCCAGGATCAGCTTGCGCCCGGTCACCAGGGCATGCGTATCCCAACCCTCGCCAATGCGCCAACGGGGTACTTGCGGTTGCGGCTTTGTGCTCAACGTGTCCTCAGCAATCGTTCGGCCAACCCGAAGTCGGCTGGGTAAGTGACTTTGAAGTTCTCGAAAGCGCCGGTCACGAGGCGTGGGCGCTTGCCCAACGCTTCGATCGCGCTGGCCTCGTCGGTGATCGACGTGCCGGCGACATCCAGCGCCTGAGCCAACAGGCCCAATCGGAACATCTGCGGCGTCTGCGCCTGCCAGGTGCCCGCACGGTCGACAGTGCGGCTCGCACGCCCGGCTTCGCCCAGCTTCAGCGTATCGGCCACGGGCCACGCCAGCAAGCCACCGACCTCATCATCGCGGCAGGCATCGATCAAGGCATCGACCCATTCTGCCCGCAACAGGCAACGCGCCGCATCGTGCACCAGCACCCAGTCGGTGAGGCGCGCGCCCCGCTGCGCCAGCTCGTTCAATCCGTGTCGGACGGACTCCGCCCGGGTGGCCCCCCCCACACGCGCCACCCAGCCTGCGTAGGCGGGTGCGTGGCGCTCGAATCGGTCGTCCTGGGGGTGCAGAACGACCAGCGTCTCCTTCAATCGCGCGACGCCGGCCAGCGCCTGCAACGTGTGGGCAACGACGCTTTGACCCTGCAGGACGACGTACTGCTTCGGCTCCGCGGCACCCGAGCGCTCGCCCACACCTGCGCACGGCACCAAAGCGTAGAGATCGGGCATGGGATGGACTGTCATGTGCGCGCAAAGGCGTGAATTCTATAATTCGCCCCTCTTTGCCCCGGGGGGAGCCACCTCCGCGGGGCTGTTTTGTTTTCTGTCTCCGACATGCACCTGCCTGCCCTCGCTCCCGGCAAACGCTTCGCGTTGTCCCGCCCCTTTGGCTCAGCCGACGCGTTGCTGCTGGCGAGGTTCGCCCAGGAGCATAAGCTCGCGGGCCGGCTGAGCGCGATCGTCACGGCCGAGCCGGCAGACACGCAGCGGCTGGAAGGCGAGCTGCAATTCTTCGCGCCCGAGCTTCGCGTGGCCGTGTTTCCTGATTGGGAAACCCTGCCCTACGACACGTTCTCGCCGCATCAGGACCTGATCTCCGAGCGATTGGCCACCTTGTGGCGCATTCAGCAAGGCGAGGTCGACGTGGTACTGATGCCCGCCTCCACCGCGCTGGTGCGCCTGGCCCCGCCCAGCTTCCTTGCGGCCTACACCTTCCATTTCAAGCAGAAGACCCAGCTCAACGAGGCCGCGCTGCGCGCCCAGCTCACCCTGGCGGGATACACCCATGTGAGCCAGGTCATCTCGCCTGGCGAGTACGCCGTGCGCGGCGGCTTGATCGACCTGTTTCCGATGGGCTCGCTCGTGCCATATCGCGTCGACCTGTTCGGCGACGAGGTCGACAGCATCCGCACCTTCGACCCCGACACCCAGCGCAGCCTCTATCCGGTGCCCGAAGTGCGGCTGCTGCCGGGGCGCGAGTTCCCGATGGACGAGGCCGCGCGCAACGCCTTCCGCGCCCGCTGGCGCGAGAAGATGGAAGGCGACCCGACCAAGGTGCGCCTGTACAAGGACATCGGTGCCGGCATCGCCACCGCCGGGATCGAGTACTACCTGCCGCTCTTCTTCGACAGCACCGCCACGCTCTTTGACTACCTCGGCGCCAACGCCGCCATCGTGCTGCATGGCGACATCGACGACGCCTTGAAACGCTTCTGGGCCGACACCCGGGAGCGCCATCGCTTCTTGCAGCACGACCGCGAGCGCCCCATCCTTGTGCCGGAAGACCTGTTTCTGCGGCCGGAAGAGTTCTTCACCTTGGCCAACGCCCATGCGGTGTTGGCCGTGCGTGGCAGCGAACCCGTGGACTGGGCGCGCCCGCTGCCCGATCTCAGCGTGGATCGCGGCGCCCCCGAGCCGCTCAAGAAGCTGCAGGTGCATGTGGGAACCACGTCCCACCGGGTGTTGATCCTGGCCGAAACGCAGGGCCGCCGCGAAAGCCTTCTGGAGCTGCTGCGCGACAGCCGCATCGAGCCCCCGAGCGTGGCGAGCCTGGCCGAGTTCGAAGCCGGCGACGAACGCTTCGCGATCGCCGTGGCGCCGCTCGCAGAAGGCTTCTTCTGGATTCAACGCGGTGCGGGCTCGGCAGAACAACCCACGGGAATCCAGTTCGTCACCGAAACCGAAATCTTCGCGACCTCCCCCACCGCGCGGCGCAGGCGAAAGCAAGAGCAGGTCAGCGACGTCAATTCGCTGATCAAGGACCTGTCGGAGTTGAAGGTCGGTGACCCAGTGGTACACGTCAACCACGGCATCGGCCGCTATGTCGGTCTCATGCACATCGACCTGGGCGACGGGCCCAGCGAATTCCTGCATCTCGAGTACGCGGACAAGGCCACCTTGTACGTGCCGGTCGCCCAGTTGCACCTGATCAGCCGCTACACCGGCGTGAGCGCCGACGAAGCGCCGCTGCACCGCCTGGGCTCCGGCCAATGGGAGAAAGCCAAGCGCCGCGCAGCCGAACAGGTTCGCGACACGGCCGCCGAACTGCTCAACCTCTATGCGCGCCGAGCCGCGCGCGAGGGGTTTGCCTTCCGCTTCACGCCACACGATTACGAAGCGTTCGCGGCCAGCTTCGGCTTCGAGGAAACGCCTGACCAGAAAGCCGCGATCCACGCGGTCATCCAGGACATGGTGTCGCCCAAGCCGATGGATCGGCTGGTGTGCGGCGACGTCG
>CAZBOF010000233.1:0-4314 GCA_964493285.1 uncultured Rhizobacter sp. | reverse complement strand
GTTCGACGAGCCCACCTCGGCGCTGGACCCCGAGATGGTGGGCGAAGTGCTCGACGTGATGGTCAAGCTGGCGCATGAAGGCATGACGATGATGGTCGTCACGCACGAGATGGGCTTCGCGCGCAAGGTCAGCCACCGCGTGATCTTCATGGATGCCGGCAAGATCGTCGAAGACTGCACCCGCGACGAGTTCTTCGGCAACTCCGACGCGCGTTCGCCGCGGGCCAAGGAATTTCTGTCGAAGATCCTCCAGCACTGACGGTTTCAAGAGTTCGCCGAGGAGGATGGCCGCGCTTTCGCGGGCCATGGTGCGCGGGCGAGGGTGCGAGAATCGCTGCATGACTGCGCTTCCCCCGACCCTCACGATCACGCGCCCCGACGACTGGCATCTTCATGTGCGCGATGGCGCCGCGCTGTCCGCCGTTTTGCCCGACACCGTGCGCCAATTCGCGCGCGCGATCATCATGCCGAACCTGAGGCCGCCGGTGACCACGGCGGCGCAGGCGCTGGCCTATCGCCAACGCATCCTGGATGCCGTGCCTGCCGGCGCCGAGTTCGAGCCGCTGATGACCCTGTACCTGACCGACCTTCTGCCGCCCGACGAGATTTCGCGGGCCAAGGATGCCGGCGTGGTCGCACTCAAGCTCTACCCTGCGGGCGCCACGACGAACAGCGACGCGGGCGTGACAGACCTGCGCAAGACCTACCCGACGCTGGAGGCCATGCAGCGCGCCGGCATGCCGTTGCTCGTGCATGGCGAAGTGACCCATGCCGAGATCGACCTCTTCGACCGCGAGAAGGCATTCATCGACTTGCAGCTCATCCCACTGCGCCGCGACTTTCCCGCGCTCAAGATCGTGTTCGAGCACATCACCACCCGCGAGGCCGCGCAGTATGTGGCCGAAGCCGGCCCGCACACGGCGGCGACCATCACCGCGCACCACCTGCTCTACAACCGCAACGCCATCTTCCTCGGCGGCGTGCGCCCCCACTATTACTGCCTGCCCGTACTCAAGCGGGAAGAGCACCGCCAGGCTTTGGTGGCGGCGGCCGTGTCCGGCAGCGACCGCTTCTTTCTCGGCACCGACAGCGCACCGCATGCGGCGCACTTGAAGGAGCATGCCTCGGGCTGCGCGGGCTGCTATACCGCGCACAGCGCGCTGGAGTTGTATGCCGAGGCGTTCGATGCGGCCGACGCGCTCGACAAGCTGGAGGGCTTTGCCAGCTTCCACGGCCCCGATTTCTACGGCCTGCCGCGCAACGCGGGCACGGTCACCCTGCGTCGGGAAAGCTGGACGCTGCCCGACACCCTGCCGTTCGGCGATGCGGCGCTCAAGCCGCTGCGCGGCGGCGAGACCTTGTCATGGAGACTCGCGTGATGTCGAGCAAACGCGTGATGCTGCTGGTGGACGCGGACAACGTGTCCGCGGCCGTGATCGAACAGGCGGTCGCCAAGGTGATGGCCGAACATGGGGCGATCCATGTGCGCCGCGCCTATTGCACGGCCGAATCGGCGCTGGCGCATCACAGGCTTTTCAAGGCGCTGTCGATTCGGCCCATCGTGAATATTTCCAATGGCAAGAACGCGAACGACATCGCGCTGGCGGTGGATGCGATGGACTTGGCCATCGCCGAGCGTCCGCAGGTCGTGGTCATTGTCTCCTCCGACTCCGATTTCGCGCCGCTGGTGATTCGCCTGCGCGAGAAGGGCTGCCGTGTCGAAGGCATCGGGCAGCAAGGCAAGACGGGCGAGGAAGCCCGCCTGGCCTATGACGCGTTCATCGATCTCGCTCACACGCGCAAAGTCACGCCGGCACCGGCCGTGGCGGCATCCAGCCCACGCAAGCGTGCGGCGACATCGCCTCGCAAACCTGTGGCTCCCCCCGCCCGGGCGAAGCCGCAGGCGCCCAAGCTGCCCGAAGACGTGGCCCGCATCCTCGATGCGTTGCCCGAATTGCGGGGTGGCGAGAAGATCGAACTGCGCCTCGCGGCTGAACGGCTGCGGGCGCAGGGTCTGCTGACCAAGAGCGCGCCATCGACGCGCATCTTCAAGAAGTATCCCGAATTCTTCACGCTGACGCCGGAAACGCAGCCCAACAAGGTGCAGTGCCTGCGTTTGCCGTCGTGAGGTGTGTGTCGGGCCCGTGGCTCCGATGGGGCAGGCTGGGTGCCTGCCCCTCTCGCTCAACTCAAGGCGTGGCGCAGGTGTACGAGCTTGCCGATGTGGTCGGGCCGGCGACGTACTTCGGGTACGACGGGTAGGTGCACAGCGGAAACGCACGGGTGCCGCCGAAGGCGATCGCATCGGGGCTGGGCGCGCGGTTGTTCTCGACCCAATCGGTGAGCATGCCGACCCGGTCGAACGTGCTCGGAATGGCCGAGACTTCGATCGTTTCGCCATCGCCGTTGATGCCGTGGTTGTTGCCGCTCATGCCATGCCCGGTACCCGGCAGTACGTAGAAGCGGGCAAACGCGTCGGCCACGTTGCGCCCCATCTTCCGATACACCGACTCGTAGTAGTCGAGCTGCGCACCCGGCGAGGCCAGCGAGTCGTTGGTGGACATCATCGAGATCAGCTTGCCGCCGCGCCGGTAGAAGGCGCTGAGGTCGGGGTCCGTGGCATCGAGGTAGGCCGAGATCTCGACACGGCGGGCGTCGTGCGCGCCGCCTTCCACGTAGTCGAGCGGGTTGGCGGTGAGATCCCGGAACAGGAATCCGGTCACGCCGAGGACGCCCAGGTGGGTGTGCATCGTCGACGCTTCGGTTGCGCCTTCCTGGCCGATGTAGCGGCGCGGTTCGATCAGGCCGCTGCCGCCCGGGTCGGTGCTGGGCAGCCACATGCCGAAGCTGGGCGTGTCGTGGGCCAAAGGCGTGGCAAAGAGGTAGCGCGTGTGGGTGAACTGCAGTGTCGATATCTGCCCGTCGGTGAGGCACGCATTCACGGAGACATCGGCCGGATCGGGGTCGATGTTGTCCGGGCAGCGTTTCGCCGCCCAGGGTGTGCGGCCCGGTGCGCCTTGCGTGACGTCGAAGATTGCGCGACACGCCATGTAGTTGTTCATGATGCCGTCGGTGAGTCCGTCGAGGGCATCGCACTGGCGCATCACTTCGGCTGAAATGGCGGCGCGCTTGGCTTGCGTCACCCAGTTGGCAAGAGGCTTCTCCTGGATGCGGATCAGCTCGGGCGCGAGCATCAGGCTGGAGAAGTTAACGATCGGCACGTTGGCGATGATGCCGTCGTAGTCGGCCGGGTAGCGCTGGGCGACCGTCAGCCCTTCGCGGCCGCCTTGCGAGCCGCCATACCAGTACGAAAAGCGCGGCTTCTCGCCATACATGCGCTCGATCAGCACCCAAGCGGCGTCATGCGTCTTCTTCATCTGCATGTAGCCGAGGTTCTTCATGGACTCATCGTTCAGTGTCCAGTCGGGGTTGTCGCTGTTGGCGTGACCGGAGTCACTGCCCGAAACCGCCCAGCCGCGAGACACGAACGAAGGGAATCCGTTCACGGCGCCGGTGAGGTTGGGAATGCTGCCGTTGAAGCCGCCCCCGCCTTGCTGTGCTGCGCGATGGCTCCAGCTTGCGGGGAGGATGACTCGAAAATTGATCGGGCGGGCGTTGGGAGCGGTGTCTATCGCCGCCATGGAGCCGTTGACCATGCAGTACGCGGGATTGGTGCCGGCGGCTGCGGTCCACACCGGTGCGTCCAAGGTCACGGCAGACACGGGTTCTCCGATCAAGGTGGGAGAGATCGAAGTGCCCAGTTTGTCGGCCGTGCAATCGGCTTCGGCGATCACTTTGTTGGCGGGCAGGGGTGGCAGTTGGGAGCCTGCGGCGGGGATCGCCAGGGGCGCAGGCGGCGGGTCGTCGCTGCCGCCGCACGCAGCGACGAGGGCGGTCGCGGCGATGGCGCCGGTCAGCAATGAAAGGCTGGACGAGTACTTCATGTGGGATGTCTCCAGGTGCTATGTGAATGCTCTGATGCCGACGCGCACGAGGCGCTTCGAACGCGGCAATCTCATAATATTTATGTTAGTTAAGTAATGTTGTAGAAGAAACCCTAGCCATTCGGGCGTGGGCCCGCTGTTGGTGAATCGCATGGGCGACTAGCGCGCATCTTGGCTCGATACGCATTGAAAATGCCGAAAAGGATGATCTGCTGCCAATCGGCGGAGGCGAGGTTGCGCGGGCAGGCGCGGCGTCTGAATTCTTCAGACAGGCGGGCCGAGATGATTACGTTAGTTAATTAATGAGGGCGGCCCGATCGCCTTGGTGCCTGGCGGCGACGAGGGGGAGGCGATAATCCGCCCCGTGAAG
>CAZBOF010000232.1:0-4450 GCA_964493285.1 uncultured Rhizobacter sp. | reverse complement strand
GCCATGACAACCACCTTTCAGCGCCCGCGAACGACCCCACCCGGATCACCCCAAATGACCGGGTTTCGGCGCGCTGATTGCCAGACCGTTGCGGCACCTTTTCTTACACACTTGAAGCCATGCCAAGCCCGCGGTTCGGGCTGGGTCCAGCGGAGCCACCCATGAACGTCAAACGCTTTACAGCGCGCACTTCGCGCGACGCCCTGATCCTGGTGCGTCAAGCCTTCGGCGAGGATGCCGTGGTGTTGTCGACCAAGCCCTGCCCGGAAGGCGTGGAAGTGCTGGCGATGGCGCCGGAGAGCGTGCAGCAGATCGAGCGTTTGTCGGCGTCGTCGATCGCCGCCCGCACGGCTTCGCCAGCGCAAGCCAAGCCGGCGCCGGCGAAGCCCCCCGCAGCGGCGCCGGTTGCCGCGCCCACGCAGATGGCCGACGATTCCGTGAGCGATGACGTGGCCCGCCTGTCGATGAGCACCTTGTCGTTCCAGGACTATGTGCGCGAGCGCATGCTCAAGCGCCGCCAGGCCGCACTGCACGGCAATGCACAGGTGCCGCGCCAGGCCGCACCGATCGAGCCCACGTTCGAAGACGTGCGTCGCGAAGCCGAGCCTGAATTGCCCAGCGCGCTGGAGCAGCGCCTGGCGGCCCACACGGTCGCGCCCGGCGCGAAGGGCGTGCCATCGCTTGCCGTGGTGGGTGCGCCTGTGGCAGCGGCCACAGTCCCGATGCGTGCGCCCGTGCTGCGCGAGCCGCCGACCCTGCGCGAAGAAGTGCGTGCCGCGCAAGATCCCGTGGCGGCGGTCCCCTCGCTGGCCGATGCGGGCAGTGGGGCGGGCTCGGCGCCGTCGCGCCGCGACCAACAAGACATGATGAACGAGCTGCGCTCGATGAAGGGCCTGATCGAAGACCGCTTTGGTGCACTGGCGTTCATGGAGAAGCTGCAACGCCACCCGGCGCAGGCGCTGTTGATCCAGAAGCTGCTCGACTGTGGCTTCTCGCCCGCGCTCACGCGCAAGCTCGTGGAAAGCCTGCCGAACGACATCACCGATGAAACCGCCTGGGCCGCCAACGTGCTGGAGCGCAACCTGCTCACCGGCGACGGCGAAGCCGCACTGGAAGACCAGGGCGGCGTGTTCGCGCTCATCGGCTCCACCGGCGTGGGCAAGACCACCAGCGCCGCCAAGATTGCCGCCGCGTTCGCCGCCAAGCATGGCGCATCGAACCTGGGCTTGATCACGCTCGACGCCTACCGCGTCGGTGCGCACGAACAACTGCGTGCCTACGGCCGCATCCTCGGCGTGCCGGTGCACACCGCGCACGACCGTGCTTCGCTGGAAGACCTGCTCGACCTGCTGGCCTCCAAGAAGATGGTTCTCATCGACACCGCCGGCATGGCACAGCGCGACGCCCGCACCCGCGAACTGATGGAGATGCTGGCGCACCGCGCAATCCAGAAGCTGCTTGTCATCAATGCCTCTGCGCAGGGCGAGACGATCGAAGACGTGATGATTTCCTATCACGCATCGGCCTGCCGCGGCGTGGTTCTCTCCAAGATGGACGAGGCCGTGAAGCTGGCGCCCGCGCTCGATGCCGTGATTCGCCACAAGCTGAAAGTCGTGGGTGTGGCCAACGGCCAGCGTGTGCCGGAAGACTGGCACCGCCTCTCGTCGCACGCGCTGGTGCACCGTGCCCTGCGTGCCAGCGTCAACCCCGCCTACCGCGTGGCCGCCGATGACGTGAACCTCATCTTCACCGCGCGCCCGCACCTGCAGCGCGCGCCATCGAACCTGCACGCCTGACCCGGCGACCTCATTCGCCGACGCAACCACGACAAGCCGAACAAATGCGCTCTCAGGTTTCTCATTCCATGCACGACGCAGTCGATTCCCCTTACCCCACGGACCAGGCCCACGGCTTGCGCCAGATGTTTGCCCATGCCCGCGTGTGCCATGTCCCCGTGGTGGCCAACCCCCATGTCGCCTTCGGCGGCGTGATGCTGGAGCGGCTGTGCACCGCCTTCGGCGAACTGGGTGCGCACGTGCTGGTGGTGGATGCCGCCGACCGCGCCCCGGCGCCCAAGGAGATGGCCGCGCTCGATCTGAGCGAGTGCGTGGAGATGCTGTCCGAGCAAGTGTCCTATCTTGCAGCGCGCGGCCTGCCCGTGCGCTACGTGGATGCGCAGGGCTCGACCGCGAGCTTCCTGCAAGCGGTTTGCGATGCCGCGCCGCATGCCGACGTGGTGCTGGTGCATGCCACCGAGTCCGATCTCTGCCGCCTGTTCGCGCGCAGTGAGGCGCGCCCCCTCCTGCTCGCCGACGACCGGCCTTCCAGCGTGACGCACGCCTATGCCGCGATGAAGCTGCTCACCCAGCGCGCCGGCCTGGTGGTGCACGACCTGATGCTGTGCGCGGCGCCGAGTTCGCCACGTGCCGAGCGCATCGCGATGCAGATCGCGACCTGCGCCGATGATTTTCTGGGCGCCGTGCTGCGCGACTGGGTGCAGGTCGACCCGGCTTCCGATGCGCGCGAGGCCCCCACGAGCGCATTGAGGCGCTGGGCGCGCGATGCATTGATGCAAGGGCAGGGTCGTGCCGTGGCAGGTGCCGGCGTGCGGGGCGCAAGCGCCCGGCATCCCGCCTTGAATTGATTCTTCGGAGCCGTTCCATGTACACCGCCAAAGGCCAACTCGATGTCAATTCGATGCTCAAGCAGTACAGCCCGCTCGTGCGCCGCCTGGCGCATCAGATGATCGCCAAGTTGCCGGCCAACGTCGAGCTGGATGACCTGATCCAGGTCGGCATGATCGGCTTGACCGACGCCCTCAGCCGCTTCGATGCCGCACAGGGTGTGCAGTTCGAAACCTTTGCCACGCAGCGCATTCGCGGAGCGATGCTCGATGAGTTGCGCGGCAACGACTACCTCTCACGCGGTGTCCGCAAGCAGCAGCGCAGCATCGAGACCGCGGTGCACAAGCTGGAACAGAAGCTCGGCCGCGCCCCCTCCGAAAGCGAGATCGCACGGGAGATGGGTTTGAGCCTGGCCGAATACCAGGAGATCCTGGGCAAGGTGCGCGGCACGCAGCTCGTCTACCTCGAAGACATGTCGGGCGACGATGGCGACGGCGACTACCTCGACCGCCACGTGGCCGACGACGCTTACAACCCGGTGGGGCAGCTGCAGGACCGGCGCATGCGCGAGGCGCTGGTCGAAGGCATCAAGAACTTGCCCGAACGCGAGCAGTACGTGATGAGCATGTACTACGAGCACGACATGAATCTCAAGGAGATCGCGGCGGTGCTTAAAGTGACCGAGTCGCGTGTGTGCCAGCTTCACAGCCAGTCCATCGCCCGCTTGCGGGTCAAGTTGCGCGACTGGTAGTCCGCCGGCGTTCATCCATGTGGCCGCTGTCCGCCTTCGCGGCCTGGGCGCTGGCCTGGGCCGTGTGCCTGGGGGTCCAGGCGTTGGGCGCATCCGACCTTGCCGCATTCATCGCCGCCACCCTGTTGGGCGTGGCGCTGAGCCTCTTCAGCGCCAGGCGCTGGCGCCGCGTTGCCGTGGCCGCCGGATTTCCGTTGTCGGTGCTGTTGACGGGTGCCCTGGCTGGCGTTTCACCGTGGCTGTGGCTGCTGCCGTTTCTCGCGCTGCTGGCGCTGTACCCCGTCTCCGCATGGCGCGACGCGCCGATGTTCCCCACGCCTGCGGGCGCTTTGGACGGCCTGGCCGGCGTGGCGGTTCTGCCCGGGCGGGAGCCCTGTGTCGTCGACGCCGGTTGTGGTCTTGGCGATGCGCTGCGCGAGCTGCACGGCCAGTACCCGAAGGCTCGCCTGGTGGGCCTGGAGCGCAGCGCCTTGCTCCGTTGGCTGTGCGCGCTGCGCTGCCGCTGGCTCGGGGTGCCGGTGGACGTGCGCCGGGCCGACATCTGGCAAGCCGATTGGGCGCCTTATGCCATGGTCTACCTCTTCCAGCGGCCCGAGAGCATGCCCAGGGCGGTGAGCAAAGCTGCGCGTGAGTTGCGGCGGGGGGCGTGGATGGCGAGCCTGGAGTTCGAGGCTTTGGCGTTGCGGCCGACGGCGGTGCATCGGTGTGCGGATGGGCGGGATTTGTGGTTGTATCGGGCGCCGTTTAAGGAACGGGGTTGATGTTTTGTTTTTTTGGGTTCGCTTTGTTGGTGGTCTTGCTCACTAGGAGGGCGGGGTTTTTTTGTTCGCTTTGTCGGTGATCTTGTTCACTGCGTGAGGCCGCGCCGGGGTTTCGGCCCGGCGGCCGACCTTCTTTCTTTGCTTCGCCAAAGAAAGAAGGCAAAGAAAGGCGACCCGACGCGAGCGGTCCGGCCGCAGGCCGGACTGCTCTGCGGTGCTCGTGCTTTGGGGTGTCGCGCAGAACTCGCTACGCGCCCTCTGGGCGCTGCGCTCAGACAACTGCGCGAAGTCAGTTGTTGAAGCGCGCTGCGCGC
>CAZBOF010000231.1:0-4552 GCA_964493285.1 uncultured Rhizobacter sp. | reverse complement strand
CCAACATGGTGCGGTCGTGGTTGCATTCGAGGATCAGGGCATCGGCGGCGCACAGTTGGCTCACCAGGTGCGGGGTCGCCGAGCCGGCGTCGGTGAGGATGCCCAGGCGCCGGGCGCCATCGCTGACGCGCAGTTGCAGCGGTTCGTGCGCATCGTGAGGGACGGTGTACGGCGTGAGTTCGAGGTCGCCGACGCAGATCGCCTCGAGGTCGCGCGCAAACTGCAGGGTCGGAACGGAGGTCGGCTCGCCGATGGCCTCCCACGTGCCGCGGCTCATCCACAGCGCGAGGCCGTGGCGGCGGGCCAGGTTCAGGGCGCAGCCGATGTGGTCCCCATGTTCGTGGGTCACGAACACGGCGTCCAGGTCGCCGCAGCCCAGGCCGGCGCGGTTCAATCGCCGCTCGAGTTCTTTCAGTGAGAAACCGCAGTCGATCAAGATGCGGCTGACCGTCGTGCCACTGCTGGCCTGGACGAGCGTCGCGTTGCCGCCGCTGCCGCTGCCCAGGCTGCAAAAGCGCATCACGGGAGAACGGCGCGGATGACGGTTACTTCAAGTCGTCGAGCAGCATCTTCACGATGCGCTGGCCGGCGTCGCCGTTCTCGGGGCCGCCTTGGGTGTTCAGCACGGCGACGATGCTGTGGTCGCCCTCGGGCTTCACGTTGACGCGGTAGCGGACCGGTTGGAACTGGCTGCTGTCCTTGCCGAAGAGGCGGGCGAAGAACCCGGGTTCTTGCTTGCCCGCGACCGCCGGATCCACGTAGCGCACGAAGTACAGGCCTTGTGCGCGGTCGCGGTCTTCGACGGTGAAGCCGCTTCGGTCGAGCGCCAGGCCGACGCGGCGCCAGGCGCGGTCGAAGCCTTCGTCGAGTTGCAGGGTGGCGGCCGGGCGGTCTGCCAGCAGGCGGGCCCGCGCAGCCTCGGGTGGCAGGCTCGCGGCAGTTTGCTGGGCCGCGGTCTTGGCCGATTCAACGGGCGCGCCCAGCTTCACCAGCAGGCGCGACAGCATTTCCCCCTCGAGGAGCGGGTCGTTCGGGCGCGGGCGCCACTCGGTGGCGTCCTTGAGCTGGTTCGCGTAGATCTCTTCGAGGCCGCGGTGCGAGATGAAGATGTCGGTGCCGCTCTCGGTGCGTTCCACGCGGGTGCGGTACTTGTCGAGTTCACCGGTCGAATAGAGGCGGTCGAATACCCGGCCGATGGTGTTGCGGATGAAGTCGTTCGGCAGCTTGGCGCGATTCTCGGCCCAGTCGGTTTCCATCACGCCGAGCTTGGGCTCGTCGAGCGTGAGGGCCAGGCCGCGCTCTTCCCAGAATGCCTGCAACTGCGGCCAGACTTGCTCCGGCGTTTGGCTGGTGGTGATGTAGCGGGTGTTGCCTTGGCGCTCGAGGCGCGTGTCGCCGTATTGGCTGGGAGCGACGGCGTTGCCGGTGGTTGTAACCCCGGGTGCAGTGGGCGCGGTGGGCGAGGATTCGAGTGCGGCGGCGCTGACGACGCCGGCCTGCGGCGCGTAGCGCGGATCCACCGCAAGCTGGGTCAGGTCGGGCGGCACCTCCAGCGGCGTGGCTTTGACACGCGCGGATCGGTAGTCGACCTTGTCCCCGCTGGTGAGGCTTCCGAGGGACGTGCACGCCACGAGGGAGGTGGCCAGCAGGGCGTAGCCAAGCGAGGTGAGAGGGAATCGAATCACGTTCTGAGTCTCCGAGGGAGCATCGGTGGCAGGCGGCTGCGCAGTCCGAATTTGAATGGGGCGAAGGCGCAGGCCGGTCGGGCGCAGCCTCAGCTCACAGAAGACCTGCCTCGCGCAGAGCGAGTTCCACCGATGTTTGCCCGGCGGGCGTCAACGGGAGAATGGGCGAGCGCACGGCGGCGCCGCACAGGTTCAGCTTCGACATGGCCCATTTCGTGGGGGCCGGGCTCGATTCGACGAACAGCGCCTTGTGCAGCGAGAGCAGCTTCAGATGGATCTGCGCCGCTTCGCGCGCGAGGCCGGCCAGCGCCGCCTTGCACAGGTTGCTCATCGCGCGCGGCGCCACATTCGCGGTGACGCTGACGTTCCCCTGGCCGCCCAGCAGCATCAATGCCACTGCGGTGGGGTCGTCGCCGGAGTAGATCGAAAAGCCTTCGGGCGCATGCTTGATGAGCGCGCAGGCGCGCTCGATGTTCCCAGTGGCTTCTTTCACGCCCACGATGCCGGGGATTTTCGCGAGCTTCAGCACGGTCTCGGGCGCCATGTCGGCCCCCGTGCGGCCGGGCACGTTGTAGAGCACCATCGGCACATCCACCGCTTCAGCGATGGCTTTGAAGTGCGCGTAGATGCCTTCTTGCGACGGCCTGTTGTAGTACGGCACCACGGAGAGCGTGCAATCGGCGCCGACCTTCTTGGCGTAGCGGGACAGTTCGATCGCCTCGCGCGTGGAGTTGCCGCCAGTGCCTGCCATGATGGGCACGCGCCCTCGGGCCTGCTCGACGGCCACGCGAACGATCTCGCAGTGTTCTTCGACCGAGACCGTGGGAGATTCGCCGGTGGTGCCCACCACGGCGATGCAATCGGTGCCTTCGGCGATGTGCCAGTCGATCAGTTGGCGCAGAGTGGGGTGGTCGATGCTGCCGTCTTCGTGCATCGGCGTGACCAGGGCGACGATGCTGCCAACAATGGGGTTCATGCGGGTTCCTCTGAATCTGCTGATTTTACTCACCCTGCGTGGAAGGCGTGCCGGGGGGTGTCAGGGCCCGCGCGGGTTCTGCGCCTGAAGCGGTCTTCACTGCCGCCAGCCGCTGGACCACGCGGGTCGGATTTTCGGCCAGGCCGCTTTCATACGCCAGCACGTGCAAACCATGGGCGGCACCAAGCAACTCGCCATCGCGCAGCAGGAAGTCTGGGTTGCGGGGCCGGCCATGAGCTTCGTGGCCGCGCGAGAAGGTCTCGTACAGCAGCACGCCGCCTGGGGCCACGCTGTCGACGAGGGTTGGCAGAAGCGGCCGCCAAAGATAGTTGGTGACGATGACGGCGTCGAAAACCTGGCCAGGGAGCGGCCAGGGCCGGCCTTCGAGATCGGCGACGACGATGCGCGCCAACGAGTGCAGTGGCGCCACGGCGGCGCTATCGCGATCGATGCCGGTGACGTGTGCGCCGCGCTGGGCGAACCAGCGAACATGGCGACCGGTGCCGCAGGCGACGTCCAGCACCGATGCGCCGCGCGGCACGAGGTGGCTCCAGCGGCGAATCCATTCGGATGCCTGTGCCGCACCGCCGGCGTGGCTGGGCGCCTGCGAGAGATGCGGGTCAGAAGCAGTTCCAGAGTTCATTGGCGAGAGTGAGGGCGAGGTCCGGGTGCAGGTAGCTGGCGAACACCAGCAGCAAGGCCAGCGACAGACCTGTCCACACGAGCAGCCGGCGCCAGCGCATCGGGGTCACGCCGGTTGCGCCCGGCGCTTGATCGGGGACTCGCGCACAGGCAGGCTGAGCAGCGCCGCCACGAGGCCCAGCCCCACGGCGAGCCACCAGACGATGTCGTAGCTCCCGGCCTGGTCGTAGAGGCGGCCGCCGAGCCACACGCCGAGGAACGAGCCGATCTGGTGGCTGAGGAACGCGAAGCCACCGAGCATCGACAGATACCGCACACCGAACATCTGCGCGATGGTGGCGTTCACCAGCGGCACGGTGGACAGCCACAGCAAGCCCATCGTCGCCGAGAAGACGTACACGCTCCAGGGCGTGATCGGGACGAGCAGAAAAGTGACGATGGCGACCGAGCGCAGTGTGTAGATGGCCGACAGCAGATACGGCTTGGACAGCCGAGCGCCTAGTGAGCCGGCGGCGTAGGTGCCGAACACGTTAAACAGGCCGATCAGCGCAAGCGAGATCGTGGCAACTTGGGGCGTCAGGCCGAAATCCTTGATGTAGCTGGGCATGTGGATGCCGATGAAGACGACCTGGAACCCGCAGACGAAGTAGCCGGCCATCAGCAGCAGGAAGCTCGGGTGGCTGAATGCCTCGCGCGAGGCCGCGACGATGCTTTGCTGCGCCGTGCTGGGCTTGGGTATTCGCGGCTCCTTCAAGCCGAATGCGAGGGGGAGGATGGCCAGCGACAGGCAGGCCAGGATGAACAGCGCGTTCTGCCAGCCGAAGCTGCCGATCAGCCAGTTCTCCACCGGCACCATGAGGAACTGGCCGAACGAGCCGGTGGCTGCAGTCACGCCCATGGCCCAGCTGTGCTTCGTGGGGTCGATGTTGCGGCTGATGACCCCGAACACAATCGTGTAGGTGCTGCCGGACAACGCCATGCCAAGCAGCAAGCCGCTGCCGCCGGCGAACATCGTGCTGGAGGTGGCCAGGGCCATGACCAGCAGCCCCCCGGCGTACAGCAGGCCGCCGGCCACCAGCACCCAGAACGCGCTCACGCGGTCGGCCAGCATGCCAGCCACCGGGCCGACGATGCCCCAGGCGAGGTTTTGCAGCGCGAATGCGAAAGCGAAGGCTTCGCGCGACCAGCCCCGCTCCATCGTCACAGTGGCTATGGGCATCCGCCACGGTTTCGGGCTCTGGCTGCAGCC
>CAZBOF010000230.1:0-4570 GCA_964493285.1 uncultured Rhizobacter sp. | reverse complement strand
AGACGGGCTGCATCAGCCACGACGCGTACTGGCGGGCACGAGCGACAGCAAGGCGCGTTTGAGGCCGGCGGTGCTGGGCGTCTCGACGAACACGCAGCGCTTGCCGGTGCGTTTGCAATGGTCCTTCACCCGCCAGTACGCGTCGTGGCTGATGCAGCCCGTCTGGCAGATCACGAGGTCGGCGGCGGCCAGCGTGGAGTCGAGCTTGGCGGGGCTGTCTTCCTCGCCGCCGTCGTGGTGCAGGAAGCGCCCGCCGGTGCGCTCGATCAGGTGGCGGTACACCGGCACGCTCGCGGGGCGCCCGCCGACGCAGAGCACGGCGCGGTCGTCCAGCCGGGCGGGGGCGTCGGCATGGGAAAGGTCGGTGTCGTCGCCGGTCTCCCGGCGCGCAGCTTCTTGCGCCAGGGTTTCGGCACGGCGGCGCTGGCGCTCGGCTTCCTGCTGGGTCTGGAGCAGTGCGCGCTCGAGCTGATGGATGCGCTCGAGGTGCTGCTCCGCTTCGCGGGCGAGCAGCACGCGTCCTTTGAGCCCGGGCGCGGCGGCTTCCAGCGTCTGCAGGTCGTCGCGCAGCGTGGCGATGGTGGTGTCTTTGCCGATCACTTGCGCACGCAGTTGCACGATCTGCGCTTGCTGCTGTTCGTGGCGCACGCGGTGCTCTTCGGCCTGGCGGGTGGTGCGTTGCTGTGCAGCGCCGAGTTCGCGCGCCAGCACGGCGTTCTCGTCGATGAGGGATTCGAATTGCTGCAGATCGACCCGGCGTGCCATCCCCACTTGGTGTTGCAGCATGTGCACCTCGCCCAGCACCTGGTGTTCAAGCGCCGAGGTGATGCGCGGGTGGGTGAGGGTGGCCCAGAACGCGCCGGCGAGGTCTTTGCCGTGCGAGGCTTCCTGCCACCATTGCGCAAGCGCTTCGGTGGTCTTCGCCTGGGCGGCCTGGCGCACCACCAGCACGTAGCGGCGATCGAGTTCGCGTTGCAGCGCTTCTGAAATCGGGTTGCGCTGCTTGCACTCGGCGATGGCGCCGCAATGCAGTTCATAGTCGTCGGCCACGGCGTTGCCGCCCAGCACCTTGTCGACCACGCGGCGCAAGGCAGAGATCGGCAGGCACACGCCGACCACCGGGCAGTGGGCGTGGCCGTCCAGCTCCCACAGGCGCCGGCGGCGCGAGCCCTGGGTGGGCGGCGTGATGGTGAGCAGCTTGGCGCCGGTGCCGCTGATGGCTTGGCGCACCAGCGATTCCAGCGGATTGGTGTCGGCTTGGCACATGGGTCATGTCTCCAATCAGTGCACCGGGGGTGCTTTCAGCGCGGCACCGGCGGCGGGCGGGGCCAGTGCGGGGTCGCCGTCGAGGCGGCGCTGGGCATGGTTCAGCATGCCTTGCAGTTCGCGAAATGCGGCCGGCTCGAAGCGCAGGCTCATGTAGTGCAGCGTCACGGTGACGACGCCGCAGGAGCAGACCGAAATGTGGCCGACCTCGCTTTGCGCCAAGGGCATGCTGGGGCCATGTGGGTTCATGTCGTCGTGGTTCATGGGAAAGCGTCTCCGTGGGAGGGTGGTCCCGCCTGTGTGTCTGCGGGCAGCAGGTCGCGGCGCAGCCGATGCATCGCGGCCGGTGGAATCACGCGGTGGAAGGCGTATTGGTCATGCGCGCAGCCGAGCACGGCATTGCATCCGCTCAACAGTGCGGCGCGCAGCGGTGCCTCGAACTGGAAGCGCAGGAAGTGCACCGCGGAAGGCCGGGTCATGTGGCGGTCGGGCAGGTCTTCATTCGCTTCGGCAAAGACGCGCGGAAAGTGCGGCAGCGCGACGTAAATGCGGTGGGCGGCCTGGCTGAGGTGCGGCAACTCGCGCTGGCGCTGAACGGCGTCGGGCAGCTCGATCAGCAGTGTGGCCTTCCAGTGCGTGCCGTTCGGCAGCAGGTGCGCATAGGTGTCGATCTCCTTCTGCGCTTCTTTCTCGCACGACACGCGCTCGGCGTGCAGCACTTCCTGGATCTGGTACTGGATCGTCAGCGCATCTTCGAATTGCAGGCGCATCCAGGGGCCGAGCGAGACGCTGCGCTCGCGGCGGTGGGCGATCAGGCGCTGCTTGTACTTGCGCCGTTGCAGACCGTAGGTCTGGGGTGGGGTCAGGTCGTCCAACGTGAGGCTCATCTCGGCAGTCGTGTTCGTTTCTCGAAGAGCACGGCTGGCGACGAGGCTGGCGATGCAAGCGGGCGCGAAGGGCGCTCCGTGCTGCCGTGCCTCTCGGGTGATGAGGATCACGTCAGGTGGAGAGCACCTCGCGCAACGCGTGGGAAGTCAATGTAATGAGAATTGTTCTCATTTGCAAGTACGGCAAATGCCTCGGTTCAATCCGCCAGTTCGGCCTTGGCCATTTCGACGTCCAGGCGCTCCATGGCGTCGAGCGGCACACAGGCGGCGGCTTTCGCGTACAGCGCCTCGGCTTCCTTCATTTTTTTCTCGCCTTCCAGCATCACGAGGCCGTTGGCGTACTCCACCATCGCGATCGCGGAGTCGGGATTCAGCTTCAGCGCGGTCTTGAACAAGGCCAGCCCGGTGTCCTTGTTGGCGCCCTGGGTGCGCCCCAGCAGGGAACCCACTTTGTCGATCACCTCGGCGTGGAAGGCCCCCAGCGTGATGTGGGCATCGGCGTGCTTGGGCTGCAGCGCGATGGCGGTTTCCAGGGCCGCCTTCACCTTGCTGCCCAAGCCCTGGGCCAGCGCCTTGGCCACGCTGATGCCCTGGCTGTAGCGGCCCAGTGCGTAGGCGACCTGGTAGTGAGCATTGGCGTTCTTGGGCTCCTGCGCGGCCTGGGCCTCGGCGCGGCTGGCCACTTCCAGGAAGAGGGCGAACTTCGTCTTCTCGTTCTTTTCGAGGTAGTTGGCGTAGATGGACTGGGCCTTGTTGGCCACGGTGATGCCGGCACCGCCGGCCTTCAACCCGGCCTCGGTGGCTTTCTGGAACTGGCCGGCGTGGAACAGGGCCCAGGCCGCCTGCACTTTGTCGTCCTTCGGGAACGGCTCGGCATCGCCCGCATGCAGACGCGCCCACTTTTTCTTCAGCGATGCCGGGTCATGGGTGTACTCGGCGCTGTCGTACGGGAAAGCAGTCCACTTGGCCATGTGTTGTCTCCTGGGGGTGAGGGTTGCCGCCTTGGGCGCCGGCGGCTAGGGGTTGCCTTGGTAGCTGCCGACCAGGCCGAGCAGGTGCTCGCGCTGGGCGGGGTCGAGGTAGGGCCTGAGCAGGCTGAGCAGGTGGAAAGCGCCACGCAGCAGGGCCGCGCCGGCACTTTCGGGCTCCAGCGCGTGGCGCGGGTCGCGCACGTACTCGTAGCTGAGCCAGTAGGTCAGCACGACCACCATGGCCGTGGCCACGGGTTCGGCATCCCCGCTGTCGATGCGGATGGCATTGCCTCGCGACAGCCCGTCCAGCACGGCATGGACCGCGGCGGACTTGTTCTTCAAGATCCGCTGGAAACGGGTTTCCAGCGTGCGGTTTTTGCTGAGCAGGTCGTTCAGGTCGCGGTACAGGAAGCGGTAGTTCCAGATCAACTCGAACAGCATGTGGAAGAACAGCCACGCGTCTTCGACATTGCGCACATCGTCGGCGGCATGCAGCAGTTCGTTCAGGCGCTGCTCGTAGCGCCCGAGCAGTGCGTTGATCAGCTCGTCTTTCGCGGGATAGTGGTAATAGAGGTTGCCGGGGCTGATGTTCAGCTCGGCCGAGATCAACGTGGTCGACACATTGGGCTCGCCGAAGCGGTTGAACAACGCCAAGGTCACTTCCAGGATGCGCTCGGCCGTGCGGCGGGGCTTCTTTGGGGGAGAGGGCATGCGGGTCCTCGTAGAGCCTGGCGGGAATCTAGCATCAGACGTCGGCACTGCCGCCTGCAAGAAACACCATGCCTGCCTACAATCGCCGCCTTCATGCCCGCCATCTCATTCAAGAACGTCAGCAAGCAGTACCGAACCGCGGGACGCGATGTCCACGCCCTGAAGGGCGTCAGCTTCGATATCCAGCCCGGTGAGTTTTTCGGCCTGTTGGGGCCGAACGGCGCCGGCAAGACCACCCTCATCAGCATCCTGGCCGGTCTCTCGCGGGCCAGCGGCGGCAGCGTCAGCGTGCTGGGCCACGACGTGGTGGACGACTACGCCGCGGCCCGCCGCGCCTTGGGTATCGTGCCCCAGGAGCTGGTGTTCGACCCGTTCTTCAGCGTGCGCGAAACGCTGGTCATCCAGAGCGGCTACTTCGGCGTGCGCCACAACGGCGCCTGGATCGACGAATTGCTGCAGGGTTTGGGCCTGGCCGACAAGGCCGATGCCAACATGCGCCAGTTGTCCGGCGGCATGAAGCGCCGCGTCCTCGTGGCGCAGGCACTGGTCCATCGGCCGCCGGTGATCGTGCTCGACGAGCCCACCGCCGGGGTGGACGTGGAATTGCGCCAGACCCTGTGGCAGTTCGTGGCGCGCCTGAACAAGCAAGGCCACACGGTGCTTCTGACCACCCACTATCTGGAAGAAGCCGAGGCGCTGTGCGGGCGGATCGCGATGCTCAAGCTCGGCAGCGTG
>CAZBOF010000229.1:0-4608 GCA_964493285.1 uncultured Rhizobacter sp. | reverse complement strand
CCCACGCCTATCAGTACATCGTGGAGTCGCTGGGGCTCGATGAGAGCGAGATCTTCAACGCCTACAACGAAGTGAAGTCGATCCGCGACAAGGACGAGTTCCTGATCCCGTTCATCAACGCGATCATGGACCCCCACTTCCACACCGGTACGCCGGAAAACGATCGCACGCTGCTCAAGTCGCTGATTGTTTTCGCTTGCCTGATGGAAGGCTTGTTCTTCTACGTCGGCTTCACGCAGAGTCTGGCGTTGGGTCGGCAGAACAAGATGACCGGCGCGGCCGAGCAGTATCAATACATCCTGCGTGACGAGTCGATGCATTGCAATTTCGGCATCGATCTCATCAACCAGGTGAAGCTCGAGAACCCGCACCTGTGGACTGCAGAGTTCAAAGCCGAGATCAAGGCGCTGTTCATGAAGGCGGTTGAACTCGAGTACCGGTATGCCGAAGACACCATGCCGCGTGGCGTGCTGGGGTTGAACGCATCCATGTTCAAAGGTTATCTGCGCTACATCGCCAATCGGCGTGCAACGCAGATCGGTTTGGAAGAGCTCTTCCCGAACGAGGAAAACCCGTTCCCCTGGATGAGCGAAATGATTGACCTGAAGAAGGAGCGCAATTTCTTCGAAACCCGCGTCATCGAGTACCAGTCCGGTGGCGCGCTCTCCTGGGATTGACGCTTCAGCAGCGCAAGAGGCAGCAGGTCGTATGTGGCAGATCAAGATTCGCAGGCCGTTTGTATCCACCGACACAGAAGCGGTGGGAAACGGTCGGCAACCCCATTCATCGCACCGGGGCGCCCCTCCTGGGCAGACTTTCGGGCGGTGAATAGCTGCGGAGCACCGGTCAGCCGGCGCAATGCAGTGCTTTATCAACTTGATCAAGGAGAAATGTAATGGCAACTGCAAAGAAGGCTGCGGCGAAGAAGCCCGCGGCAAAGAAAGCTCCGGCAAAGAAGGCTGCAGCGAAGAAGGCTCCGGCCAAGAAGGTCGTAGCGAAGAAGCCGGCAGCCAAGAAGGTTGTGGCCAAGAAGGCGCCTGCTAAGAAGGTAGCAGCGAAGAAGAAGCCGGCGGTCAAGAAGGTTGCGGCCAAGAAACCTGCAGTGAAGAAGGCTGCAGCCAAGAAGCCAGCGGTCAAGAAGGCTGCGGCCAAGAAGCCGGCTGCGAAACGGGCTGCGGCCAAGAAGCCAGCAGTGAAGAAGGCCGCGGCCAAGAAGCCAGCGGTCAAGAAGGCTGCGGCCAAGAAGCCGGCTGCGAAGAAGGCTGCGGCCAAGAAGCCGGCTGCAAAGAAGGCGGCCAAGAAGCCCGCTGCCAAGAAGCCCGCTGCTCCTGCGGCAAAGCCTGCAGCCCCTGCTGCCAAGACCGCGCTGAGCCCTGCTGCAGCGTGGCCGTTCCCGACGGGCGCCAAGCCCTGAATGGAGCGGGTCAGTTAGTACGAAACCCGGCTTCGGCCGGGTTTTTTTATTTCAAGAGGGGCTCCCTCTCTGTCACCGAGCATGCCCCACCGATCTCACAAGCCCAGGGCTGCGCGGTCGATGAGGTGATTCTGTCCACCGCGCGACGCGATCTTCAGCGCGCCGAGGCGGTTTCCGAGTTCGACGCACCGCGTCAGATCCCACCCGCGCTCCAGCCCGTAGAGCAGCGCACCGCGAAATGCGTCGCCGCATCCGGTCGGGTCGAGCACCTCTGCGGCCTGGACGCCCGGCACGTGGGTGCGCTGACCTTGCTGCCAGACTTCGCAGCCGTTTGCCCCGAGTGTCACGATCACCCCGTGCAGGTGCGATTCGGACAATGCCGCCAGCGAGCGTCCGGTCCGTTCGGCGAGCATGCGTCCCTCGTAGTCGTTGACGGTGACCCAGCTGGCTTGCTGGATGAAGGTGTTCAGCTCGTCGCCGTTGAACATCGGCAGCCCCTGCCCGGGATCGAAGATGAAGGGGATGCCAGCCTGCGCGAACTGGGCAGCGTGCTGGATCATGGCGTCCCTGCCATCGGGGGCAATGATTCCCACGCGGATGTCACGCCCGGCGGGCACGGCGCTGAGATGGGCCGACTGCATGGCACCCGGGTGGAAGGCGGTGATCTGGTTGTTGTCGGTGTCGGTGATGATGATTGCCTGCGCGGTGTAGCTGTCATCGACCACGCGGACAAACTCGGTACTGGCACCCCACGCCTTGAAGCGGTCGAGATAGTCTTGCCCGTCGGGCCCCACCGCGGCCATCACCCAGGGCTCGCCGCCGAGCTGATGCAGGGTGTAGGCGATGTTGCCCGCGCATCCGCCGAACTCTCGTCGCAGCGTTGGCACGAGGAACGAGACATTGAGGATGTGCACTTGCTCTGGAAGGATCTGCTCCGCAAAGCGCCCGGGGAAGGTGGTGATGGTGTCGAAGGCGAGTGACCCGCAGATCAAGGCTGGCATGGAAGCTCCGGAGTTGATGCGCGCGACTCTGGAGGTGCCGGCGCGCTGGGAGAGAAAGAGTCAGGGGTAGAAGATCTCGACGGTGTAGCCGCTGAGGCGTTGGGCCCCTGTCGTGGTCAATGCCAGCTGCAGGGTGGACTCGCTGTTGGCGTCGAGGATCGGGGTGCCGGTCTGGAAGTCGCCGGGTTTCAGGGCGCGGCGCGCCACGAGTTGCCCGGTCGGGTCGGTCAGGGTCAGGTCGACCCACGGCATCGCGAGTCCGAGGTTCCCGCGGTTGCGCAGCACCACCGACAGTCGATACCCGGTGCCTTGCGGGTCGGGTGACAGCGCGCTGCTCTCCACCGTGAGATCGGTGATGCGCTTGGGCGCTTGCAGGGTGCAGTTCAGCCAGGTGCAACCGGCGGTGAGCCAGGTGCGTGCGGTGGGCGATTGGGCCGCCAGCACGTCGCGAAAGTGATACGCAGCCTGCGCCACGAGGAGCAGGCATGCCATCAGGGCGGTGCTTGCGAGCGCTGCCCGCACGGGTGCGCTGCGCCAGCGTTCACGTCGCTTGGCCTGTTGCACGAAATCGGGGCCGCGGCGCGCGGCCTCGATCTTGGCCCGTGCCGCCTTCACCGACGATCGCTCGATGCCGGTGGGTGCGGGTTCGTCGGGCTCGGGCGTGGCGCCGTCAGCGAGCAAGGCGGTATTGAAACGGGCATCGGCGAAATCGACGCGGTCGCGTTCTTTCACCGATTGCGCGGGCGTGTGGTCGACGTCGGCCTGTTCCGGGTGGAAGAAGCGCGAATGCACGCGGTCGCCGTCGCTCAGCTGGAACACCTCGTCTTCGTCTTCCGGGGCTTCGGGCTGCGTCTCGAAAGCGTGCGTGATTGCCGCAGCGAGGGGGGCGGGCGGTGCGGGTGGCGGTTTCCAGTTCGGTGGAGCGTCGCGCTCGAGGTCAAACAGGCCCTCGATGGCATTGAAGACTTCGTTGCAGCGGCCACAACGCACCCAGCCTTCGGAGACTTTCAGCTGGTCCTGGACCACACGGAAGACGGTTCCGCAGGAGGTGCATCGGGTGGCCAGGCTCATGGGGAAATCATGCCACGCGCCTCACGGGGTGCGGCGGGCGGTCATCAGAATCCAGCCGTCTTCGTGATCGCTGACCTGAAGCGGGAGCCAGGGCGCGTAGGCGTCGCGCAGTTCCTCCGCCTGGCGTTCGAGGATGCCGGCGAGCACCAGCTCCCCGCCCGCTTGCACGTGGGTGCAGAGCAGGGGCGCCAGCAGCTTCAAGGGCGTGGCCAGGATGTTGGCCAGCACCAGATCGTAGGGACCTTGCGCCAGCGGCGGCAGACCCGGGTTCAGCTGGACGCCATTGCCGTGGGCGTTGCTGCGAGTGGCTTCGACTGCGGCTGGGTCGATGTCGACGGCGTCGATGTGACGCGCGCCATGCAAGGCGGCACCGATCGCGAGGATGCCGGATCCGCAGCCATAGTCGAGCACACGTGGCCAAGCTTGCGCATGGTGGGCCAGCCAGCGCAGGCACATGCGGGTGGTGGGATGGGTTCCGGTCCCGAAGGCAAGGCCCGGATCGAGCCGAATGATCTGCTGCGCACCGGCCGGTGCGTCATGCCAGCTGGGGACGATCCAGAACGAGGAGGTGATCTGTACCGGAGTGAACTGCGACTGCGTCAGGCGTACCCAGTCTTCGTCGGGCACCTGCTGCAGCGATTGGAGATGGACATCGGTGGCCCATTCCTGGGCCAGCAGCAACGTGGCTGATGCGGTGGCTTGCTCGTCGTCGGAAAAGAGCGCCTTCACGATCGAGCGGTGCCAGCCGCCGCGTGGGGGGGGCATTCCGGGCTCGCCGAAGAGTGCGCGCTCGTCGCCGGTGTTGGCGTCGGCGTCCTCGACCGAGACGGCCAGTGCCTCCAGCTCATCCATCAGCGCATCGGAGACGGGCTCGACGAGCGATTCGGGCACCAGCAGCAGCAACTCGACCATGTCAGCGCTTGTGCTCGCTCATCCAGCCTTCCAGGTAGTGGATGCTGGTGCCGCCTTCGATGAACTTGGCATCGGCCATCAGTTCACGGTGCAGCGGAATGTTGGTGAGGATGCCTTCCACGACGGTTTCGGACAGCGCAATCCGCATGCGTGCCAGCGCTTGCTCGCGCGTGTCGCCGTGCGTGATGATCTTGCCGATCATGGAGTCGT
>CAZBOF010000228.1:0-4661 GCA_964493285.1 uncultured Rhizobacter sp. | reverse complement strand
CAAACCGGTGTTCATCGGCGAAGTGCGGGCCGACGGCCAGTTCAACGTGGTCTGGAAAACGCCGGCGCCTGTGAAGGCCAAGCCCTGGAGCCCGTACATCGAAGGCAACGACAAGAAGAAGGACGAGCCGGAGAAGAGCGCGTCGGTAGCGAAGAAGTAGTCGACTTTCCTGTCGATGGCCATGGCTCGTCTCGCAGTGCGAGGCGGGCCTTTTCTTTGGGCGTGCGACCCGAATCCGTCCGCGCGGCAAGGGCTGGGCGACTCAGGGCAAGCTGCCCCAGCCGATCCGCGAGCGGGGCGCCGGCCACGAACAGCACGCTGCCGCCGGTGCGCCAGGTGCCGTGCTGGCCGCCGCATGCGGGGCATTCCACAGGCGCACCCCGGGCCCAATTCGGCACGGCGCACGGTTGCACGTGCGCTCGTGTCGTTCAGGCTTTATCTCACCGCGGTGCTCAGCGGCTTCTTGCACATCGCCGCGTTGAAGGCGAGCTGCGGCGGGATGTCGATTTTTTCGCTGTGGCCGACGGCGTCCCACGCGCGCGTGTCGGCGATGGGCGTGTTCAGCGTGTACTGATAGCTCGCGGCCCTGGCGTCTTCCGCTTCGCTCAGCTCGGCAGAGCTGTGGTACAGAAAGCTGCCGTACATCATCAGGCCGTATCTCATGGTCAGCGGGCGATCGCTGATGTCGGCGCAAATGGCCTGTCGTCCATTGACGTACACGACGAGACGATCGGGCCGCACGAAGACGTCGAAGTGCGTCAGCAGATTGATCTGGTCGAACGGCTCCATCATCGGGCCGGCGTAGTTGCCGCTGGCATCGGTCCGCGTTGGGTAGCCCGGGAAATTGGGTTGCCACCAGTCGGGGCCCGAACCGTAGGAGACCACGCCCTGCGCGACACCCCTGGGGTTCAGGCTCAGCACCAGGCGCGACGCTGAGCGTTCGCGACTCTGCGAAGCGGGCCAGCGGGGCTCCGCAATGCCGTCCTGCAAGAACTGCACGCACTCCTTGTCGTAGCGCGTCGAAGAGGCCGGTTCGTTGCCATGGCGCGTGCTGGGATTGCGCCCCGTGAACGAATTGGGGGCCGTGCCTCGGGGGCTATGGAAGCCCGGGTCGAGCAGGGGCCTGAACCGGGGCATGCGCGTCGTGGGATCAACCAGTTCCTCGCGCGTGGATGCGCCGCACATCAGCCAGACCCAATACCGGCGCGTCGAGGCATCGGAGTTCACGCGGAAGAACGAATGCGCGTACTTCGTGTCGTCCAGCTCCTGGGGCAGCGTCTCCAGCGACGAGAAGAAGGCGCTCGCCGCGCAGCACTGCGCATAGTCGCCGAACGTGGTGTACAGCCGCCCGTGGCGCTGAAAGGCCTGAAAGCCGCGGGTGTTGGTGTTGCGGCCGGATTCTCCGTCGGCCGGCTGAACGAGATTGCCCCAGAACGTCCACTTGCCGGGGATGGTGGCCAGCGGATTCACCGCCCAGTTGTCGCCGAACTCGCTGTTGTGCTGGATCGCGCTGGGTGCTATCGCCAGATCGTTGCTGAAGTCATCGAAGACAGCGTTGGGACCGACGTCGAAGATCGGGCCGTTCATCGCTTCGTCCATCGCGGGCAAGGTGAGCGTAATGGCGCTGCGCGCGATCACGACCGGGTCCCTCGGGATCTCGGTGCTCGTGGGCGACACCGGGCGGCCACGCGTGATGTTCACATTGTTGCGATCGTTCCACGACGTGGCCGCACCGTGGCCGTTGATGATCTCGTTGCCGTATTGCGCCATCACGGTGGCCGGGCTGCGAAACGCTGCGGAGTAGCCCCAAGGCGCGCCCGCGTCGGATTGCGTGATGTTGGCGTCGTGGGCAGCCAGCATGCCCGTGAAGGGACAGGGCGTGCGCGTGGCCTCCACGACGATGTTGTAGGTGCCGGTTTGTGACAAGCCCGGGAGTTCGACAGCTTGCAGCAGTTCACGCCAGGGCGTGGCGCCCTGCAGTTCCAGGTCGTAGCTGCGGCGCCGGAAGCCGGCACAGGAAATCAGGGCACCGCGCGGCTGCACGCCAGCGCTTGTTTGCGTGAAGTTCACACCGCTGGTGACGGCATAGACCCGGTAGTCGCCGGCACCGAGCACGTTGGGCAGGTACACGAGCAACGCATCGCGGCGGGTCATCACCTTGATGCCTGGAATCAACGGCAGCCGCTCGGCCGCCAACGCAGTCGGCAAGGTGCCGGGGCTCGCATCCAATGCGTGCAAGGCGACGCGATGCAGCCGGTCCTGGATGGTCGCAATGCCGTTGAAGCGGGTCGCTGTCGGCGCACCCAGGGCGGCGGTGCCAGGAGCGGGAGCGGGAGCGGGAGCGGGAGCGGGAGCCGGTGCGGGAGCCGGAGCCGGTGCGGGAGCCGGAGCAGGAGCTGGAGCAGGAGCTGGAGCTGGAGCTGGAGCAGGAGCAGGAGCTGGAGCTGGAGCCGGAGCTGGCGCGGGTGCAGGTGACCCCGGAGCGGTCCCGCGGTCGCTGCCTCCGCAGGCACTCAACATGCACAAAGTAACCGCACTGGCAACAAGTGTGCGCAGATGATTCGGGAGAGCAGCCATGTGGCAGTTCACCAGTGTCAAAGGCCTGGCGATGTGTTTCGATGACTGGAATTCTGGGCACGAAGCGAGACCGTTGGGGTAACGAGTATGTAACGCAGTCAGGCAGCGCGACTTTCGACCGCCGTTTCGATGGGGTGAGTGATTACTACGCCATTTGGCGTATGGGTGGAAACACCGGGATTGCCTACCCTGACGGCATCCAACAACCCCGCCTTTCATGCGCGCCATTCGGCTTTTGATCGTGACTTTCTCGCTGGTGATCACCGGCGCTCTCGGCCTCGTGGCGCCAGCATGCGCGCTGACGCAGGAGCAGGCGCGTGCCATCGCCGTCGGCGAGAACGACGAACGCATCGCCGCGATGGCGGATGCACTGGCGCGCAACGATGCTGGGCTCGCCGAGTTCCTGCGCGCGCTGTTGGGCGACGCGGTGAAGTTCACGGCCGACAAGGTGGTGGTGCTGAACAGAGACGGGGCGGTCGATGCGGCCACCGGCGCGCCAACCACGGTGCCGGGCGACGCGGAAGACGTCGTCAACAGCAACCAGATGCGCCGTGAGTTGGAAAACGCGTTGGCGGCACTGAATCTTTTTTCCGCCGACATGTCGGCGCGTCGCCAAGCCGTGCGCGCCCTGAAAGACGAAGCCGACGAATCTCGCCTGCCGTTGATCGAGAAGGCGTTGGCTGCCGAGACCGATACCGCGCTCAAAGAACAGCTCGAACAGGTGCGCGCCGCGGCACTCATCGCGTCGCCCGACGCGGGCAAGCGCCTGGACGCCGCCGCCGCGCTGGCCAACAGCCTGACACCGGCGACGAGAACGTTGCTGCTGGAACGGTTGAAGCCCGCAGATCAAGGGGGCGAAGACAACGCTGCCGTGCGCGCGCAGCTGAACCAGGCGCTCGGCGCCGTCGAGTCCCGCTTGGCCTGGGGCGAACGTCTGGGTGTGATGTTCACCGGCGTCAGCCTGGGGAGCATCTTGCTGCTGGTGGCCCTGGGGCTGGCCATCACCTACGGGCTGATGGGTGTGATCAACATGGCCCACGGCGAGCTGATGATGATTGGCGCGTATGCCACCTACCTCGTTCAGAACCTCTTCAAGACCTACGCGCCGGGTCTGTTCGACGCCTACATCCTGGTCGCGATACCGGTCTCGTTCATGGCCGCCGCGTTGGCGGGGGCGGTGCTCGAACGCACCGTGATCCGCTGGTTGTACGGTCGTCCGTTGGAGACGCTGCTGGCCACCTGGGGCATCAGCCTGGTGCTGATGCAAGCGGTGCGTTCGATCTTCGGCGCGCAGAACGTGCAAGTCGAAAATCCGGCGTGGCTGTCCGGTGGGGTCGAGGTGTTGAGCAACCTCACACTGCCGTTCAACCGCATCGCGATCGTCGTGTTCGCGGTGCTGGCGCTCGCAGGGGTGTCGCTGCTGATTGCCCGCACCCGGTTGGGCCTGTTTGTGCGCGGTGTCACGCAGAACCGCAAGATGGCCGCCTGCGTGGGTGTCAACACCGCCCTCATCGACACCTACGCCTTTGCGCTCGGCTCGGGCATCGCCGGTCTGGCGGGCTGCGCCTTGTCGCAGGTGGGCAACGTGGGGCCCGACCTGGGTCAGGGCTACATCGTCGATTCGTTCATGGTCGTCGTGCTCGGCGGGGTGGGGCAGTTGGCCGGGACGGTGTATGCGGCGCTGGGGCTGGGGGTGCTGAACAAGCTGCTCGAAGGTTGGCAGGGGGCGGTGCTCGCCAAGATCATGGTGCTCGTGTTCATCGTGGTGTTCATCCAGAAGAGGCCGCAGGGGATCTTTGCGATGAAGGGGCGGAGTGCGGAGGCATGAGGGTGGGTTGTCTTCATCGGCGGCGCGTTGGCAGGCGTTTTTGTGGTGGTTGTTTGCCTCGTGAGGCGGGTCCGGCTGTTGGGTCGCTTTGTCGTGGTGGTTGTTCACTGGGAGAGGCCGCGCCGGGAATTCGGCCCGGCGGCCGAGTTACTTCTTTTGCTTCGCCAAAAGAAGTAACCAAGAAAAGGCGACCCGACGCGAGCGGTCCGGCGTTGCCGGACTGCTCTGCGGTGCTCGGTCTTGGGGGTGTCGCGCA